>CAZUUQ010000119.1:0-7113 GCA_964622625.1 uncultured Phycisphaeraceae bacterium | reverse complement strand
GCTTCTGCGATGCCAACCGCCTGACGGCTGTCTTTCGCGCGACGCTGGGCATGTCACCCACCGCGTACCGTCGGCAGCATCGGACTGCCGTGAGCGACATGCAGTGAAGCGGCCGTCCACACCCGCGTGCTGCGTCTTGGCTCAATACCTGCTTCTCGGCCGCTCTGATGCCCCGCTGATGTCTGCTGAGGGCGCGGGAAGCCGCTGCTTGCCGCGGGCATGCAGTTTCGCCCCATCGTCGCGGCGGCTATCATGGCCGCACTGACTTGGGATTCCCGCAACCTTCGCCATCACGAGGCTTTCACGATGCACGATCGTCCGTATCAGCGTCCGCACCTGCCGGGATACACCGCGGCCACGCCCGCGCTGGACCGGCGCCATCCCGTCGCCATGCCCCCCATGGGCTCCGGCGGCTACCAGCGCTACCGCGAGATGACCATCGACGAGATGCTGCTGGAGAACCGCGTCATCTTTCTGGTCGGCGAGATCAACTATTCCTCGGCCACCGGCATCATCATGCGGTTGCTGCACCTGCAGAATCTCAAGAAGGACCAGGACATCAACCTCTACGTCAACAGCCCCGGCGGCAGCGTCGACGACACCCTGGCGATCTACGACACCATCCGCTTCCTGAGCTGCGACGTGGCGACCACGTGCATCGGGCGGGCGATGAGCGGCGGGGCGATCGTGCTCGCGGCCGGCACCAAGGGCAAGCGTTTCATGCTGCCGCACGCCAAGGTCATGATCCACCAGCCCTACGGCGGCATTTACGGCCAGACTTCCGACGTGCAGATTCAGGCCGAGGAGATCATCAAGGCCAAACGCCAGCTCAATGAGATCCTCGCCTCGCACACGGGCAAGAGCATCGAGCAGATTGAGAAAGATTCGGAACGCGATCGCTTCTTTTCCGCGAAGGAGGCGGTGGAATACGGCATGGCCGACAAGATTCTCGAAGGTCCGCCCAAGGACAGGAAACCCGATGGCGATAAGAAATAGCGGGCGCGCGGCGCGCCTTGCCGGAGGCACAACATGTCCACAACCATGATCGTCGTGTCGGTGCTGGTGGTCCTGGCTGTTCTGGCCCTCATTCTGGTCCTGGTGATCATCGGCATCTACAACCGCCTGGTGGCGCTGCGCAACCGATTCAAGAACGCCTTCGCCCAGATCGAGGTGCAGCTCAAGCGCCGCCACGACCTGATCCCCAACCTCGTCGAGACGGCCAAGGGCTACATCAAGCACGAGCGCGAAACGCTTGAAGCCGTCACCCAGGCGCGCAACCAGGCGGTCGCGGGGTTGCAGAAGGCATCGGGCAACGTCGGCGACGCCGGGGCCATGGCGGGACTGGCCGGGGCCGAGGGCATGCTCGCCGGGGCTCTGGGCCGGCTCTTCGCCGTCGTCGAGGCCTACCCCGACCTCAAGGCCAATCAGAACATGATGGCCCTGCAGGAAGAGCTGACCAGCACCGAGAACAAAGTGGCCTTCGCCCGCCAGGCCTACAACGACTCGGTCATGGTCTACAACACTTACCGTCAGTCGTTCCCGCCGGTGCTCTTCGCCGGCATGTTCGGCCACGGGCAGGACGCGGGTCTGCTGCAGTTCGAGGACCGCGCCGCCATCGCCCAGGCGCCCAAGGTGCAGTTCTAGACGGACCGCCCGCACGTCACCTCGCCGCCCGCGCCGCCGTGGAACAACCTCATGTCAGCGCGCCGCCAGCCCAACATTGTGCTGATCAACTGCGACGACCTGGGCTACGGCGACCTGGGCTGCTACGACTCGGCGGTCAACGCCACGCCCCACATCGACCGCATCGCGGCTGAGGGCATGCGGTTCACCGACTTCTACATGGCGTCGTCGGTCTGCTCCCCGTCGCGGGCGGCGATGCTGACCGGCTGCTATCCGCGGCGTATCGGCTTCGGATCGTTCGACGGACGTATGGTGCTGTTTCCCGGCCAGCCGCTGGGGCTGCATCCCGATGAGGTCACGATTGCATCTCTGCTGAAGCGGGCCGGCTATGCCACGAAGCTCGTCGGCAAGTGGCACTGCGGCGACCAGCGGCCGTTCCTGCCCACGCGGCACGGGTTCGACAGCTACTTCGGCCTGCCTTACAGCAACGACATGGGCTACCGCCGCGACGGCGACACGTATCCGCCGCTGCCGCTGCTGCGCGACGAACGCGTCATCCAGCAGCAGCCGGATCAGACCGGCCTGACCGAACGTTACGTCGCCGAGTCGGTCAGCTTCATGCAGGAGAACGCGCATCGGCCGTTCTTCCTGTATCTGGCCCACATGTACGTGCATCTGCCGCTGTTCGTGCCCGCGCGGTTCATGAAGCAGTCGCGCAACGGCCGGTACGGCGCGGCCGTCGAGTGCATTGACTGGGCCATGGGCGTGCTGATGCACGAACTGACGCGGCTGGGGATCGCCGACGACACTGTGGTGATCTTCACCAGCGACAACGGCTCACGGTGTCAGAACGAAGGCGGCAGCAATGGCCCGCTGCGGGGCGTCAAGGGAACCACCTGGGAGGGCGGCTTCCGCGTGCCGTCCATCGTGCGCTGGCCGGGGCACGTGGCTCCCGGGGCGGTCTGCCGCGAGCTGGTCACCGCGATGGACCTCTATCCGACGCTGGCGGAAATCGCCGGAGCGGCGCTGCCCGACGACCGCATCATCGATGGCCGCACCATCCTGCCTCTGCTTCGCCGTGACGGCGATGTCGCGTCCCCGCATGGCGCGTTCTTCTACTACCTGATGGACAGTCTCGAGGCGGTGCGAGATCGGCGATGGAAGCTGCACGTGCGCAAGCGCGACACGCGGATGACAGCCCTGTACGATCTGCATGCCGATCCGGGCGAAACGACCGACGTGGCGGAGCGGCATCCGGACATCGTCGCCGATCTTATGGCCCGCTTGCAGACATGTCGCGACAAACTCGGCGACGCGGCAACCCAATCGCCCGGCGCCGACGTGCGTCCCGTCGGCCGCGTGGAGCGAGGCGCAACACTCACGCGATATGACCCCGACCATCCCTACATGATCGCCATGTACGATCTGGCCGATCGCGCGTAGCATGATGGGCGCTGCGGCATGACGACGACGGCCGGACGAATCCACATGGACTTCTTCGAACACCAGGACGCGGCCCGCAGGAAGACCGGCCGGCTCGTCGCGCTCTTCGCCCTCTGCGTCGCCGCGATCATCGCGGCCATCTACGCGATGTGCGTCCTGCTCTTTGTGCACTACCCCGCCTCGACGCGCGTGCCGCCGCCCGGCCAGACCTCGATGGGCGGCTGGTGGCACTGGGAATTGCTCCTCTACGTCGCGCTGGGTGTCGGCTGCCTGATCGGCATCGGCAGCCTCATGAAGCTCGCCCAGCTTCGCGGCGGTGGGGCGGCCGTGGCCGAATCGCTCGGCGGCACGCTGCTGACCCACGACACCGCCGATCCGCTGACCCGTCGCGTCCTCAACGTCGTCGAGGAGATGGCCATCGCCTCCGGCACGCCCGTCCCGCCGGTCTATCTGCTTGAACACGAGCAGGGCCTCAACGCGTTCGCGGCCGGTTACAGCGTGGATGACGCGGTGGTCGGCATCACCCGCGGCGCGGCCGAGCGGCTGACGCGGCCGCAGCTTCAGGGCGTGGTCGCCCATGAGTTCTCGCACATTCTCAACGGCGACATGCGACTCAACATCCGTCTCATCAGCCTGCTGGCGGGCATCGTCGTCATCGCCATGGCCGGCCGGGTGGTTCTGCGTTCGGCCATGTACGCCCCGCGCGTGCGCAGCCGCTCAAGCCGTGGCAGCAATCCGCTGCCCCTGATCGCCTTGGGCGTGGGCCTGCTGGTCATCGGGTCGATCGGCGCTCTGTTCGCCTCCATCATCCGAGCGGCCGTGAGTCGCCAGCGCGAGTACCTCGCCGACGCCGCGGCCGTCCAGTTCACCCGCGATCCCGACACCATCGGCGGCGCGCTCAAGGCCATCGGCGCGACCTCCACCCGCGGCCGCATCGACCATGCCAACGCCCCCGAAGCAAGCCACATGTTCTTCGCCTCCGGCGTGGCCGTCAGCCTCAACAGCCTGTTCGCCACGCACCCGCCGCTGAGGCGGCGCATCGCCCGCGTCGATCCGACGTGGGACGGCAAATTCCCGCCTCCGCCGCCGCTGGCCCGCGCGGCCGCGCCAGCCGCCGGCATCGTAGCCCTCAGCGCCGCCGCACGCCTCGCCGCCGCCGGAGCCGCCGGAGGCAAGCAAAGTGGCGCCGCGCCCAGCCGCGCCGTGGCTGATATCGGCCAGCCAAACGCAAGTCACGTCGCCCAAGCCGAGCAACTGCTCGCCCGCATGCCCGACGCCCTGCGCGACGCGGCCCACGATCCCTTCGGCGCCCGGGCCGTCATCTACGCGCTGCTGCTCGACCGCGACGCCGAAGCCCGCGCCCGGCAGTGGACGCACCTCGAAGCCCACGCCGATACGGCCGTGCTGCGACTGACGCGGAAGATCGAGCCGCTGGCCCGCGACCTCGACCCCGCCCTCCGCCTGCCGCTGATCGACATCGCACTGCCCACGCTGCGGCAACTGACCGTCTCGCAGTTCGAGCCGTTCGAGAAGAACATCGACGCCCTGATCCGCGCCGACCAGCGCATGGACACGTTCGAGTGGGTACTCGCCGGCCTGCTGCGCCGCCACCTGAGCCCGCACTACCGCGACGTCCGCAAGCCGCGCGTGGACTACTACACCCTGCGCTCCCTGGGCCGCGAGTGCGGCATCCTGCTGTCAGCCCTCGCCCGCGCCGGCAGCGGCGAACAGAACGCGGCACGCGAAGCTTTCACCCGTGCTGTACAGCATCTGCAGCAGGTCGACGCGCCATGGCTCGACGCCGACCAGAGCAGCCTCGCCCAGCTCGATACAGCCCTGGAAACACTCAACCGCGTCGCCCCGCGCCTCAAGCGATCCCTGCTCGAAGCGGCCGCCGCCTGCGTGCTGGCCGACCAGCAAGTGACGTGGCGCGAAGCCGAACTGCTCCGCGCCGTCGCCGACCGCCTCGACTGCCCCATGCCCCCGCTGGCGGACGCGATGCTCAGCGAGCATGTCTAAGGCCTGCTTCCTCACGCGTGAATGAGTTGACGTCGCACCTGCTGCTGTTATCAGATGCTGGGCAGTCCTGGGAGATCCTCATGCAGTACGTCCGACTGGGCCGCGCCGGCCTGCGCGTCAGCCGTCTGGTGCTCGGCACCGTCAACTTCGGCCCGCAGACACCCGAAGACGAAGCCCGGCGCCTGCTGGACGCGGCCGTCGTGCGTACGGGATCGCGCGACAGCGTCGTCGTTCTGTGCGCCGGGGCCGACCCCGGACGCCTCAATGCCGCGCCAGCAGAATCAGACCGATCAGTACCGTCAGCAACGCCAGCCAGATGCCGCTGGCGACGCGGACCATCCGACGCGCCTGGCTGGCCCGCCACCACTGCTGCGGCCCCACCCGCTGCCACAGGAACGTGGCGACCCCGGCCAGGTTGACGCAGACGATGTTCGTTACCGTCAGCAGTAGGGATCCGGCAGCCAGTTCCCAGTGACCGCCGCCCACCAGCAGTCCGGTGGTGGCCAGCGGCGGAAGCAGCGCCACTGCCACCATGACGCCTACGACGGCGGCGGACAGGCCCGTGGTCAGCGCCAGCGCTCCCGCGCTGCCGGCGGCCAGCGCCAGAACGATGTCGCTCAGCGACACCTGCGTGCGCGTGGCGATCTCCTTGATGGTCGGATCCACCGATACCGACAGGCCGATGACCACCGACACCAGCAGCGACAACGTCAGCCCGACGCCGTTGACGCGCAGGGCGCTGCGCGCCAGCTTCGAGTCGCCCAATGTCGTTGCCAGTGCCAAGGTCATGTTCGGCCCCAGCAGAGGGGCGATCACCATGGCCCCGATGATGACCGCGACGCTGTCACGGACCAGTCCCACGGCCGCGACCACCGTGGAAAGTATCACCGTCGCGGTGAAGATGCGGTTGACGGCGGCGCTGCTCGACAGGGTCTGGACGAGTTCGGCACACGCCAGTCGCAGGGGATCTTGCGGCTTCGTATTGTCGTCCGCATCGGAGCCGACGGCGGACGCCTCGGATGCGTGCTGCGTGGTCTCCGGCTGCGGCACCGTGGCCTGCACTTCAAAGATCACCAGGCGGAAGCCGAGATTGGTGTGATACCGCGACTCCAGGGCCGCGATCACCGATTCGGTCTTCTCGTTTGGAACCAGAAGCCGCAGCAACACCAGGTGCCCTTCCAGCGGTTCACGCCACAGGCCCAGCACCCGAAGCTCCTCGGCCAGACCCATCAGATCCGTCGCCGCCGTTTCCGGAATCACCATTTCAACCATGCGAAGACTCATGGGGTTCTCCCGTGGCGCGGGGGAAGGTCGCTGCGTCGCGCCGTCTGACGCCATTATGGACGTATGCATGCGGTCGGGTCTACTGGCCGGTCTCGGCGACGCCGACTCGTCTTGACGTCGGCTCGCGTACTCTCCACACTTGGCCGGAACGCTCCGGAGCTTCCTCATGCAGTACGTCCGACTGGGCCGCGCCGGCCTGCGCGTCAGCCGTCTGGTGCTCGGCACCGTCAACTTCGGCCCGCAGACGCCCGAAGACGAAGCGAGGGTGTTGCTGGATGCGGCCGTCGAGACGGGGATCAATTTCATCGACACGGCCGACTCGTACGGCACGCACTTTGTGACCGGCGATACCAGGCCGCGCGTCGGCTGGAGCGAGCAGATCATTGGTCGCTGGCTCAAGGAGCGGCCGGGCGTGCGCGACCAGGTGGTGCTGGCGACCAAGTGCCACATGAAGGTTGGTCCCGGCGTCAATGATCGCGGGCTGTCGGCCTATCACATTCGGCGGGCGTGCGAAGCGTCGCTGCAACGCCTCGGGGTCGATCACATCGACCTCTACCAGATGCACCACGTCGACCGCGACGCGCCCTGGGACGAAATCTGGCAGGCGTATGAGACGCTCATCCAGCAAGGCAAGGTGACCTACATCGGCACGAGCAACTTCGCGGGCTGGCATCTGGCGACGGCGTGCTGCACGGCTCGTGAGCGTGGGCTGCTGGGGCCGGTGTGCGACCAGAGCCGTTACGG
>CAZUUQ010000118.1:0-7588 GCA_964622625.1 uncultured Phycisphaeraceae bacterium | reverse complement strand
CGCACATCGACCCCGTCGCGGCCGGCGACTTCAACGCTGACGGCCGGCTCAACACCGAGGACATCAACCCCTTCATCGCCGCCCTCACCTCGGCCGCCCTCCCCGCCGACGGCCAGACCGCGGCCATCCCCCAGCCGACGTCGCTGGCCCTCGCGGGCGTCCTCGCCCTGGCAGGGGCCATGCGACGGCGGCGATAGTCGGGCGCTACAATGGCGTGGCGGGCCCCGGCTCCGGGCAGCCCGCGAAAGGGAGTGGTGGATGCTGCGATGCCTGTTTCAACAGCGCCGCCGGCGCGTCGGCACGCTGCCGCTCGCTGCCGGACTTCTCATGCTCGCCGCCGGTGCGGCCGCGCAGGAACTGGCCGATCCGCTGCCCGATCCGATCGTCGCAGGCTCGAAGCGCGTGCAACTGGTTCCCTTCGCCGCGCCGCCGCCCAGCAGCGCCGGCCGCCCGCGGGCACGACTCAATCTGCTGCTGCCACTGCCCGACGGCTCGGGCCGACTCGTGGTCAACGACATGCGCGGCAAGCTGTGGATCGTCAACGCCGACGGCAACGTCAACCCGCAACCCATGCTCGACCTCGCCGCCATTCCCGACCTGAGCCTGCTCGCCAGCCACGGCGAGGCCGGCTTCTCGACCTTCGCGTTTCATCCCGATTTCGCCGACCCCGACGCAACCGGCTACGGCAGGCTCTACACCGCCTACGAATCGTCGAACACCGCGGCCGACGTCACCTTTGCCACGCTGTTCGGTGGAGTCAGTCACCACAGCGTCGTCGATGAGTGGACCATCGACTTCGCGAACCCGGACACCATCGACACCGCCACGCGGCGGCAGGTGATGCGTTTCGCCCAACCGTTCGCCAACCACAACCTCGGCCAGATCAGCTTCAATCCCAATGCCGGCCCCGGCGACGCCGACTACGGCAAGCTCTACGCGGCCGTCGCCGACGGCGGCGCGGGCGGCGATCCCCATAACCTGGCCCAGAATCCGCTCAGCCCGCTCGGATCGCTGCTGCGCATCGACCCGCTGCCCGACGCCGTCTCGCCCTATCAGGTGCCGGCCGACAACCCGTTCATCGGCGACGCCGGCTACCTGCCCGAAACGTGGGCCTTCGGCTTCCGCAATCCCCACCGCTATTCGTGGGACGCTCCCGCGCCGTTCGGCACCGGCCTGATGCTGCTGTCGGACATCGGCCAAGCCGACATCGAGGAAGTCAACGTGATCCAGGCCGGCGGCAACTACGGCTGGAGCCTGCGCGAGGGCACGTTCACCTTCGTCGCCGGCCACGTCGAACCGCTGCCGCCCGACGACGCGGCCCTGGGCCTGACCTATCCCGTCGCGCAGTACGACCACGACGAGGGCGCTGCGATCGTCGGCGGGTTCGTCTATCGCGGCGACCGCCTGCCCAACCTCGTGGGGCACTACATCTTCGGCGACATCGTCCGCGGCCGGCTGTTTCACTTCGACATGGATGCGATCGCACCCGACGGCCGGACGCCGATCCACGAACTGGCGCTGTACGACGGCGACCAGTCCACCACGCTGCTGGAACTGCTCGGCAACGACTTCCGCGCCGACCTGCGTTTCGGCATTGACGCCGACGGCGAAATCTACGTGCTCACCAAGCGCGACGGCCTGATCCGCGCCGTGCGATTCATCCCCGACCGCGGTGATTTCAGCGGCGACGGCCGCATCAACACCGAGGACATCAATCCCTTCGTCCTCGCCCTGACCGATCCCGCCGGCTACGCGGCCGCCTACCCCGACTGGCCGCTGACGCTGCTGGACCTCAGCGGCGACGGCGTGGTCGATGTCGGCGACATCAACCTCTTCATCAGTGCGCTGGTGGGCGCGGCCGGGCAGCAGGCCGAAGCGACGATCATCCCCGAGCCGGCAAGCCTTGCCACGTTGGCGGCGGCGCTGGTTCTGCTGCCGCGGCGACGACCTCGCGCGTAAACCTGCCGCCCATGGAAGTCACTCTGCGACCTCTGCGGGCACCGCGGTGAAATCTTGGCGGCGACTTCTGAGTCTTACCCCGCCGCGGCCGCGGGCTGACGCGCTTCGCCCTTGGCCGGCTTCTTCCTGGGCAAAGCCGCCTCGATCACGTCGAGCCATTCCTGAATGCGCTTGCGGGCCGCGGGCAGCGCCTCCTCGGCCGGGGCCAGGCTCGGCAGCCACAGACGGTCCCACTCCACGCTGACAAAGCCGTCGAAGCCGATGCCCATCAGGCGTTTGAAAAATGTCTCGACCGCCACGTCGCCTTCGCCCAGGGGCTTGAAGCCGCTGCCCTCGCCGATGGTCAGGTCCTTGACCTTGGCCATGCGGATGCGGCTGTGCAGCACCGAGACGCTGACGGCCGGGTCCTCGCCGGCGATGGCCGCGTTGGCCGCGTTCCAGCACATGCCCGCCAGCGGGTGGCCCGCCAGGTTGAGCATCGTCCACCAGTCGCGGGCCCGGGCGAACGAGCCGGCGTTCTCGAACAGCAGCTCGACGCCCAACTCGCCCCCCTTGTCCGCCAGCGGCGCGATGCGGCCGGCCACGCGCTGAATCACCGCGTTGCGACTCTCACCGGGGCGCAGGGTGCTGGCGAACACCCGCACGGCCGGACAGCCGATCGCCGCCGCCAGCTCCATGGTCCGCATGGTCTGCGCCGTCGCCGTCCGCGCAGCCGACGTGTCGGCATGGTGCAGGCAGATCGACGTGCTCAGGCACGCCGGCACGATACCCGCGCCTTCAAACAGCCGTCGCACCACCGCTGGATCGCTCAAGGCCGGATCGCACGCCAACTGGGGGGCCGCGGCGCTTCCGGCGTTGTCGCCCAGCGTGCGCAGCTCGACGCCCGCGTAATCCATCGCCTTCGCCTGCTCGACCACCCGCTCCAGGGTCCAGTCGGGGCAGGCCACCGTGCTGAATGCCAGCCGCAGCGCCATCGTCGTTGTCTCCAGTTGCGTCAAAGGGGCATCGGCCGCGCACGCGCCCGGCGGAGGGAAGCGATTCGCGTTCACGCGGCCTCGACCGGTTCGCGCCGCCGCGCCAGGGCCTCGACCACCGGCTTGCCGTCAATCGTCAGGTGTTCGAGATGCGCGATCGGCCCGCGCGGGCGCTGCGCCGCCTCGTCCAGACGCCGCTTCGCCGCCGGGTTCGCGTAGGTGTTGAACACCATCGCCTTGACCGTCTCCCACAGCCCGCCGAAGCTGCCGAACGTGTGGTTCACCGCGCTGGGCTCGTAGCCGCAGTGCACCATGCACTGCTGGCAGGCGGGGTTCCCCGACGCCCGCCCGTAGTGGTCCCAGTCGGTCTGCTCGATCAGTTCGCGGAAGCTGTCCACGTAGCCTTCCTGCAGCAGGTAGCACGGCTGCTGCCAGCCGAAGATGTTGTACGTCGGGTTGCCCCAGGGCGTGCACTCGTAGTCACGCCGCCCCATGAGAAACTCCAGGTACAGCGCCGACTGGTTGAACCGCCAGCGCTTGTCGCGATTGGCCAGGATCGTTTCAAAAAGCTCGGCCGTCTTCGCCCGCTCGCGGAAGAACGACTGCTGATCCGGGGCCTTGGGGTAGGCATAGCCGGGACTGACCATCATGCCCTCCACGCCCAGGTCCATCATCTGGTCGAAGAACTCGCGCACCTCGACGGGGTTGGCCCCGTCGAAAAGCGTCGTGTTCGTGGTGACGCGGAAGCCCATTTCCACCGCCAGGCGGATGCCCTCGAGCGCGACGTCGAACGTGCCCTCGCGGCAGACGGCGAAGTCGTGGTTCTCCTCCGTGCCGTCCATGTGGACGCTGAAGGTCAGGTACTTGCTCGGCTTGAACAGGCCAGCCTCGAGCTTCTCCTTCAGCAGGATCGCGTTGGTGCACAGGTAGATGTATTTGCGCCGCTCGATGAGGCCCTCGACGATCTCGCCGATCTGCGGGTGCATCAGCGGCTCGCCGCCGGGGATGCTCACCATCGGCGCGCCGCATTCTTCGACGGCAGCGAAGCACTGCTGGGGCGTGAGCTGCTTCTTGAGGATGTGCGGCGGATACTGAATCTTGCCGCAGCCGGCACACGCGAGGTTGCAGCGGAACAGCGGCTCGAGCATCAGCACCAGCGGATACCGCCGGTTGCCGCGCAGCCGCTGCCGCAGCACGTAGCTGGCGACGGTCCACATCTGCGATAGCGGAACACCCATGCAGTCGGTCCTTATACAGTCAGCAGTCCGTCAATCATCCACCGGCTGCGCCAATGGCTCGTGGCGCAATGGAGGATGGTAGGTCAACCGCCGTCTCCATGCGACCACCCCAAGATAAACGATCCAACCCCACGCGTCCCCCGCCCCCCCAGACCGCGCCTTGTCCCCAGGGTGCGGATCGCAGACATCCGAACTGTTGAGACAAGATATTCCTCACTCTGCCGCGGGTGGCTTCACGGCAGCCCGCGTCACGGCAGCGGCGTCCCGACCTCGCCGCCGGCCGCGTCCCAGAACTTCACCGCCGATCCCCCGCCCGCCTCGGTCTGCACGGAAATGCGCAGTTGCCCCTCGGCATCCAGATACACGCTCCCGCCTGCGCCGTCGTTGAACGTCCCGTCCACCAGCCGTTCATTCCCCAGGCCGTCGAGGTGCCGCACGTAGGCGTGGCCGGAAGCATCAGCCCCGAGGATCACCCGCCCCACATTGTCCGAGCCGATCAGCGCCAGCCGCGCGTCGCGCTGCAATGTGGTGATCGCGTCCATGCGCGTATTCCCCTGGCGGTCAAACAGACGCAGGCCTGCCTGTCCGTCAGGCAGTGTGTACATGCCGCTGCGCAACACGCCCATCGTGTCGTATACGTTCATCGAGCTGATGTTGTCCTTGTCAACTATCATGGCCATTCGTGCATTGCCCAGGGCGTCGGCCAGTTCGAACGTCTGGGCGTTGTCCTGCCAGACGGTCATGGAAAACCGGTCGATCTGGTTGTCGTCCTTCATGCGGAAGGACGCCTGGCCCGAGTCGCCGGTGCGGGCCATGATGCGCACCTTCTCCTGCGGCGACCACAACTGCATCTCCGCCCCGTTGTCGTCGCCTCCGGCAAACACGGCGAAGCGCGTTTTCCCATTGGAGTCGCAGACGTTGATGGCGCCGGCGTCCGCATTCGTCTGCAGCACCAGCCGGGGTACCGCGCCGGGATCCAACAGCGTCAGGACCGTCATGTCGTCGCAGCCGATCTGGAACCGTTCGACCCCCTGACCGTCCCACATCTTCATGCCGGGCACGCCCTGCTTGTCGATGCCCATCATCAGGCGCACCTGATCGCCTTGATTGCGCAGCAGGAGGCCGCCGCCGCCGCCCGCCGCCGACGTCGCCTGGATCAGCGGACGGCCGGCCGTGTCAAACCAGAACGTCTGGGCCGTCTGATCCGGATCGCTCAGCGACCGGATGCGGACCGTGCCCGCTTCGTCATGCAGTTGCCGCGCCGCCTGGCCCGCCTCGTTCGTGCCGTCGTGGAGCCGGACATTGCCCTTCGGATCACGATGCTCAAAGTTCGCCAGGCCCCGGCTCGATGTGAACGCGACCATCCGGTCCCGCGCCCGGGCGTCGCGCCAGATCGTCACAGCGTCCGGACCGTCAGTGGTCGTGTGCTCGATCCGCACGCGGCCCACCGTGTCCATATGCCGCGTCCCCGCCGCACCCGTGCCGGCCGCGTATATCACCACACGTCGGTTGCCGAAGTCGTCGCTGAACACCTGCTCGACGTCGCCGACTTCGGTCAGCTTCAGGTGCATCCGCGGCGTCTGCGGCACTCCAAGAAGCTCCAGACCGGCTTCCCGGGCGTCGCTCGTCAGCCGCAGCCGCGCGCCGCCCTCGGCCGCCCGAAGCTCCAGCGTCGAGCCGTCGAGCACGATCCGCTCACGCCCTGCGTCGTCCACAACCGTCAATTGCCGAACCTTGCCGCGGCCGGCCCACGACACCCCGACCGCCGCCGACGCCCCCACCGCCAGCAGCAGGCCCGCCATCCCCACCAGCCGCCACCGACGCACCGACCGCTCCAATGCCGCCACGCGTTCATCCAACGACATGACCCGGCTCCTTTCATTCATCTTTCATGCATCACGCCGGCAGCGGTCCCCGTGACCTGCCGACTGTGTGCGTATGCCACGTTCAGAACGTTCAGGATATGAAGATTGTCGCCGACCACACGATTTCGTCACACCCGCAAGAATTCCCTCCCAAGCCGCACCTTGGCCCACCAAGGTGCGGATCACCCCCACCCCCCACACGCCCGACCGCCCCCCCGCGCCGCCAACACACCCACCCCGCCCGTCTTTCTACCCCCGCGGGCCTCTGTTATACTCCCGACCCGCTTGTCCCGTGCCCGCTTGGTCCGCACAAGGGCCGGCCCGCCTGACCAATCACACCATCCGCACGAAAGTGAGTCACTGCGATGAGCCTCGAGATCGAACTCGTCCACGGACGCCAGATTCTTGACAGCCGCGGCAACCCGACCGTCGAAGTCGAGGTCCACCTGGCCGACGGCACCATAGGCCGGGCGGCTGTGCCCTCCGGAGCTTCCACCGGCGAGAACGAGGCCATCGAGCTGCGCGACGGCGACAAGGACGTCTACGGCGGCAAGGGCGTCCTCAATGCCGTCGAGAACGTCAACAGCGTCATCGCCCCTGAAATCCTCGGACTCGACGCCCGCGATCAGGAAGACATCGACGCCGTCATGATCGAACTCGACGGCACGGACACCAAGGGCAAGCTCGGCGCCAACGCCACGCTCGGCGTGTCCATGGCCGTCGCCCACGCCGCGGCCGAGGCACTGGGTCTGCCCTTGTTTCGCTACCTCGGCGGCACGGCCGGCAAGACCCTGCCCTGCCCCATGATGAACATCCTCAACGGCGGCAAGCATGCCGACAACAACGTCGACTTCCAGGAGTTCATGATCCAGCCATGGGGATTCGACAACTTCGACGACGCACTGCGCTGCGGCGTCGAAATCTACCACGCCCTCAAGAAGGTGCTCACCAAACGCGGCCTGTCCACGGCCGTGGGCGACGAGGGCGGCTTCGCACCCAGCCTCGCCGACAACGAGGACGCCCTCAAGGTCATCGCCGAGGCTGTCGAGGCCGCCGGCTACAGCTTCGGCCAGCAGGTCTTCGTCGCTCTCGATCCAGCCACCAGCGAGATGTACAACGAGAAGAAAGGCGGCTACGTCTTCTTCAAGTCCAACCCCGACAAGGTCTGGTCCAGCGAGGAGATGACCGACTACTGGGCCGCCTGGTGCGGCAAGTACCCGATCCGCTCCATCGAAGACGGCCTGGCTGAGAGCGACTGGGCCGGCTGGGCGAAGCTCACCGCGAAGCTCGGCGACAAGGTGCAGCTCGTCGGCGACGACCTCTTCGTGACCAACAGCCGATTCCTGCAGCGCGGCATCGACGAGGGCTGCGGCAACTCGATCCTGGTGAAGGTCAACCAGATCGGCACGCTCAGCGAGACGTTCGAAGCGGTGAACCTTGCCATCCGCCACGGCTACTCGGCCGTGCTCAGCCACCGCAGCGGCGAGACCGAAGACGCGACCATCGCCGACCTCGCCGTGGCCACCAACTGCGGCCAGATCAAGACCGGCGC
>CAZUUQ010000117.1:0-7622 GCA_964622625.1 uncultured Phycisphaeraceae bacterium | reverse complement strand
AAAGCCCGAAAGGAGGTGGCCGATCGCGAGCAGATTCACACGTTGACGGCGGGTTCAGGGTGACGCGGCGTTCGCGATTCACCGACGGAAGATCCAGGTTTCCTCTTCACATAAGGCAACAAGACCATGAAACGACTCCTATTGGCGACCACGATGCTGGTCGCGGCCGGATGCAGCAGCACCCAGCCACAACAAACAGCACAGACTTATCCGGAGCAGAGTTACCAGTCAGCACAGCAGACAAGTTTCGTCGGCTCCCGCGGTCCTGAAGGCCCCGCCGGGGCAAGGGGTGCGCAAGGCCCCGTAGGTCAGACCGGCGCCGCGGGTTACGCGGTCGCAGGTGAACGCGGCGTGGCCGGTCCTGCCGGCGTCGCGGGTCAGCCAGGGCGCATGGGCGCTGCGGGTTCCGTGGGCGAAGTGGCGATCGGTCCTGCCGGCGCCGTCGGCCCGGCGGGCGTTGCAGGTGCCCAGGGCCAGATCGGTCAGACGGGCGCTCGAGGCGCCAGCGCGGCTGGATATGCCGGCGCGGCCGGCCCCGCAGGCCCCACCGGCGCGCAAGGCGCAGTCGGAGCCACAGGTCCCAAAGGCCCCACCATGGTCGGTCCCGCCGGTTCCGCCGGCCAGGCCGGACCAGCCGGTGCACAAGGCGAAATCGGACAGACCGGCGCCCAGGGCAGCACCACGGCCGGCATCGCCGGCGCCGCGGGCCCGGCGGGCATCGCAGGCCCTCAAGGCCCCATGGGTCCGACCGGCCCCCAGGGTCCGGCCGGCATGGTGGACCAATGGTTCGCTTACCGTGAATTCTGGTTCGAAGGCAGCCAGACCGCCATCCACGATGCCGACATGGCCAAGGTCAGTGAAATCGCGGCCTACGTGCGGCAGAATCCGTCAATGCAGTTGGGCATCGACGGCTCCACGGCGCAGCGTGTGGCCGACGCGCGCAACCAGGATCTGACCAACAGTCGGATCAGCGCTGTTCGTGAGTCTCTGATCAGGGCCGGTGTGCCGGCGACTCAGATCAGCAGCGGCATGTACGGCGACGCATCACTCCGCCGCGACGGGCGCGTGGGCGTACTGATCAGATCCGGCCAGTTCACAGCGGCGCAAGCCGCCCCAGCGGGACAGCAGCAGTATGAACAGGCCGACCAGCGGCAAGTCGCGTACGCGGCACCGAAGCAGCCATACGTGCAGTACGAGCAGATCGGCCAGCAGCCTGTCGCGCAGCATGGCTCCGCGGAGGCGGGCGATCGCTGGAGCACGCAAGGTGACTTCCGGTTCGATGCCGACCAGGCTGTCATCCACGATTCCGACCTGCACAAAGTCACGGAAATCGCGGCCCACATGAAGCAGAATCCATCGCTTCAGTTGAGTCTCGACGGTTCCACGGATGCGTCATCCGTTGAGCCGCGTGATCAGGATCTGATGCAGCGTCGGATCAAAGCCGTTCATGACGCGCTGATCAAGGCCGGCGTACCGGCCGGGCAGATCAGCAGCGCCACGCCCGGCGACGCGGCCCGCATCAGCGAGGACCGCGTGGCGTACATGATCCGCACGGGACAGTTGACGGCGTTGCAGGCCGGCCAGACTGCCGCGGCCGACGTGAGCGAGCGCTGGACCGCCTATCAGAACTTCCGGTTTGATGCCGACAAGGCTGTCATCGTCGATGCCGACCTGAACAAGGTCGAGGAAATCGCGGCCTACATGAAGCAGAATCAGTCGATTCAGTTGGGCATCGACGGCTCAACGGATGCGCAGACCGCCGATTGGCGCAACCAGGATCTGATGAAGCGTCGGGTCCAGGCCGTGCGCGATTCGCTGATCGAGGCCGGCGTACCGGCCAACCGCATCAGCAGCAGCGGCAAATTCGGTGACGTGGAACTCCGCCGCGACGGTCGCGTGGAAGTTCTGATCCGACGGTCGCAGCTCACGCAATCGCAATAATGCGTGTGTGGCAGACATGATTCGTGCAGTGAAGAGCCTCCCCCGCGTTCGTGCAAGCGGGGGAGGCTCCTTTATTTGCTGGGGATCACCCGATTTTCCTTGCTTTGCCTGCTCGACGGCCTATAGTGGAGGTGAGCGGAGCACGAACGCATTGAAAATCGGCTCCGACGTCGGATGACTAGATGAAGGGCAGCCCGGCCGCGCCGGGAGGCCTGTTGACGAGTAAGCCGACCTGGTTTCGCACTTAACCGGTGCAGAACCAGGTCGGCTTTTTTTTGGCGCCCGCGGTGACGGGGCGGAAACGGACGAAGGCTGCCACGCTCAGGGATGAATCACATGCCGGAAAACAAGCTCAGCATGGCGCAGCAGGTGGCGCAGGCGGCGCGCGCCTTCCAGCAGCAGCGGACCGGACACGCGCCCAAGGCGGTGACGGTCGTCCTGAGCGAGGACACGCTCGTGATCACGCTGCACGGGGCGTTGACGCCGGCGGAACAGGCCCTGGCCGCGGATCCCGACGGGGCTGCGCAAGTCCAGGAGTTCCACCGTCAGCTCTTTGCCAACGCGTCTGAAACCCTGCGACAGGAGATCAAGCGGATCACGGGGGTGAATATCCGCGAAGCCGTCGCCGAAGTCGAGACATCCACCGGGGCCGTGGTCCACGCATTCACCAGCGGCACAATGGTCCAGGTTTTCCTGCTGTCCCAGCACATCTCAGCGGAAGACTGGATCAGCACAGATACGCATCGCTGACGACGCATAACTCAAGTTGGAGATACCAGTGCATGGCGGCGCGGCAACGCGGCCGCGGACCCCAAGCGAGTCGGCCGCACAGGCGGACGCTTCACGAACCGCAGTTCAAATGACCGGGTTCTTTCCAGAGCGATTTACGAACCACCATTCCAGGAAAGGTAAAAACATGATGACGCACAAACACCTGATGCTCGCCGCCGTTGCGGCGCCGCTGCTTTTATTCGCCTCCACGCAGGCATCGGCCGAAACCACGCCGGTGCTGGGATCGGCGCAACACTTCGCGGTCCTGGGGCACACGACGGTGACCAACACCGGGCCGAGCCTCATCTTCGGTTCGGACGCGATCCTCTCGAATGTCGGGGTCTTCATGGACGGCGGCGCGAACGCGACCACGGGCTTCTCCACAGCTCTCAACACGTTTGAGGGCTCCGGCGTCAACACCGACGGCCCGGGCATCGTGCAAGCCCCCGCGTCGATTCACAACGGCAGCGCGACGGCCGGACTGGCGCGCGATGACCTGATCACGGCCCACACCGCCCTGTCGACCTACGGCACGGCCTCAGATCTGACGGGCCAGATCCTCGGCGACGGGGTCGGCGGCACGGTCGCCACGCTCGATCCGGGCGTGTATTCGTTTGCGTCGACGGCTCAGTTGAATGGAACACTCACGCTCGACGCAGGGGGTATGGACGGCGGCGTCTGGATCTTCCAGATCGGCACCGACCTCACGACCGCCAGCGCTTCGGCTGTGGAACTGATCAACCCGGGTGGCAATCTCGGCGCTGACATCGGCGTGTACTGGGTGCTCGGCACCAGCGGCACCGCGGGGCTGGGGTCCGCGACGCTCGGCAGCGGCACGGCATTCGAAGGCAACATCCTCGCGCTGACGAGCATCACCTTTGTCACCGGCTCCACCCTGTACAACGGACGGGCGCTGGCCATCAACGGCGCCGTGACGCTGGATACCAATACCATCAGCAACATCTGCCCGCCGGAGTCGTCTTCGCCTAACAGTGGACCCGGCTTCAGCGGCGGTCTTTACTTCGACTCGACCACGGGCCGCATCATACCGGAGCCGAGCACAGCGCTGTTACTCGGCTGCGCGGTGGCGGGTTTGCTTGTCCGCCCATCGCGCCGGTAGGCAGCGCGGCCGCGCATTGAGTGACATGACTTACCAAAAGGAACCTGACCATGCTTTGGACCATTGCCGTCGTGCTTCTGCTCTTGTGGTTACTGGGATTGCTTACGTCCCATACTTTCGGAGGATTGATTTACATCCTTCTGGTGATAGCTCTGGCTGTGATCGTGATCGGCCTGTTGCAGGGTCGTGGCAGGCTCTCGACGTAGGACGTGGTCCGCGGACCGGGGCGCCGGCCGTCTGCCGGAGTGCGGCCGGCGCCCACGGACCGCGGGTGGTGTGGAAATACTGAAAGGAGTTCGTCATGGGATTGATCCTGCTCATTGTGTTGATCCTGCTGCTGGTGGGCATCCTGCCCACCTGGCCGCACAGCCGCCAGTGGGGTTACGGCCCCAGCGGCATCCTGGGAGTGGTGCTGGTGATCGTGCTGGTGCTGCTGCTGATGGGGTACCTGCCCCGCGGGTTCTAGGACAACGCATCGTGGACACAAGATTCGCCCGCACAGCGGCCGTGAGAAGCTGCCCGGGCACATAAGACCGCATCAAAGCGGCATCAAAGGAGGCCTCACATGCGCCGATCGAACAAGTCACTGTCCGATAGCCATCCAGCGGAGTTCCGCTCCAGAGCACTGGCTGTACGGAGCTACCGGCAGATCACCGAGATTCTTGCGCAGCGAGAGGCTCTGGCGATGACGCCGGCGCGCGTCAGGCGTCTGTGCCTGACCGCGGAGATGAAAATCGCCATGGCCTTGCTGGCCGATTCGCAGTTCCGTGAGCGCTTGCGGCCCAGCGCGGCACAAGGCCTTCACGCGATGCAACTGAGGCAGGGCAACGCGTATATCTGGAATGACTTGGACGCTTCAAGGGGTTAACCGCGTCCCACAGCTTCTTGCGTAGGGAGTGAATCATGAATATGCAACGGGTATTCGGGATCGTTCTGCTGGTGGTCGGCGTGATCCTGCTTGTTGTCGGGATCAGCGCATCGGACTCGTTGGCTGATCAGACGAGCGAGTTTTTCACCGGACACTTCACCGACACCACCATGTGGTACATGATCGGCGGCATCGCGATGGCGATCATCGGCGCCCTGCTGGTGATGTTCGGCGGTCGCTCGGGCGGGCGCATGCTCTCGGCGTGAACCTCGCCACATGAATGTGACGAGGTGGGGCGCCTGCCGGGATGCGCGAAAGGAACGGGAGAAAAAAGGATATCGGCTGTCGGATGTGCGTCCGGCGGCCTGGGCTTCGGGTTCTGGATGGATTGAAGCCGCGGTCCGGGCAACGTCCCGGCGGCGGCTGTCTTGGAAAGGACATGTCATGAAAAGGCACCTTGTGGGAATGATGGGTGTGGCAATCAGTGTGATCGGCCTGCTGATGCTGGGCGTCTATTCGACGACGGCCGCACCGGAAGGCAGCCCCGGCCAGAGCGACCGTGCCCGCGAAGGCTCACCCGCTCAGCACGACATTCGCAACGAGCGAGCGAATGATGACGCGAAGGATATGAAAGACAGGCAGCACCTGATGGCGGACATATCGCCCGAAGCGATGATGCGCTGCCGCATGCACATGAATATGTCGGTCAGCCCGAGTGACCCCGGCGCCATTCTGGCCCTGCGTGAGCCACTGAAACTCACGGCCGCCCAGGTGACGCAGCTCGAGACCATCAGCAGAGAGACACGGATCAAGGCCGCTGCCCTGCTCACTGCCGAGCAGAAGAAGACGTTCGACGTCCTGCCCCAGGCCCCTCAGACGATGATGCAGATGCACGAGCAGTTGCTTCAGCAGACACAGCCCACGAGGCAGACCACGATGCAGCCGACGTCGGGGCCGGCCATGGGATCGCCGATGGGACAGCGGATGCGCGAACCGCAATGGAGTTGTCCGCTCATGCAGATGATGCAGGATGACAAGGAAGCGACCACGCCGCGGCGGGTCGGCCAGCCGACGGCTGGGGTGGACACCGATCGCACGGTTGGCCAGTGAAGCTGGGGGGCTGAACTGGCGACGACAAGACTCAGGCCGTGCGGGGATGTGTGGAACACGCAATGGGGCGGACGATAGGGGTTGGCTTGCCGGAAATATATCCGGCAGCGTGAATTTAAGGTTTTCTGTTGATGGGGCCGTCGCCGGGGATGACGCCCGGCGGCGGCCGGCTGGGAAAGGACATGCCATGAGCAAGTATCTCGTGCGATTGACGTGTGTGACCGTGGTCATGGTGGGTCTGCTGACATTGGCGGCCTGCTCCACGGCACCCGAAACGGCGCAGGGCAAGGCCGACATCGAGCGCGATGCGGCCACAGCTCTGGCGAAGGCGAAAGCGACGGATCCGACGTTGGTCAACGTGTTCAACACAGCCGCGGGCTATGCCGTGTTTCCTTCAGTCGGCAAGGGCGCGGCGGGGTTCGGCGGGGCTTACGGCAAGGGTGTGCTCTATGAGCGCGGCAAGGCTGTGGGGTACTGCGATCTGAGCCAGGCGACGATCGGCTTCCAGCTCGGCGGTCAGGCCTACACGGAGATCATCGCCTTCGAGACCCAGCAGGCGGTGGAAACCTTCAAGCAGGGCAATTTCCGCTTTGACGCCCAGGCCACGGCCGTGGCGCTCAAATCGGGCGCCGGCGCCAATGCCCAGTACACCAACGGGGTGGCGGTGTTCACCATGGACGAAGCGGGCCTGATGTACGAAGCCTCCGTGGGCGGGCAAAAGTTCAGTTACCAGGCCAAGTGACCGCCGTATAAGCCACACACCGGACCACCCGCTTGGGAGCGGTTTCCATGCAGCGGCTGCGTCCATGAATAAGGGAAATGAGCCATGTACACACGCTTCTTCATCGTCACGGTCACGCTGTTGGCCCTGCTGGCCGGCATGCTGACCGGCTGCAACACCTGGAAGGGCGCCGGTAAGGACGTCGAAAGGACGGGCGAAGCCATGCAGGGCGATTGAGCGTCCTCCGGTCTTGCTCGGGCTATGATTGGTCAGCAGAATGGCGGCGATGGCTCCGGCGCAGCGCGCGACCCGTGGAGAGACAGGGCGGCAGCCATGCGATTGGCCATGAACATGCTTGGCGGAGGGGCGCCAGTGATCGTGCTGGCCCTGGGTCTGACGCAGGCCACTTGTCAACGGGATCCTGGTCATCAAGCGGAAAGCTCCTCCATCAATAATCTGGTTTCCGCGCCGAGTGTGCCAACGTTGCCTGTGCCGACACCCCAGCATGCCGGGACCAGCAGTGTCATGGTGTATATCAAAGTGGGACTCGACAAGAAGTACGGCCTGCTGGCCCGACTGGTGGGCGGCAAGCGCAATAGCACCTGGCAGAGCGCCGACTATGACGCGGCCAATCCCTGGTGGGAAAACCCCCTGATCGCGTATGTCGAGCACCCGATCCCGGATACCGATGTGGTCGGCCGGGCCGACTCCGACGTCTTCACCGGCCGCGGCGCCAGCAGAAATGTCGTGGTCATGGTGACGCTGGTTCCACACATCGATGTGGGCGTCAAGACGAACCCCGCAAGTGACTGCATCAAGGGCACAGCCACCTGCGTCATCAGCACCCTGGCCGAGTATTACGACGGACGCTGGGTGAATATGGTCCGTGAAGTCGACCGGACGATCACATTCAGTTTCGACAACTGCGATCCCCAGGAGCAGCTGGAAGTGATCGGACATGAGTCAAGAAGAATCCCGCCTTTCGCGCTTGAACGTTACACGCGCGACCAGAGCAAATGGGAGCCCATGAGCGACTGGCCCAGCCAGGCCCGGCGCGAAGACTGGCGCGTGGTCATCTATGGCCGGGACGC
>CAZUUQ010000116.1:3849-7723 GCA_964622625.1 uncultured Phycisphaeraceae bacterium | reverse complement strand
ACGCCCGAGCCGACGAAGTGAATGCCCCTGGCCGCAAGCTGCTGTTCGCGGCGGATGGTGTCGGTCCACTGGCTGTTGCCGCCGTCGATGATGATGTCGTCCTTGTCGAGCTTCGGCAGCAGTTCGGCGATGACAGCATCGACGGGGCTTCCGGCCTTGACGAGGATGATGATTTTTCGCGGGCGTTTGAGCGCTTTGACGAAATCGCCCAGGCGTCGTGTGCCGATGACGCGGTCGGCGGCCGGCTCGCGCTCGCGGACGCGGGCGAGGAACTCGTCGGTGCGCTGCGTGGTGCGGTTGTAGACGGCCACGTCGAAGCCGTGGTCGGCGATGTTGAGCACGAGGTTCTGGCCCATGACGGCCAGGCCGATGAGGCCGACGTCGGCGCGGGGCTGGTTGCCGCGAGGCGATGACTTGCTGGGGGACATCCGCGGACTTCTCCTTCACAAGCGGGGAAGTGCGGATTGTAACGCGACGCCCGTGCCGTGCGCGGCCGTGCCGCGGCAGGCGGCCGCGTCAGGAAGGATTGGCCTGGATGTAGTCGTCGCGGCCTTCGAGGTAGTTGACGAGGTTGGCGGTGGCGCGCAGGGCCTGGCGTTCGACGCTCTCGAATGTTCGGCTGCCGATGTGGGGGGTGACGAGGATGTTGTCGATTTCCTGGAACGGGTGGGGCGTGCGGATGGGTTCGTGGTCGAGCACATCGGTGCCGTAGCCGCTGAGCTTACCGCCGCGGCAGGCGTCGGCGATGTCCTGCTCGACCACCAGGCCGCCGCGGGCGCAGTTGATGACCATGGCCCCGTTCTTCATGGTGGCAATGAGGGCCTTGTTGACAAAGCCGCGGTTGGCGTCGGTGAGGTTCATGTGCAGGCTCAGCACGTCGACCGCGGCCGCCACCGCCGCGGCTGATTCGCCCTTGAACACGCCGTATTCCTGGGCGAATTGTTCGTCCCAGTAGACGTCGAAGGCGATGACCTTCATGTCGAAGGCGATGGCCCGTTTGGCGACCTCCTTGCCGATGCGGCCGAGACCCAGCACGCCGAGGGTCTTGCCCGCCAGCTCCGTGCCTGTGATGCGCTTCCACTGGCCAGCTTTCACGGCGTTGATCTGCGGGCGCAGGTGCTTGGCGAGCATGAGCATCAGGCCGAAGGCGTGTTCGGCGACGGTGGTGTGGTTGACGCCGGGGGTGAACATGACCGGCAGTTTCAATTCGGTGGCGGCTTTGACATCGACGCTGTCGAGGCCGATGCCGTACTTGCTGAGCACCTTCAGACGCGGCAAGGCGGCCTCGATGACCTTGCGGGTGATGGCGTCGTCGCCGTGCAGCAGGCCGTCGAACCCGCCGCCGGACGTGACCAGTTCGAGCATCCTGTCCTCGGGCAGCGGGCCACGGGCACGGACAATTTCGTAGCCGCTGGCGGCGAGCATGTCATGGTGCCTGCCGGGGGTGTCCTGGTAGCTGGTGGTGGTCAGCAGAATCCGCTTGCTCATCGTCCTGATCCTGAAAACCGCATGGCGGCGGATGAAAGTTGCAGGGGGTCGGGCTGCGTACGATACCGCAAGGCCGCCTGCCGCGCGTTGCGGCGCAGTCCGTCGCGTGCGGCCCATGCGGGCCAGGTATTTCCGTGGCGCGTCCGCGTGCTTTGTGGAACTTGTGGGGGGCACGAAGCGCGAAGGCCCCGGGGCAAGCCCCGAGGCCTTTCGCATGCACCCCGGCTGGCATGGACGCGCGGGGTGGGGATCGGGACGGACCGTCCAATTCAGCATGCCGGCCGGCAAGACGAAAACAATGCGGCCGCTATCTCGGCATTTCCCGGCTTTACCCGACCCGGCTGCTGGCGTGCGGCTCGATCCGACCGTGGCCACCGGCAAGGCCGACGCTTCGCAAACACGGCCGCCCATCGGGCAATACAACGTGAACCGCATGGCGACCTGCAGGGGATGCTAACGGACCAGGAGATGCAGACGCAAGAGAAATTGGGCATTTTTGCGATTGGACATCCTGGCAATGGGACAGCTTGCGCTTCTGCTGGCCGGAGCGTCGGTGCGGTCGTCTGTCGGGTGCTACCGGCTGATCGTGAAGATGGCCAGATCGGCGTGGAGGTTGGGGTCGTCAGTGATCTCGATGTCGGCTTCGGTGTCGAGGTAGCGGCGGGTGTGGATGGCGATACCGCGCTCGGCGCAGAACTGCTCGAAGTCGAGGATCGAGAAGAAGCGGCGGTTGGGCGTGTTGAACCATGCGTAGTGCAGCAGGCCGCGCTCCGATGCGGGGCTGCGGCCCTGTTCGTGGAGCATGGTGCGGATCTTGTGATACGCGAAGTTCGGAAAGCTGACGATGCACCGCCGGCCCACGCGGAGGATCTCGTCGATGATCGCCTCGGTGTTCACGATCGACTGGAGCGTCTGGCTGAGCACCACGCAATCGAAGGCGCGATCGGCGAAATCGGGCAGGCCCTCTTCCAGGTCGGATTGGAGCACATCGAAGCCGCGGCGCATGGTGGCCAGGATGTTGTGCTCGTCGACCTCGATTCCCAAGAGCCGCCGGGCGCTGCGCAACTGGGCCAGGTGCGAGAGAAGCTGGCCGTTGCCGCAGCCCAGGTCGAGCACGCTGGCGCCCGGCTCGACCAGGTCGGTGATCAGGGAATAGTCGATGCGGTGGTTGTGCAGGGCGTCGACGGTGGCGACGCGCGGCTCCTGCACCAGCGGGGCGTAGGTGCGCTGCGGGTTGGTGGTGTCAAGAAAGGCGCGGACCATCTCGCCGTAGCGGTCGAAGTCGTCCTCGAGCAGGAAGGCGTCGTGGCCGGCATCACTGGTGACGTTGCAGTAGCTGACGTATTTGTCGGCCGCGATCAGGGCGTTGACGATCTGGCGGCTCTGGACGGGCGGAAAGAGCCAGTCACTGGTGAAACTGAGGACCAGCCAGCGGCATTCCGAGCGGCCCAGGGTTTCGCGCAGTTCGGTCGGGGTCGCGCCCAGGTCGAAGTGGTCCATCGCGGCAGAGAGGGTGATGTAGGTGTTGGCGTCGAAGCGTTCGACGAACTTTTCACCCTGGTAGGCCAGGTACGAGCCGACGGAGAAGACCTTCTCGAACTCGGTGGCGATGTCGCGCGGCGAGAGCTTGTCGTGATCGAACTTGTCGGCCATGGCCGTCTGCGACAGGTAAGTGATGTGTCCGAGCATGCGGGCCAGGGCGAGTCCGGTGCTCGGCCGCGTCGGCTGGTCGTAGTAGTGGCCGTTGTGAAAGTGCGGGTCGCGGATGATGGCGTTGCGGGCGACCACGTCGAAGGCCAGGGCCTGGCTGGTCAGACGGGCGCTGGTGGCCAAAGCGGCGGCGGCGAGGACGCGATCGGGATAGCGCGTGGCCCAGCAGAGGACCTGGTGACCGCCCAGCGATCCGCCGATGACCGCGTGCAGCCGGGGAATCGCAAGATGGTCGATGAGCATGCGCTGCACGTCGACCATGTCCTCGACGGTGACGTCGGGAAACGTCGGGCCGTACGGCCGACCCGTGGCGGGGTTTATCGATGTGGGCCCGGTGGTTCCGCGGCAGCCGCCCAGGATGTTGGCGCAGATCACGAAGTACTTGTCGGTGTCCACGGGCCGGCCGGGGCCGACCATCAGCTCCCACCAGCCGGCGTCGTCCGCCGCGTCGTGTCGTGTGACGTGCGAGTCGCCCGACAGGGCATGGCAGACGTAGATCGCGTTGGACCGCTCGGCGTTGAGCCGGCCGTAGGTCTCGTAGCAGACGTCAATGGCCGGCAGCGTCTGGCCGCGTGTCAGCTCGATCGGTCCGGTGAAGTGCACGGTCTTCGCATGCCGCAGCGGCCGGGCGGAGCGTATCGAATCCGAACTGGCAAACGCGTCAGGCATGGGGAGG
>CAZUUQ010000116.1:0-3749 GCA_964622625.1 uncultured Phycisphaeraceae bacterium | reverse complement strand
CGGCCGGGCGGAGCGTATCGAATCCGAACTGGCAAACGCGTCAGGCATGGGGAGGACAGACATTTACCACAGAGAGCACAGAGGACACAGAGAATAGGTACACAGTGGAAGAAGGGAACAATGCATGGGCACGAATCAGTCGAGGATGATGCGTTTGAGGCCGTCTTTCAGGACGGGCACGTTGAAATTGAACAGCAGGCCGATGCGGTGGCCGGTAAGTTTGAGGTAGGAGATCACCTGGGCCGTGTGGATGCTTTCCAGCCGGTCGACGGACTTTGTTTCGACCACCACCTGATTCTGAACCAACAGATCCAGTCGGTAGCCGCATTCCAACCGCACACCCTTGTACCGCACTGGTATGGGTACCTCGTGGAGTACGTCGAAACCCGCCTCACGAAGCTCGTGCGCCAGGCAGGCGTGATACGCGGATTCCAGCAAACCCGGACCGAGGTGCTTATGCACTTCGATCGCCGCCCCAATGATGCTTCGCGTCAGATCATTGTCCGCAGCAGCCGCGCCCACACGTGCATCCAATTTCCTGGTTTTCTCCGTGATCTCTGTGTCCTCTGTGGTAAACCCCGTCAGCTACTTCTGCGAGGCGGCGAGGGCCTGGTCGATGTCGGCCTTGATGTCCTCGACGTCTTCGATGCCGATGGACAGGCGGACGTATTCGGGGCTGACGCCGGTCTGCTTCTGCTCGGCGGGCGTAAGCTGCTGGTGCGTGGTCGAGGCAGGGTGGATGACCAGGCTCTTGGCGTCGCCGACGTTGGCCAGGTGGCTCAGGAGCTTGCAGGCGTTGACGAACTTACGTCCCGCTTCCAGGCCGCCTTTGATGCCGAAGCCCATGATCGCGCCCTGGCCGTGAGGCAGGTATTTCTTTGCGCTGGCGTAATCCTTGTGGCTCTTGAGGCCGGGGTAGTTGACCCATTCGACGGCCGGGTGCTTTTCGAGGTGCTCAGCCACCGCCAGAGCGTTCTCGCAGTGCCGCGGCATGCGCAGGTGCAGGGTTTCGAGGCCCTGAAGGAACAGGAAGGCGGCGAAGGGACTCATGGCCGCGCCGGTGTCGCGCAGCCAGTGGGTGCGGATGTGGATGATGTAGGCGATGTTGCCGATCGGGCGCAGCGCCTCCTCGAAAACCACGCCGTGGTACGACTCGCTGGGGGCGCAGAACTCCGGCCACTTCCTGGGGTTGTCGGCCCACTTGAAGCGGCCGCTGTCGATCACCGCGCCGCCGATGTGTGTGCCGTGGCCGCCGATGAACTTGGTCGTCGAGTAGACGACGATGTCGATGCCGTGGTCGATGGGCCGCAGCAGCGCCGGCGTGGTGACGGTGTTGTCGCAGATCACCGGCAGGCCATGCTTATGAGCGGTGTCGGCGATTTTCTTGAAGTCCGGCACGTCGTTCTTGGGGTTGCCAATACTTTCCATGTAAACCAGGCGGGTCTTGTCGTCCACGAGCTTGCTGATCTGCTCGGGCTTGTCGGGGTCGAAGAAGCGGACCTCGATGCCCAGCTTCCTGAGCGTCTGGGTGAAGAGCGTCCATGTGCCTCCGTAGAGGCTGGTGGCGCTGATGAAGTTCTGCCCGCTGTGGCAGATGGTGCAGATGGCGGCCGTGATGGCCGCCTGCCCGGAAGCGAACGCCAGGCCCGCCGCCCCGCCGTCCAGCGCGGACAGGCGCTTTTCCAGCACATCGCACGTCGGGTTCATCAACCGCGAGTAGATGTTGCCGAACTCCTTGAGGGCGAACAGGTTCGCGGCATGATCGGTGTCGTTGAACGTGTAGCTGGTGGTGGCGTAGATGGGCACGGCCCGGGCGTTGGTGGCCGGGTCGGGCGCCTGGCCGGCATGCAGGGCGAGTGTGCCGAAGCGGTAATTGGCCGAGTCCGTCATCGTCATGTCCCTCAACTCAGGTGCTTGGGTTGAAACAAAGTCATTGCCGGCTCGACCGGACGGCGGCCGGCGGAATGGGGGATCATGTTAGCAGCGGCGTGGATGTTTGCGAGCCGCTCTCAATAAAGCCGTTTTTGTCGCCAGTCGGCAAGCGGTCTTGGGCACGCATCAGGCCGCGCTTGACCGCGTGGGCCGGGTGTGGTTAAATGCCCGGCTCGGCGTCGGATAAGAGCCGGCGGCTGTCCAGCAGCGTCTGATTTTCGGAGCGTTCTTTTCATGGCCAACTACTGCGGCCCCAAGGTGAAGTTGTCGCGGCGCGTGGGCGTGCCCATCGCCGACATTCCCAAGCATACCGCCCGTCGCCAACTCAACCCCCCGGGTGTGCATGGCTTCCGCGGCCGGCGCCTGCGCGACTACGGCGTGCGCCTCAATGAAAAGCAGAAACTTCGCTACCACTACAACCTGATGGAGAAGCAGTTCCGCAACCTGGTGGAATTCGCCGGCCGCAGCAAGGGCAACACCGGCGACGTGCTGTTGCGGATGCTCGAGCAGCGGCTGGACAATGTCATCCGCCGTCTGGGCTGGGCTCGCACCATCTGGGCGGCCCGCCAGATCGTGGCGCATGGCCACGTGCTGGTCAATGGTCACAAGACCGATCGGCCCAGCTACCAGATCGACGTCGGCGACACGATCACGCTGCGGGAGAAGGCCCACAAGCTGGTGCGCGAGAACCTCGAATCGCTGGCCGGCCATGAGGCCCCCGCCTGGCTGAGCTTTGACCCCTCGACCCTCACAGCCACCATCACGGCCGTGCCCACGCCCGACCAGGTGCCGTTCGACGTGAACATGAACCTGATCGTGGAGTTCTATCGCTAAGAGGCGGTACGGAGGCCCCGTCCGTCTTCACCGACACGTCGACCGCGACGTCCGACTTTCTGGAAGCGCAAACCACACCGCCCCGGCCGATCGGCTGGGGCGGTTGCTTCTGGGCGCCGCTCAGGGCGATCGTGCCCGCCCCCCGCTTTCGCCGGCGGGCGCGACCGTCGGCTTGTGCGCATTTTGGCCTGCCACGGGCGGCTTGTCCGATAACAGCACAAGCATCCATGTGATGGTCAGGAGGCCCGCCATGCCCGTGCGCTTCAACTGTCAGCATTGCCAGTCGCGGATTCGCGTGCCGGACGGTTCGGAAGGCCGCCGCGTCAAGTGCCCGCGCTGCGGCCTGATCCAGCGCGTGCCGGCCGAGTCGTCGCAGCCCGCTGAGCCGATCACCGTGCATACGAGGGTCGCCGCAGCGCCCCGCCTTGCTGCCGCCGTCAGCCCGTCCACGGCGGCAATCATGACCGCCGCGGTGATCACCACCGCACCCGCTCAGGGCCAGCCATCGCATTCTGAGCCGACGGACAGCGTGCGGCCTGCGCCCACGGGCCGCGCCCACATCGAGGATGAGCCGGATGCCGAACGCCCCGGCGAAGAGATAGCCGCCGATGCGGAACCGGCCCAGCGGCCCACCCTGCGCCTGGCCGGCGGTGAGGACGACGACATTGAAGGCGAAGGTGATGGCGACAACGATGGCGACAAAAACGGCGAGCAGGCCGAACCGCGCGATGATCTTCGTGCTGCCACCGACACCGTGGCCGAGCCAGACGGCAAACCCGGCGACTTGGCCGTGCGGGCAGCCGATGACGACGAAGAAGAAGATGACGATATAGACGACGAAGACGAGGAGGAGGAGGAGGAAGAAGAGGAAGAGGAAGAAGACGAGGATCTCGATGAGGACTGGGGCGACGAGGATGAAGAGGACGAGGACGAAGAAGGGGACGACGAGGAAGAGGACGACGATGCGGAAGAGAAGGACGAGC
>CAZUUQ010000115.1:0-7777 GCA_964622625.1 uncultured Phycisphaeraceae bacterium | reverse complement strand
CGACCCACGCTCACCACCACCCCGCCGTGAATCATGCGGCCGACGGTCAGATCGACCGTGCGGCACTGGCGAATCCGCTCGCGTACCGCTTCGAGGGCTGTGCGGGCCCGCGTGAGTTGCTCCTGGCTGGTCGTCATGTCGGAGAGCAACTCGGCCTGGCGTTGCCTGTCGGATGCGGTGGCGCGACGTTTGGTGTGTTCATGGAGTTGCTTCTGGTCGGCCTGGATCTTTTGCGTTCGGGCTTCCAGGGCGGCGACAAGCTGCTCCAACTGCGCCAGGAAAGGCTCCAGACGCGGCACCGTGCCCAGGACCAGGTGCGTCTCCACCAATCCATCGCTGCCAGCCGTGGCGATCACGCCAGTGCCCACCAGCGTGAGCCGTCCGCCTATCACCGACGCCTGCGGCGACTGCAACTGGCCGTGGATGGTCATGTCGCAGTTGATGATCTCGCGCTGGGAGAACATGTCGCCGCTGACGTCGGCCTCGATGTTGTCGAAGTACTTGCCGTGCAGGCTGCCGCCGACGCGGGCCCGGCCGCGCTCGCGCCCGGCGAATCCGCCGCTGGCGTGCAGGTCTCCGTCACACTCGATGGTCGCCGCCTCGATCAGGCCTTGGACCTGCACGTTGCCGGTCGCCTGGATCACGAAGCAGTCGCGCACGCCCTTCTTGACCACCACGTCGCCGTTGAACGTAATGTTGCCCGTGGAGAAGTCCACGTTGCCGTCGATCTCCAGGTACTTGCTGACCGCCACGCGGGCGCCCTCGCGCCGCAGCACGCCGTCATGCTGGGCGATCAGGCGTCCCGCGGCATCACGCAGTACCGAGTCGTCAAGCTGCAATTCCACCGGCTTGCCCGTGCGGGCGGCGATGGCGTGGTGGCGGACGTCCAGGCCGTCCTCGCCGGGCGTCGGCTCATGGACCTGGGCGATCACCTGGCCGCCGGCCACGGTCACGTAAGCGCGGCGCTCGTAGTAGCTGATGTTCGGGTCATCCGCGGGCGGCTCATCATCCTGGATGAACCACTCGATAAACCCGTCCTTGCCGTGCACGGGGGGACGGGCTCTGGCCACCACGGCGCGGGCTTCCTGGCCTTCGCCGCCGAGGTCCACCAGCCATTGCCGCACGTTCTGGCTGACCTGCGGGGTCACCGCCACGTCAAACTGCCGCAGTACTCCGGCGCAGAACTCCTCGGTGAGCAGGGCGCGCGGAAAATTGGCGGGCACCACCACTTCAGCCGCGGCGGCGTCCGCGTCGATCAACACACGAATCTGTTGCCCGTCGGCTTGTTCCGGCATGGCCGGTACTCCCGGCCGCGACAAGCCCGCCAGCCGCTCATGCGGCCTGACTGGCTCGCCGCAGCGTTTCCATGATCCGTTCACTCAGGCCCTCCGGGGTGAACGGCTTGGCGACGTCGTTGTTCACACCCGCCTTGATCGCCTCGGCGAGGAAATCCGTCAGCAGACTGGGGTCAATGCCGTCGGCGCCCATGGCTCAGTGTCCCCCTCCCCGGCCGGTTGGCCTCTTCACGTACGCGAAGGCCTGCGGTATCGGCAGTGGCTCGAACGGCGTGTCGACATGACGCAGCGATTCGCTGTGTCCGATGAACAGCACCCCGTCGGTTGCCAGTTGCACATGAAACAACTTCGTACAGTGCTGTTTCATGGCGTCATCAAAGTAGATCAGCACATTGCGGCAGAAGATCACATCGAACATCCCGAAGCGCCGTGCCGCCAGCGTGTCCTTAAGATTCAGCAGCTCGAAATGCACCATGCTGCGGATGGTCGTATCGAGCTGGTAGGCGCCCTCCCGTTCGGTGAAGTAGCGACTGAGCACCAGTGGGTTCATGGTCCGCACGGCATAGGAGGCGTACAGCCCCTCCCGGGCGGCCAGCAGCACCTTTTCGCTGATGTCGGTGCCCAGAATCTCCACGTGCCAGTCGTCCAGGCGCACCCCCAGCGTGCGGTGCACCTGAATCGCCAGCGTGTAAGGCTCTTCGCCGGTGGAGCACGCGGCCGACCAGATGCGCAGCCGCTTGCACGCCCTGCGGGCCTCGATCAGCTGCGGCAGCACCTGCTGCTCGAACACGTCCAGTTGCCGTTCATTGCGGAAGAAGCTCGTCTCATTGATGGTGATGCGATTGAACATCTCCTGAAACTCGTCCTCCCGGTGGGGGCCGACGGCAAGAAACGTCAGATACTGGCCGAAATCATCGAATTTCAGTTCCTCCAGGCGCCGCGAAAGGCGCGTCTCCAGGACATGCTTTCTGGAGTCCTGGAACCAGATGCCCGAGCGTTCGTAGACGATCTTGCGCAACTGCTCGAAATGGGCGCTGCTCATGGTCCTGGCTGCGATGGCCATGCGGCTTCAACTCCTGCTGCCGATCCCGGACCAGCCCACGGGCCCGCTCTCCAAGCCATCCCGCTGCGCGCCGTGCGGCCGCTCAAGCCGCCAGTTTTCTTGCCGAACGCGTTGCATCGTCAAGCTGTTCCATCTCCGCATTGCTGAACAGGCCATCCAGGTCCAGCAGGATCAGCAGGCGGTCCTGCATCTTGCCCACGCCCTGCACGCAATCGCTGTCCACGCCGCGCACCATCGCCGCGGGCGGTTCGACAATGTCGGCGTTGATCCGTAGCACCTCGGTGACATGATCGACGATGAACGCGATCACGCGCGAGCGGACTTCCACGACGATGATCCGCTCATCGTTGGGGTCGCCCACCTGTTCCAGGCCGAAACGCCGACGCAGATCCATCACCGGGACGATCTTGCCGCGCAGGTTGATCACACCCTCGATGAAGGGCGGACTCTGCGGCACGCGCGTGATCTGCATCGTGCGGTTGATTTCCTGCACGCTGAGGATGGGCAGGGCGAACGCCTCGGGGCCGACCATGAAGCTCACCAGATGCAGCAACTGGCCGTCGCCCTGGCGCGAAACGGTGCCGCCCGCCTGGGCGGATGTGGTCGCCATGTTCGATGCCGTCGATGGGGCTGCGGGCATGGTGTCGACTCCTGAACGGGGACGCGGCGGGTGTACGCGGTAAGACACCCCGGACCGATGCGTGCGCGCGGCGACATACCGCGGCAGCCTGCGCGGTTGCCGGTCGTCGCGCGACAGGGCTGATTGGGGTCACCCGGGCGGTTGCGCACAGCCCTGCATTTTCAGAGGATCGGAGACACGGCGGTGTGCCTTTAGGTCACAGCGCCGCAAATGGATGTATATCCCGCGCGAAGGAGCCTGGATAAGTCCGATAGCCGCAAAACCACAACCCGTCGGCACAGGCCGGCGCGCGTCGCATAGAGCAGCGGCGGCGCGGTGGCGGACTAGGCGCTGAACGAGTGGCCGCAACCGCAACTGCTCGTGGCATTGGGATTGTTGAACACGAACCCGCGGCCCATCACTTCGTCGCGGAAGTCGATCTTCACGCCGTTCAGGTACAGGTAACTCTTGGGATCGCACACCACCTGCACCCCGTGCTGGTCAAACACCTCGTCGCTGTCTCGCTGCTCTTCGGTCAGGTCCAGCAGGTAGCTGAAGCCCGAGCAGCCGCCGCCTTTGACGCCCACGCGCAGGCGGATTTTCTGCTTGTCGAGCTTCTGCTGCTCGATGATGGTGCTTATCTCGCGGGCTGCGGTTTCGCTCAGTTCAATGGCCATGGCTGTTGCACTCCAACGGTCATTACGGCGGCCGCGTTACGGCGCCTTAGGTAATTGATTTCGCAGCGACCCAATACGGCACTTGTACGGCGCGGCCGCCGGCCAGCTGCGGGCTTCGCGCACACGCTGCGGGACATTAATAGCACCGATTTGGTACGGATTCAAGTGCATCTGCCGTACTTCGGGGCATTTTCGGTTTAGGGGGCGTGATGCCTGGTTTTAGGTTCCGCGGCACTGCGCTGCCCCTTGCGTTGCCCCTGATACAGCGCCGCCTTAAGATGCCAGCCGCTGCGGCGTCGTCCGACTCAAGCCATCCGGCAGGAATGAAGCATGGGACCGATTCTTTCAATTGCAGTGTTTCTGTGCTTCGGCCTGGGTTTCGTCGTGCTCAACCTTCTGGTGGGCAAGCTGGTAAGACCGAGCCTGCCCTCGGCCGACAAGCTGGCCATCTATGAGTGCGGCGAGCCGACCATCGGCAGCAGTTGGGTACAGTTTGACCTGCGGTTCTACATCGTGGCCCTGTTCTATCTGGTTTTCGATGTCGAGGTGGCTTTGATGTACCCGTGGGCGGTGTCCTTCCGCGAGTTCCCTGGTCCTGCGGTGGCTTTGGGCTTCCCTTTCCTGGCGATCGTGGTGCTGGGATATGCCTATGAGTGGTATTCGGGCAGCCTCGAGTGGGTCCGCTCGAACGTCAACACGTCGGTCAAAGCCCATGGCCGTGCGGACATGGCGGCGATAGCGCGGCGGGATCCCCAAGCGCTCGAGGAGAGCGGAGCGATCTGAAAAACACGCAGGACCGCCGCATGATGTCGGCGGCGGCATGTGCCAGTATATCTTGTCAAGTCTTTTTAATGGCGGCTGTTTGTCATGACTGAAAAATACAAATCCATCCTCCTGCTTGGCGCCCCAGGAGCCGGCAAGGGCACCCAGGGCAAGATCCTCAGCACCATCCCGGGGTTCCACCATTACAGTTGCGGCGACGTCTTCCGCTCCATCGACATCACCAGCGACCTGGGCCGCAAGATCTATGAGTACAGCTCCCGCGGTGAACTGGTGCCCGACGACCTGACCGTCGAGTTGTGGGTCCAGAACATCAAGGCCCGCCACATCATCGGCGAGTACAAGCCCACCAAGCAGTTGCTGGTGCTCGACGGCATCCCCCGCACGGTGCGCCAGGCCGAACTGCTCGAAAAACACGTGCGCGTGCTCACAATCGTGCATCTGACCTGTACCGATGAAAACGCGATGTTCGAGCGCCTGCGGAAGCGCGCCCTGAAGGAAAACCGAATCGACGACGCGGACGAGAGAGTCATCCGCCGCCGCTGGGGCATCTATGAAAAGGAAACACGACCCGTCCTCGATTTCTACCCCAGCCGCCTGATCTACGCGGTCGATTCCATCGGCTCGCCGGCCACGGTGCTGATGCGCATCCTCGACCACCTGGCCCCGCTCCAGGACAGGCACTTTGTCGACCCCGCCCTGTGAGCCCGCCGAAGAAGGGCGGCCGCATGCTCAGATCGGCAGCGTCGCGTCGAAATCCTCGGCCTTCTGCCCGCTGCGCTGGTGGATCAGACGCCGGTAAAGGCCCGGCAGGGGATCGCGCCCGTCCAGGGCGGCCAGCGCTTCAACACGCTGCATCGCCGCATCGAATTCCCGCCGGGCAAACATCTGCACCATCTCGCCGGCAATCTGGGCCTGCTGCCGCTGCACGGCACTGATGCGGTTGGATTCCCCGAGCAATTCCCACACCATCGCCGGCTCGCGTCCCACGTGGAGGCGTACGAGTCCGATCGGCCTCGTGAGGTACATGGCCCCCGCCTGCCCGCGTGTCCACTCGTCAGCCAGCACCGCCAGCCCCAGCCGCCAGGCCCCCGACGCCAGACGCCACGCCGCTTCGATCGGGCCACCCACGGCGGCCGTCGCTCCGCTCTCCGCCGCCAGTGCCGGCCCCACCTGCGTCGATCCCCCGGCCAGACCCACATGCCATGACACACCCGCGCCCGGCTTGGCGCCCGCCGGCTCGCCCAGCCGCCGCTCCACCCGCCGGCGAAACGCACGTGCCAAATCCTGCATCCGCACCGCCAGGCCCGCGGCCCGCTGGGCCGCCTTCGCCGCATCGCCGTCGGCGTCAAACACACAGCGCACCGAACCGTCGCGCCAGGCCGCGTCCAATGGCTCGGCCGCGGCCACCGCCGGCCGCATCGCCCCGCTCAGATCCGTCAGGAGGTCGATCGCCTCTGGCGCACCCCGTTCCGCAGCCGACGCGTGCAGCCGCTGACCCATCAGCTCCAGACCGTGCGGCCAGGCGGTGAGCACCACCGCCTCCAGCGCGCGGCTGACATCGCCACCCTTGGCCGCACCGGCCGCCCGCACGCGCTGCCCGCACCAGCCGATAGCGCCGCCGGCAGCCTTTGTGGCGCCCCACAACGCCGGCCCCAGGATCGCCACCGCCAGCAGCGGCCCCAATGGCGCGTACCACCCCAGGGCCAGAGAGCCCGCGCCCCAGCCGATCACCATGGTCGCCGCCAACAACACCAGCAACCATCCGCGCCGTCGACATCGCAGCGCCAACACGATCGTTATCAGCAGACCAGCGGCCACCGTCGCCGCCGGCGTCAGCCACCACGGCGCCAGACGATGCAGGCTGCCCGCCATCACCCCCGTGAATACGGCTGCCACATCCGACCCCCGCTCCGACTGCGTCAGGAGCACCGCCTTGCCATCCACTATCCGTCGCAATGCTTCGACATCCCATCCCGTGCCTTCCCGCAGCGAGGTCAGCGGTATCGGCTGCACGGGTGCGATTCGCTGCCCCACAACCACGCGCCGGTTCGCGGCCGTCAGGCGCAGCGGGTCGATTTCCAGCAAGTCGGCCGCCAGCGCCAGGCCCAGGTGCGGCAGAACACGCCCCTGAACCCCGAGCACCAGCGGCTGCGCCGCCATGGGTCGCACCGGCTGCGATGTGAACGGAACCCGGCATTCGCGCGGCCGCACCGCCGCGGCCGGCTTGGCCGACCCGAGCATCATCGCCACCGGCGGGCTGTCCACGATCTCGGCCACGAAACGCGGTTCGATCCCCGCTTCGCCGCCGCCCACGGGCTGCGTGAGCCGATGAAACACCTCCGCCTCCAGCGCTTCAGCAGCGTCCGACCGCGACTGCCGCACCGCCGCTGCCCCCTGCCACACCAGCACAGCCGTTGGCTGCATTCGGGCCACGCCATACGCCACGTGCACCGACACGTCTCGCTGCCGCAGCGTCACCGTCGCCAGTGCCGCCAGCGGCAGCCGGCCGTCCAGCCACGCCGACGGGCCCGTCTCCTCGATGTTCTCCGCATCGATGCCATCTTTGAGCGACGCCGCCCAGTCGACGTCCAATCCAATACTGTTCGCGCCGGCTTCGCCCAGCGTCTGCAACAACTCGGCCCAGACCGATTGGCCCACCAATCCGTCGGCTGGTCCGTCATGCACAAGATGCACCAGCCGTCCATCGGCCGGGGTCGGCACCATTCGCGCCATACCCGTCCGCGGCCGCAGCAACGGCGCCTCCAGGCCCGACAGCCATGGGGTCACCGCCAGCAGCCCCGCCGCCACCGTGGCGGTCAGCCCGCAACACAAGCCCTGGTTATCCAGTCGCTTCACGCTCAGCTCCATGCAGGGACGGGCGTCCTGTCATGCCGACCGGGATGGCCGCGCTACCAGTTGTGCGCATTGACGCTTGCGGCCCACGCGACTAACCTGCACAAGCTTAACGCCCGACGGTACATGACACGAGTCGGGGGTTGGACGTACCGCCGATGCGGACATTGCATCGGGATGGATTTATGCTGGCCGAACGGGCGTCCCGCCCGCCGCGTCGGCCCGGATGGCCGACCTACTGGCCGACCCCATGGATCATCGCGGCTTGGCCGCGCCGCCACCTTAGCTCAGCGGTAGAGCAGTGCTTTCGTAAAGCACAGGCCGTGGGTTCGAATCCCACAGGTGGCTTTGACAGATCGGTAGTCGCCAGCGCCGATCGTCAAAGTCCACGCCCGCGCCACCGTAGCTCAATTGGCAGAGCAGCGCATTTGTAATGCGCAGGTTGCCGGTTCGATTCCGGCCGGTGGCTTTGACCGCATTCGCCCCC
>CAZUUQ010000114.1:0-7817 GCA_964622625.1 uncultured Phycisphaeraceae bacterium | reverse complement strand
ATACAGCCTCATTCGCTTTCTTGTCCCCGCGTCCGCCAGACCCTACATTCTCCCCACGCCATGCTCGCCCAGGTCCACAGCTTCGTGCTCCAGGGAATCGACCCGCTCCTGTGCGAGGTCGAGGTGGACATCGCCGACGAAGGCCTGCCCAAGACCACCATCGTCGGTCTGCCCGACGCGGCGGTGAAGGAGTCGGTCGAGCGCGTCCGCTCGGCCGTGACCAACAGCGGCTTTCCCTTCCCCATGTCGCGCCTGGTGGTCAACCTCGCACCCGCCGACATCCGCAAGGAGCAGCCGGTCTTCGACCTGCCGATCGCCGTCGGCCTGTTGCTGGCGTCACAGGTGATCCGCACCGAGCAGCACCGCCGTCTGCTGTTTGCCGGCGAACTGGCGCTCGACGGCCGGCTGCGGCCGATCCACGGCGCGATCAACCTCGCCATCCTGGCTGAAAAGCTGGGCATGGACGGCGTGGTGGTGCCCGTCGACAACGCTGACGAAGCGGCTGCGATCGGCTGCGGAGGCAACGGCAACGGTGCAGGCATCAGTGTCTATCCGGCCGATACGCTGGCGTCCGTCGTCGGCTTCCTCAATGGGCAGCACGAAATCGAGCCGCACCCGCCGATCGACCTGGCGACACTGCTCGACACGGCCCGGCCGGAAGTCGACTTCGGCGACATCCGTGGCCAGGAGTCCGCCAAGCGGGCCATGATGATCGCCGCCGCGGGGGCGCATAACGTGCTCATGATCGGTCCGGCCGGCACCGGCAAGACCATGATGGCCAAGGCCCTGCCCGGCATCCTGCCGCCGATGTCGCGTGCCGAGGCCCTCGAGGTGACGCGCATCTTCTCCTCGGCCGGCAAGATGCCCCATCGCCACGCTCTGCTCACGCAGCGCCCCGTCCGCAGCCCGCACCATACCGCCAGCACCGTGGCCATGATCGGCGGCGGGGCGATCCCCAAGCCCGGCGAGGTGAGCCTGGCGCATCACGGCGTGCTGTTTCTCGACGAGATGCCCGAGTTCCCGCGCACGGTGCTTGAGACGCTGCGCCAGCCGCTGGAAGATGGCGTGGTCACCATCGCCCGGGCCCACGGCTCGGTGCGCTTCCCCGCCCGCTTCATGATCCTGGGCGCGATGAACCCGACACCCGAAGGCGGTAAGCCGGCTGACGAAGTCGGCTACCGGCAGATGCAGCGCTACCTGGGGCGCATCAGCAGCCCGCTGATCGACCGCATCGACATCCACATCGAGGTGCCGCCCATCGCCTTCCGCCAGCTCACCCAGCCGGCCAACGGCACCGGCTCGACCGCGATGCGCCGCCAGGTGGTGGCCGCCCGCGATGTTCAGCAGCAGCGCAATGAATCGGGGCGCCCCAACAGCGTGCTCACCGGCCGCCAGCTCGACAAGCTGGTGCAGCTCGACGACGCGGGTAAGTCGCTGCTCGAACAAGCCATGACCGAGCTGGGCCTCAGCGCCCGGGCTTACGACAAGATCCGCCGCGTCTCCCGCACCATCGCCGACCTCGAAGCCTCGCCGCAGGTCCAGACCCACCACGTCGCCGAAGCCATCCAGTACCGCCTGCTTGACCGCGTGCTGTAGTTCGCCGGCGCGGACCGTGTATGGCTTTTCTTGCCGCCGGCCGGGTCTGGATTAACCTTGACAGATATGCGATCATCATCGGGCGTTTGCCGCGGCCGCGGGTCGCGGGGATGCTTACACGGTCTTACGGCATACGCGGCCGAGGCGCAGGGCGATGAGTCAGCAACCGACATCTTCCGATTCGCATTCCGACGACCAGCTTCAGCGCGAGATTGATGCGGCCCTTGCCGGCCAGGATCTCGAAAAGCTGATGGCCGAGGCGCAGACGCCGCCCGCTCCTCCCTCGCCCTCCCCGCAATCCGACGCCACCGCGGCCCGGCCGACGCGCGACCGCGACGCGATCATCTCGGATCTTGTGCGTGGGCGCATCACGGCCGTGGAGGCCGAGGACGTTTTTGTCGAGATCGCGGGCCTGCCCGGCAAGAACCAGGGCGTGGTGCCGCTGACGCAGTTCGAGCGCTCGCCGCGCGTCGGCGCGATCATGGACTTCGTGGTGCAGCGCTTCAACGAGGCCGAGGGATTGCTCATGCTCTCCCGCGAAGGCGCGGTGGGACGTGCAGCATGGGAAGACATCCAGCGCGGCCGGGCCGTCGAGGCCCGCGTGGTGGGCACCAACAAGGGCGGCCTGGACCTGGAAATCTCCGGGTCCATCAAAGCCTTCATGCCCGCCAGCCAGGTCGATCTTCACCATATCGACGACCTGGAGTCTCTGGTCGGCCAGAAACTCGAAGCCACCGTCGAGGAGGTCGACCGCAGGGGCCGGCGCGTCGTGCTCAGCCGCCGCCATCTGCTCCAGCAGCGCCGTGAGGTCGCGGCCGAGAAGCTCTGGCAGGAGATCGAAGTCGGCCAGGAACGTGAAGGCGTGGTCACCAAGCTGATGGAATACGGCGCCTTCGTCGACGTGGGCGGCACCGAGGGCCTGCTGCATGTGAGCGACATGGCTTACAGCCGCGTCGAGAAGCCGGCCGACATCGTGCGCGAGGGCCAGAAAGTCACCGTCCGCGTGCTGAAACTCGACGCGGAACGACGGCGGATCAGCCTGGGCCTCAAGCAGATGCAGGCCAACCCGTGGGAAACCGTCGATCAGAAGTATGCGCCCGGTGCGGCTGTGATGGCCAAGGTGGTGCGCATCGCGCCGTTCGGCGCGTTCGTCGAGATTGAACCGGGGCTTGAAGCCCTCGCCCCCGTCAGCGAACTGAGCTGGGGCCGGGTGCACCATCCCTCGGCCGTGGTGCGCGAGGGCGAGATGGTCCGTGCTGTGGTCATGCAGGTCGATGTCGCCCAGCAGCGGATGTCCGTAAGCCTGCGTCAGGCCGGCGACGATCCCTGGCTGGGGGCGGCCCACACCTACGCGCCGGGCACCGAAGTCGGGGGCGAGGTCATCTCGACGACCGACTTTGGCGCGTTCGTGCAGCTGGCTCCGGGCGTCGAAGGCCTCGTCCACATCTCCGAACTGGCCGACCATCGCGTCAATGCCGTGACCGACGTGGTGAAGGTCGGCGACAAGAAAGCGTTCCGCGTGCTGTCGGTCGACGAGGACAACCGCAAGATCAGTCTGTCGCTCAAGCCCGCGGGGAGTGCGCCCGCACACCACGATACCAGCCACGAACGGCAGCGCGGCCGCGGCCGGGGACACGCACCCGCCGGCGGCGGATCATATGCCGCGCCCATTGAGTACACCTCCAAGGCCAAGCCCAAGCCCGGCAAGCCGCTCAAGGGCGGCATCGAATAGCGCCCGGCCGCGGGTTAGGATGACCGCGTGTATCACCAATTGCCCAACCAGTTGACGCTGCTGCGCCTGGTCCTGGCCGGGCTGTTCTTTGCCGTGCTGCCGTTCTATCGCTACCCCGTCGGCCCCACCTGGGCGCTGGTTGGCGCCATCGCCTTATTCCTGCTCGCGGCCTTCACCGATTTCCTCGACGGTCACCTCGCCCGGCGATGGTCGGTCGAAAGCGTCTTCGGCCGCATCATGGACCCGTTCTGCGACAAGGTGCTGGTCATCGGCGCTTTCATCTTCCTCACCGGTCCGCGCTTCGTCGTGCCCGCCACGACCGCCGACCCCGACCGCACGCTCATGGCCACCGGCGTCTACCCGTGGATGGTCGCGATCATCCTCGCACGCGAACTGCTGGTCACCGGCATCCGCGGCGAACTCGAAAGCCGCGGCGTGGCCTTCGGGGCCAACATCTGGGGCAAGCTGAAAGCTGTACTTCAGATGGCGGCCATTCCGATTCTCCTGCTGATCGTCGGCCTCGATCCGTATGCCCAGGGCCGCGCGTGGCTGGCGGTCATTCGCGATCTGCTCGTCTGGGCTGTCGTGCTCGTGACCGTCCTCAGCGGCATTCCTTACGTGGCCTCTGCGATCCGTGGGCTTCGCGGCAGCGCATGAGCGGCGCCCGTGGTCGCGGCCGATATACTCGCCGAGGTCTGCCACCGGCCAACTGTTTCATCGCGGAGTCGCCGCCATGTCCGCCCAGGGTTTTGTCGCCTTCGACCTCGGAGCCGAGTCCGGCCGCGCCATGCTGGCGACGCTCCACAACGGCCGCCTGCAGCTCGACGAGCTGCACCGCTTCGCCAACATCCCGCTGCGCCTGCCGTCGGGGCTGCACTGGAACGTCACCCAGCTCTGGGCCGACCTGCTCGAGGGCCTGCGCCGCGCCGCCGCGACTGCGAACAAGCGCAACATCACACTCGTCAGCCTCGGCGTCGACACCTGGGGCGTCGACTTCGCTCTGCTCGGCAAGTCCGGCCAACTGCTCGGCCTGCCGTTCGCCTACCGCGACGAACGCAACCCGCCGGCCCAGCAGTGGGCCTTCGAGCGCGTCGGCCGTGAGGCCATCTACGCCGCCACCGGCATCCAGTTCCTGCCGTTCAACAGCCTCTTTCAGCTCATCGCCCAGAAGCACACCGAGCCGGCCGTCCTCGATCATGCCCGTCACATGCTCACCATGCCCGATCTGCTGCACTACTTTTTCACAGGCGAGGCGGCCAACGAGGCCACCAACGCCTCGACCACCCAGATGGTCAACCCCTTCACCGGCCAGTGGGCGGCCGATCTGCTGACCGCACTCGACCTGCCGACGCATTTTCTGGGTCGGATCGCCCCCGCCGGCGCGAAGCTCGGCCGCGTGCTGCCGCACGTCGCACAGGCAACCAGTCTCGATTCGCTCGCCGACTCGCTGCAAGTCATCGCACCCGGCACGCACGACACCGCCAGCGCCGTCGCGGCCGTACCCGTCGCGGCTGACGAAACGCGGCCATGGGCGTACCTGTCCAGCGGTACGTGGTCGCTCATGGGGGCCGAACTCGACCAGCCCATCGTCACCAACGCCTCGTGCGACGCCGGTTTCACCAACGAACGCGGCGTCGGGGGAAAAATCCGCTTCCTCAAGAACATCGCCGGCCTGTGGCTCGTGCAGGAAACCCGCCGCGACTATGAGCAACAGGGCCATTCATACGACTACGCCGAACTCACCCGCCTGGCCGCCGAGAGCGAGCCGTTCCGCACCCTCGTCAACCCCGACCACCCGCCGTTCCTCTCGCCGGGCAGCATGCTCGCCAAGCTGCGCGACTACGCCGCCGCCACCGGCCAGCCCGCGCCCGACTCGCCCGGCCAGGCGGTGCGCTGCTGCCTCGAAAGTCTCGCCCTCTGCTACCGCCGCACCCTCGACGCCCTCGAATCACTGCTGGGCCGCCGCATCGAGCTGCTGCACATCGTCGGCGGCGGCGGACGCAACGAACTGCTCGATCAGATGACCGCCGACGCCCTCGGCCGGCCCGTGATTGTCGGTCCGTATGAAGCCACGGCCGTCGGCAACGCCCTTACGCAGGCCATCGGCATCGGCGCGGTGAAGAACCTGGCCGACCTTCGCCGCATCGTCCGCGCCAGCTTCGATCCGCGCACCTTTGCACCCCGGGACCCCACCGCCTTCGAGAAACACCTGCCGCGCTTCGACGCCCTGCGCGGCCGCACGATCGCCTGACGCATAGGTGAGTGACGATCGCGGCTCGTGAGGCAATCTGTCTGGCATGATCACGCCCACTGCGAACAAAGGCTGACCCCGGATGAGCAACACAAACAACGGCACGGACAGCACCAGTAGCAGCGCCATCGACGTCACCATCGTCGGCGGTGGCATGATCGTGCACGATCAGATTCTGCCCTCGCTCTATCACCTCCAGCGCCTGGGCCGGGTCGGCGCGATCCGCATTGTGGCCGCCAGTTCCGCGCGGCTGCGCGATCTGGTCAACGACCGCTTCGCCGAGGCCTTTCCCGGCCAGAGTTTTGAAGCCCATCCCGCGCTCAACAGCGACCCCGACGATCGCCAGCCCGACCGCTACAAAGCCGTCGTCGCCGCCATGCATCCGCGCCAACTGGTGCTCATCGCCACGCCCGACAAGCTGCACGATGCCATGGTCCGCTTCGCCCTCGAGCACGACCAGCACGTGCTGTGCGTCAAGCCGCTGGTCCAGACCATTGCCCACGCCCGCGTCATCGAAGACCTCGCCAAGCAGCGCGGGTTGTTCGTCGGCGTCGAGTACCACAAACGCTTCGATCGCCGCGCCCTCGAAGCCCGCGTCCAGTATCGCCGCGGCCGCTTCGGACAGTTCCGCGTTGGCTACTCGACCATGATCGAGCCGTATTACTACCGCCGCTCCAACTTCCAGAACTGGTTCACCAAGGACCAGGCCGACCCGTTCACTTACGTCGGCTGCCACTATGTCGATCAGGTCTACTTCATCACCGGTCTGCGCCCGGTCGAGGTGGCGGTGCGCGGGATCACCGGCCGCTTTCCCAACGGCAATGAGGCGTGGATGTGGTCCAGCGGGCAGGTGGTCTACGAGAACGGCGGCATCCTCACCTGCATCAATGGCCTGGGCTATCCCGACGACGCGGCCGGGCCCAACGACCAGGGCATCACGATGTTCTGCGACGGCCCCGACGCGGCCGGTCGCAGCGCCATCATCCGCCACAACGACCAGAACCGCGGCGTGGACCACGGCTACCTCGACAACGCGGCCGGCGCGTACTACCGCTTCATCAACCCCGACTACTTCCGCCTCGTGCCCTGGACCGGCGAGGGGCTGCGCCCCGTCGGCTACGGCTACGAATCGGTCGAAGCCAGCGTCCTGGCGGCCGCGGACCTCAACGCCCGGACCGCCGACCTGTCCGAAGCCGACGCCCTGCACAAACGCCGTGAACTGCTGGCAGCCATCGACGCCCGCGGCATCATCGCCACGCCCGCCAACAGCCACATCAACGAACTGGTCGTCGAAGCAGCCCGCCTCTCCCTCGCGGCCGACGGCCGACCGATCGGCATCGCATACGACCCCGAGCCGCGCGTGCTGGCGTAAGGCATGAGGCCCCCCAACGCCAGACCCTTATCCCCGCTCCTTGCCTTGTGCCATATGTTCGCATAATGTTAGCATATGGACCGGCTGCCTGTCGACCCGTTCGAACCGACCTTTGAATACCGCGACGGCCTGTCTCACGCGCCGGCAAAGGGGCGCGGGGCGGGGATCAATCCCGGCAACCGCTTCGAGGCCGTCCGCCTGCACGTGCTCGGTGAGTTTCTCGATCAGCAGGCGGATGAACAGGACGCGGAGCGGCAGGGAGGCGAGGCCGATCGGCCGCGCGTGGCCACGCAGGTCTTTGAGGACGCGACCCAGACCATCATCAACCGCGTCAAGCCCACCAGCGACGTGCCCTTCGACTGGACGCTCAATCCTTACCGCGGCTGCGAGCATGGCTGCGTCTACTGCTACGCCCGGCCGTACCACGAGTATCTGGGTTTCTCCTGCGGCCTGGACTTTGAAACGAAGATCGTCGCCAAGCCTGATGCCCCGCGCATGCTGCTCGCCGAGCTGGCCCGGCCGAGCTGGCGCGGCGAGCCGATCGTCATGTCCGCCATCACCGATATCTACCAGCCGATCGAAAAGCACCTGCGCATCGCCCGCGGCTGCCTGGAGATCCTGGCTGACTGCGCCCAGCCCGTGACGACGATGACCAAGAGCGCCCTGGTGCTGCGCGACGCGGACCTGTGGGCGAAGATGTCGGCCCAGCACACCGGCCGCGTGGTGGTCACGCTGGTGACGCTGGACCACGAACTGGCCGCGAAGCTCGAACCGCGTGCGGCCTCACCGTCGCGGCGGCTGCACATGATCCGCGAACTGGTCAGGGCGGGCGTCGACGTGAGCGTCAACGTTGCGCCGGTGATTCC
>CAZUUQ010000113.1:2158-7940 GCA_964622625.1 uncultured Phycisphaeraceae bacterium | reverse complement strand
CATGACCGCGCGACCACGAACAACACGGCTTGCTACGTTCGGACCTGGCCGTTGCCGCGGACGACCCACTTGTAGGTCGTCAGGTCGTCGGCCCCCATCGGGCCGCGGGCGTGCAGCTTGTCGGTGCTGATGCCGATCTCCGCCCCCAGGCCGTACTGCCCGCCGTCGCTGAAGCGCGTCGAGCAGTTGACCATCACGTCGGCGCTGTCCACGGCCGCGACGAACCGGTCGGCCGCGGCCAGATCGCCGGTGACGATCGCGTCGGTGTGCTTCGAGCCGTAGCGGTTGATGTGGGCGATGGCGGCCTCCGCGTCATCGACCACTTTCACGGCGACAATGAGATCCAGGTACTCCTCGTGCCAGTCCTGCTCCGTGGCGGCTTTCGCCGGCTCGAACGCGGCCCGGGTGACGTCGCAGCCGCGGATCTCCACGCCCGCCGCCGCCAGCTTCCGCAGCACGCGCTCCAGCAGGCCCGACGCCACCGTCGCCTTGTGGAACAGCAGCGTCTCGGCCGCGTTGCACACACCGGGCCGCTGCGTCTTGGCGTTGAGGCAGATGGCCTCGGCCATGTCGGGGTCGGCGTGCTGATCGACGTAGACGTGGCAGTTGCCGGTGTAGTGCTTGATGACGGGGATGCGGGCCTGGTCGACGACGGCCTTGATCAGCGACTTGCCGCCGCGGGGGATGCACAGATCGATGCGTCCCTCCATGGCCAGCAGATGTCCCACGGCCGCGCGGTCGGTGGTGCGGACAAGCTGGACGGCATGGGGATCGAGGCCCGCGTCGGCCAGCCCCGCGGCCACGCAGTCGGCGATGGCGGCGTTGGAGTGCATCGCCTCCTTGCCCCCGCGAAGGATGACCGCGTTGCCGCTCTTGATGCACAGGGCGGCCGCGTCGCTGGTGACGTTGGGCCGGCTCTCGAAGATGATGAGCACCACGCCGATGGGCACGCGCACTTTTTCCAGCCGCAGCCCGTTGGCCAGCACGTAGCCGTCGATGACGCGGCCGACCGGATCGGTCTGGTCAGCGATCCGGCGGACGGAGTCGGCCATGGCGTGGATGCGTCTGGCGTCGAGGGTGAGGCGGTCGAGCATGGCGGGCGACAGGCCGGCATCGCGGCCGGCGGCCAGGTCCCTGGCGTTGGCCCGCTCGATGGCGCCGCTGCCGGCTTCGATGGCCTGGGCGACGGCCAGCAGGGCGCGCGTACGTTGAAGGCCGCTGACGGTCATGAGGCCGCGGCCGGCGGCAACGGCCCGGTCGGCCAGGGTGTCGCAGTAGGCGGACACGTCGGTCGCCGCGGCATCGGGACGGCCGGTATCGGGGCGGCTGGGGGCGGTCATCGCGCGGACTCCTGCGGCCAACGGCGAGGCTCCTGTCGTGATTGAGTCTAGCAGGGCCGATCGCCTCGACCAATGCCCGGTCGCGTCACGGCCCGGCCGGAGGCGCGGGGGCGGCCGGTGCGGACGCCGGCGGGGCAGCGCTCTGGCGGTCGATGATGTCGAAGTTGACCCGCGGCGGCACGGTACGGGCGCTGACGCCTTCGGGCAGATTGAGCTCCACCGTCTTGGACTGGATGCCGCTGGCCAGTTCCTCGGCCGTGAAACGCAGCACGGCCACCACCGCGTCCGGGGCCGCCCGCAGCACTTCGACTTTCTCCGACGGCCCGACGATCTCGATCGGCTCGGGCAGGACCAGCATGTCGTCGCGCAGGCGCACTTCGTAGCGCCCCAGCAGTCGCGGCGGCGCCTGGATCATGATGCGCACGTGCGGCAGGGTGAGAGCCTGGGCGCGGCTGGCGGGCGTGAAGGTGACTTCGACCTGTGCCGGGTTGGCGGAGGCTTCGGGCGGCAGGGTCGGCGGCAGGGTCACCGGCAGCATCAGGGTGTGCGACTGGCCCGGCGTCAGGTCGGCGGCCATCTGATCGAGCTGCACCTCGACGCGGGCCCGCCCCGCCGCTTCGGCGTCGGCTTCGGGGACCAGCACCTCCACCTGGGCCGGGCTCACCACCGCCGATCCGCTCAGACGAATGCTGCCGGGGACCACGGCCACGGCCATGCTCACCTGCGTGAGCTTCTGCGCGCGAACCAGCAGGGCCTCGGGATCGACCGTCACCAGTTCGATGCCCTGCCCGTCCACGCTGGGGTGGCTGCGCAGCCGGTCACGCAGCGAGATCGACCGCAGCGGGCGTTCCGGGTCCGGTTCAACAATGATATCCAGCGGTTCGCGCAGGCGTTCCTGAAAGCGCTGCTGCTGACGGGTGGAAGAACGGTACGTGAGGCGGATCTGCTCCTGCCGCGGACTGACGGCCACCGTCTGGCCCACGGGCGCGACGAACCGCAGCGTGACGGCCACCGAGTCGGTGCGTACGCTCTCGCCCTCGGCGAACAGCCAGATCAGCACGGTGATGAACGTGACGATCACGCCGGTTTCGATGCGGTGCCAGAGATCGCTGAATTTCATCATGGCTGCGTCACGTTCGCCGGGGGCGCTGTCTAAGCCGCTTCGCGGGGATCGATGCCGAGCTTGTCGGCGTCGCTTTCCACGGACATGGGCGTCTTGCCCAGGCCGCGGGTCAATTCGCTGCGCAGAGCTTCGGGCGAGAGGTTGCGCACCATCTGGCCGCGTTCGGCCAGGCTGATGGTGCCGGTCTCCTCGCTGATGACGACCACCAGGGCGTCGCACTCCTGACTGAGGCCGATGGCCGCGCGGTGGCGCGAGCCCAGTTCGGTGGAAAAGTGTTCGCCCTCGGCCATGGGGAACTGCACGCCGGCGGCCACCACACGGTCGCCGCGCACAACCACCCCCAGGTCGTGCAGCGCGCTGCCCGGCCAGAAGATGGTGTTCAGCAGCTCCTTGCTGATGCGGGCGTCCAGGGGGGTGCCCGCCTCCGTCAGGCCGCCGAGTCCCACCTCGCGCTCTATGGCGATCAGACCGCCGATCTTGTTCTTGCTCATGTAGGTCACCGAAGCGACGATCTGCTCGATGACGTGCGATCGCCGCATGCGCGTCACCGGGAAGAACCGCGTCTCGCCCAGGCGCGTCAGGGCGCGGCGCAGCTCCGGCTGGAACACGATCACCATCGCCAGGGTGATGAAGGTCAGGAAATTGCGATACAGAAACTGCAGGCGTGAGAACGCGTTTTCGACGGCCACGACCTGAAACACGAGCGTGGCGATGACCAGCACCAGGGCCAGCCCCTTGATGACGCGGGCGCCGCGCGTGCCCCGCAGAAAGCGCACGACGGCATAGACGACGACCCAGATGATGGCCAGTTCGACGGCCACTTCGAGCCATTCCTGGCGATAGCCCAGGAGCCGGTGGGAAAGCTGATTGAGCCGCTCAAATGAATTCACGTGCACACCGCCGTACCGCAAGGCCGCCTGTCGATCCCGTCAGGTAAAGGATACCATCGGCCAGTCGTGCCGGACGGCCGCAAGGCCGATCGGGTCGACCACGCTGCCGCATCGGCTGGGGGCTGTTATCGGAAGGCTGCGCCGCTGAGGCGGGCTATACTGACCGGCCGGGCGGCGGCCGAGTCCCACGTCCGCTGCCGGAGGCGCCACGCATGCAGCAGCTTGATCAACTGCGGGCCAACGTCCAGAAGGTCTTTCTGGGCAATCAGGCGGCCATCGACAAGGTGCTCGTCTGTCTGCTGGCGCGGGGGCATGCGCTGATCGAGGACGTGCCCGGCGTGGGCAAGACGATTCTGGCCACCGCGATCGCGCGCAGCCTCGACGGCAAGATCAGCCGGCTCCAGATGACGCCCGACATGCTGCCCTCGGATGTGCTGGGCGTCACCATCTGGGACCAGCATCACAGCGAGTTCGTATTCAAACCCGGTCCGATTTTCAGCAACGTGGTGCTGGCCGATGAAATCAATCGCACGACGCCGCGCACGCAGTCGGCCCTGCTGGAGGCGATGAACGAGGGACAGGTGTCGATCGACGGACAGACCCGCAGGCTTCCCCAGCCTTTTTTCGTTGTCGCCACGCAGAACCCCTTCGAGTTCGAAGGCACCTACTTTCTGCCCGAAAGCCAGCTCGACCGCTTTCTCATGCGCCTGACGCTCGGCTACCCCGCGCCGGATGACGAGCAGCGGGTGCTGGAGCTGGATCCGCTGCGCACGACCCTGGCGCAGCTCGAGCCGGTCATGACGCTCACCACCCTGGTCGAGCTGCAGGAGATGGTGCCGCGGGTGCGCGTTGATCCGTCATTGACCGAGTACGTGGTGCGCATCGCCAACGCCACGCGGCAGCACGCCGCGTTGCGCATCGGCATCTCGACGCGCGGCGCCCTGGCGCTGCTGACGGCGGCCCGGGCCACCGCCCTGATGGCCGGCCGCGATTACGTCGTGCCCGAAGACATCATCAGCAACGTGGTGCCGGTCTGCGCCCACCGCGTGGTGATCAGCGGCTACACGCATGAAACCGACGGCCGCGCAGCCGACCACATCATGCGGCAGACGCTCGAAAGTCTCCGCAGTCCGGTGTGAGTGGGAAAGGACGAGGGGATCGGGTACCGAGGGATCCGGGAAATGCCCGACCGCTTATTTGGCGGGGGGCATGACCGAGGCGGCCTCACTCCGTGCGCTCCACGAAAAACAGCGGATCCTCCCGCAGCTTCGCTTCGGCTCGGGCCCACAACGCGGCCGCGTCGATCACCCACACGTCGGCGCCGAACACGCGGCCCTTGCGCAGCTCATCACCGCGCAGCACCTGGTCGACGCGGTCGTACCGCTGCCGCCAGCCCTTGAAATCATGCACGCGGTGGCTGACGGCGCGCTGACGGCCGTCGGCATAGCGCAGCTCGTAGTTCACAGGCTGGTCGAGAAACAGATACGGCGGCTCGACCAGTTCCTCGACGCCGTGCATCGACGTGTTCGGTTTGAGCCCGCAACCGAGCATGACGATCTGGCCCCGCACCTCGCTCACACGGCGGTAGGGCGACTGCGGACCGGCCGGCGTGCGGTCGCGGTCGTGCGTGCCGAGCAGTGCGTCGGCGCGCGGTCCCTGGCCGCAGACCGAATGCGTCGGATGCACGCTGCGCTGCACGCCGGGCTGTTTGCGGAACACTTCCGGAATCAGCCCCACGCACGAGGGCGTCTCGCGCACGTCGAACACCGGCTGCCGCGGATTGACCGTGGCATAACTGTGGGCGCACATCATCAGCGTGCCTTCGGGTCCGAGCGCGGTCCGCAGGCCGTCGATCACGGTCTCCGCCCCACCGACCACATGGCCGAGACTGCGCAGCGAGCAGTGGACCAGAATCGCCCCCCCCTGCCGGACGCCCGCATCGCGCAGTCCCTGGGCCAACTGTCCGATGGCCGCCTGACTCTCGGTGCTTTCCGATGGCGGCTTCATTGCCCGTTGCCCTGTTTGTGGATGGCTTTCGCCTGGGCCGCGAAGCGGCGTAGCAGGTCGTCGATCTTGAACTTCGGATGGCCGTTGAGGTAGCTGTGCATGGTGTTGTTGAAGCCGCGCGTCCAGTGGGCGGGGACGCCCTTGCTCCCGACGACCGCGCCGACGATGCTGCCGGCCGTCGCGGCGGTGCAGTCGTTGTCCAGGCCCATGGCCACCGTCTGACCGATCACCTTGGTGACATCCCTGCCGCCGATGAACAGGCCGAAGATCGTCAGGCATGCGTTGTTGTTGGTGTGCACCGGGTGCATGCCGTCGAAGCGTTTGTCCACGGCATCGCGAGCCTGTTTGTAGTCCCTGATCTTCGGGCCGATCTTCAACGCCCAGCGCACGTCGCGGGCCAGCGTGCAGTCGCGGGGGATCTC
>CAZUUQ010000113.1:0-2058 GCA_964622625.1 uncultured Phycisphaeraceae bacterium | reverse complement strand
GTCGTGAAGTCCGGGCCGTACTGTTCGAGGATCAGCAGGCCGATCTGCGTGTACGCCAGGTCGTCATCCACGGGCACGCCGTTGAGTTTGGACCGGGTGTAGTTCTCGCAGATGAAGGTTTGGTACCGTTGGTTGAACGGCGTGGCCGAGCGCGACCAGTAGCGCGTGGGCGGAAAGGTGTCACCGCAGAGTCGGGCGACATGCTTCATGCGCCAGATGGGGTATATCTCGACGATCGCGCCCAGGATGTTGCCGGCACAGCGGGCCTGCAGCGCGCCGGCCATGCGTTGGGGATACTGCCTGGAATCGTAGCGTTCCCACAACCGCCGCGGCCCCCTGGGACGCAGGGTCTGAATCGCCTTGAGGCCGTTCGGCTCGGCGGCGGCGAGCTTGCGGTCCTCGGGCAGCGCCTTGATCTCACGCAACACGGAGGACAGCGCCTTTTCCGCACGGCGCAGTTTCGGCTCGATCCCTTTGCTGCCGTATTCGTGCTTCAGGGCGGTGTAGTGCTTGAGACTGTCGATCAGTCCTTGCAGATCGGGCGAAGCGGGGTAGGCCACGGGGCGGGCTCCTGGGGTGATCGCGTGGATGAAAGTCTAGCCGTCGGCTTCGACGCGGCCGGACGGCTGCTCGATGGTGACAGCCGCTCCCATGGCCGCAAGTTCGTCAAGCTGCCGGGCCCCGATGCGGACGGTCAGACGCACGTGGGTGTCGAGGTATTCGCGCGCCAGCACCTGGGCCCGGCTCTCGAGATAACTGATGGTCTTGCCGTCGTGAACCGGCAGCGACAGCGTCAGCCGCTTCATCGTGCCGTGCAGGGCGGCCCGGACGCGCTCGACGAGCTGGTCCATGCCGACACCCGTCCTGGCGCTGATGGCCACGGCGTCGGGATGTTCACTCCGCATGGCCAGCAGGTCGGCATTGTGCTCCAGGGCGTCAATCTTGTTGAGTACCAGCAGGCGCGGCTGGACCGTGGCGCCGATTTCATCGAGCACGCGCATCACCGTCTCAAGCTGCTGCGGCGCCCGCGGATGGGCCACGTCGAGCACCACCAGCAGCAGGTGGCAGTGGATCGCCTCCTCCAGCGTGGCCCGGAAGCTGGCCACCAGATGGTGCGGCAGCTCGCGCACGAAGCCGACGGTGTCTGAAAGCATCACCTCGTCGCCGCCGCCCAGCGACCATTTGCGCGTCCGCGTGGAAAGCGTGGCGAAGAGCTTGTCGTCGGCATAGGCCCCGCCGTCGGTGGCCGTGTTGAAGAGCGTGCTCTTGCCCGCGTTGGTGTAGCCGACGAGTCCGACGGAAAAATGATCGACATTGCGGGCGGCGACCTCGCGGGCTTTGCGCCCCTGGATGCGGGTGATCTCGCGTTTCAGCTCGGCCTTCTTTCGCTGGACGATGCGGCGGTCGATCTCGAGCTGCTGCTCGCCGGGGCCGCGCGTGCCGATGCCGGTGGGCGCGCCGCCGACGATCCGCTCCAGGTGCGACCACATCGCCCGCAGACGCGGGTAGGTGTACTCGAGCTGCGCCAGTTCGACCTGAAGGCGGGCCTCGTGCGTGCGGGCCCGGGCGGCGAAGATGTCCAGGATCAGCTCGCTGCGGTCGAGCACCTTGCAGGCCACGACCTCCTCGATGTTGCCGATCTGCGACGGCGACAGATCATTGTCGAAGACCACGACGTCGGCATCGTGGGCCTTGACCATCTCGGCCAGTTCCTGGACCTTGCCCGTGCCGATGAACGTGCCGGCCACCGGGTGCTGGAGCTTCTGCATCAGTTCATCGGCGACCACGGCCCCGGCGGTGTCGGCCAGGGCGCGCAGCTCTGCCAGGGGATCGTTGGGGTCGGCGACCCGGCCGGGCAGCAGGGCCGCGACAAGGATCGCCCGTTCACTGGTGACCGACAGTTGCTCGCGGGGCAGCGTTTCCACGAAGTAGGACCTTGCACGGAAGGTTGATCACAGGGTGTCCGACGTCTGCGGCAGTGTACCCTCGACAGGTCAGATTCCAGCAACGCAGGAACGCGGCAACGAGGGCATGAACGCACAAGGGGGGCCTGCCGCC
>CAZUUQ010000112.1:4667-8114 GCA_964622625.1 uncultured Phycisphaeraceae bacterium | reverse complement strand
CGCGGAACAGGTGGGATTGGCTGCCGCGGACACATTGACTAAGCTGGCGGCCTGCCGTGATTCCCCACTGATGCGATGCACCGCCATGCCAGCAGCCGACGCGACCGCGGAACCCGCACCTATCCCCATGGATCGCACACTTGTTCGCGGCCGTGTCCTGTCGGCCGAGGACGGGTGCATCGTACTGGGCCTGGCCGGGACGGATTACCAACTGCACCTGATTACGGACGGCACGATGGCGGCCGACGCCGTGGGCTGCGTGCGCGGCCGCATCGTCGCGCGGGCCATGCGCGTGGACGTGGTGGACACGGGCGGGCGCTATATCGAGCCGGTCTACGGCCGACCGCGACGGCTTCAGGGGGCGGTCCTGGCGGTTGATCCCGTTCGCAACGACATTGTCGTGCAGGGCCCCTGCCCTTTCGTCTGCATACTGACGGCCGACCAGCGGGCGGAGGATTTCCAGCCTGGCCAGCTCGTGAGCTTCGATATCCAGCGCGGCGCCCGCTTCGAGCCGGCGGCGCAGGAGCCGACCTGAAACATGTCCGCTCAACTCAAACGCATCCTGGTCACCGGCGGCGCGGGCTTTCTCGGCTCGCACCTGTGCGAGCGGCTGGTCCATGCCGGCCATGACGTCATCTGCCTGGACAACTTCTTCACCAGCCAGAAGGACAACGTCGCCCACCTGCTGGGCCGGGCCAACTTCGAACTGATCCGCCACGACATCATCCACCCCATCTGGCTTGAGGTGGATGAGATTTACAACCTCGCGTGCCCTGCTTCGCCGGTCCACTACCAGTACAACCCCATCAAGACCGTCAAGACGTCCGTGGTGGGCTCGATCAACCTGCTGGGCATGGCCAAGCGCGTGCGGGCGAAGATTCTCCAGGCGTCGACCAGCGAGGTGTACGGCGACCCGCGCGTACACCCGCAGACCGAGTCCTATCGCGGCGATGTGAATCCGATCGGCCCGCGGGCCTGCTACGACGAGGGCAAGCGCTGCGCCGAGACGCTGTTCGCGGAGTATCACCGCTCCAACGGCGTGAACATCCGGCTGGTGCGCATCTTCAACACCTACGGGCCGCGGATGCACCCCTACGACGGGCGGGTCATCAGCAACTTCGTGATTCAGGCCCTGGCCGGCAAAGATCTGACGATCTACGGCGACGGGCAGCAGACGCGCAGCTTCTGCTACGTTGACGATCTGATCGAGGGTCTGGTGCGCATGATGGAAGGGCCGGACGATTTCGTCGGGCCGGTCAATCTCGGCAACCCCGACGAGTTCACGATCCGCCAACTGGCCGAGATGGTGATTGAAATGACCGACTCGCGCAGCCGGCTGGTGAACAAACCCGGACTGACCGACGATCCGGCCCGACGCCAGCCGGACATCACGCTGGCCCGGACAAAGCTCGGCTGGGGGCCGACGGTCGCGCTGAAGGAGGGCCTGCGCCGCACCATCGACTATTTCCGCGATCTCGATCTGTCGCGGTTCCGGCGTCCCACCGATCATCGCGTGCGCTGAGAAGGCCCTCGCGCCCCGTGGCCGCGCACACGCTATCCTTGTCTCTCGGAATACAACCTCACACGCCCAAAGGCCGCCGCGATTCGGCGGAGAATGCCACCATGCCCACCAGAAGCCGTATGTTCGACCTCACTGACAAGGCCGCCCTCGTGACCGGCGGGGCCAGCGGCATCGGCATGGCCATCGCCCAGGCTCTGGTCCAGCATGGGGCGAAGGTGCTGATCGGCTCGCGCACGGCCGACAAGGTCGATGCGGCCGTCAAGCAGCTTGCCCGCCACACCGAGGCCGATGAAGCCGACGACGCCGCGCCGCTGGTGGCGGGTACGACGCTCGATGTCACCAACGGCGCCAGCGTGGAAGCGGCCGTGAACGCGGCCGTGGAGCAGTTCGGCCGCCTCGACATCCTCGTCAACTCCGCGGGCGTCATGTGCCGCAAGCCGACTTTCGAGCTGGAGCCGGCCGAGTTCACCCGCATCTACGAAACGCACGTCACCGGCTCGCTGCGCTGCTGCCAGGCGGCCGGTGAACTGATGCGTGAACAGCACAGCGGGTGCATCATCAATCTCGCGTCGATCAGCTCGTTCGTCGATCTGGTGGAAGTCACCGCCTACGCGGCGGCCAAGAATGCGGTGCTGGGCCTGACCCGCTCGCTGGCCAATGAGTGGGCCAAATACGGTATCCGCACCAACGCGATCGCGCCGGGCTTTGTGCCCACCGACATCAACCGCAAGATGATCGAGGGGACCGACCGCGGGCGGCGCATTCTCGAGCACACGCCCATGGGCCGCTTCGGCGAAGCCCACGAGATCGGCGGCGCGGCGGTGTTCCTGGCCAGCGCCGCGGCGGGATTCGTCAACGGGCACACGCTCGTGGTCGACGGGGGGTATCTGGCCAGCGGCATCGGCGACAGCGTCGCGCCATGGGCGGCCTCGGAAGGACGCTGAAGGGCGCTGAAGGACGTCATTACACGCCATGGCCCGCCTTCACGAAGCCGGCATGCTCGTCGCACCCGACGCCCTGCGCAGGCCGCATGATGTCGAGGTGAGCGGCGACGTGGCGCTCGTGGCGGGCAAAGGCGGCTCGCTGGCGGCCATCGACGTGCGCGAACCGGCCGCGGCGCAAGTGCTGCACTTTCTCGACAACCCGGCACTGTTCGAGGAGGCGGAAACCGTGCTGCCGCTGGCTGACGGCACGTGGCTGGTCGGCGCGCGGGACGCGCATCGCGTGCGCGTCACGTCGGACGGCCGGCTCGCGCTGCTGGACACCGCCAGCGACCGCGAACTGCTCGATCTGGTCAACGGCATGGCTTGTCTCGGCGAGTCGGGCACGGTCATTGCCGCGTGCAAGACCGGCTGTCTCACCGCCATCGCGACGGGCGACGGGACGGCCGCCCCGCTGCGCTTCGGCTCGGTCCGCAGGACGCAGGAATGCGGCGAGGTGCGCAGCCCGCACGACGTGGCGGTACACGGCGACGTGGTGGTGACTGTCGACGGCGCGGGGCGCGATCCGCTGCACGCCATGGCGGCCTACCGCGTGGGTCATGCGACGGATGCGGCCGTGGCGTGGACGTGCGCCGGGCTGATTGCCGACGGGCGACTGCACGGGGCCAACCGTGTGCGGGCCGCGTTCGGCCATGCTTATGCGGCCTGCTACGGTCAGGCGAAGATCGCCGTCGCGCGCCTGCCCGATGATGAACGGCCGCTGGAACTGGTGCGCGTCGCCGATTTTCACGGCCGCCAGCCGACGGGCATGTGTCTTTGCGGGCGCATGCTTGCTGTGGCCGGCGAGCGCACGGTCGAAGTCTTCGACCTCGTCGAGCCCGGGCGGCCGCGGTCGGTGGCGGCGATCACCAGTCACCGGCTCTTTCCCGCCGGCGGCGACAGCGCCCACGACCTGGCGTACCATCGCGGCTGTCTGCTGGTCAC
>CAZUUQ010000112.1:1504-4567 GCA_964622625.1 uncultured Phycisphaeraceae bacterium | reverse complement strand
GCTACTACGCCATGTTCGCCGGCCGGCTCGACACCGGCGGCGATGAATTTTACGAGGACCAGGACTGGCACAATGTCCGGGCCACGATCGAGTTTCTGCGTCATCCGCCGCGCGAGCCGTACTGCGTGTTCCTCGCGCTCAGTGAGCCGGACACACCCTATGGCGTGGAGGAGCCGTGGTTCAGCATGATCGATCGCGCCAAGCTGCCGCCGCGCGTGCCTGCCCCGCAGCCCGGCGATGGCAAACCCTCGATGCTCATGGGGATGGTTGAGCGCTACAACCTGGGCAACTGGACCGAGCCGCAGTTCGATGAATTGCGGGCCGCGTATTTGGGCCTGTGTTCACGCACGGACCACCACTACGGCATGATCCTCGACGCGCTGCGCGACAGCGGCGCGTACGACGACGCGGCCGTGTTCTTCTTCAGCGACCACGGCGACTACACCGGCGACTTCGGCGTGGTGGACATCAATCAGAACACGTTCGAGGACTGCCTGACCCGTGTGCCGCTGGTGATCAAGCCGCCGGTCGGTATGCCCGTGCGGCCACGGGTCAGCGACGCGCTGGTGGAGCTGATCGACATTGCCGCAACGGTCGAAGCGCTGGCGGGCATCGAGCCGCGGCACACGCACTTCGGGCGTTCCCTGCTGCAGGTCGTCGCGGGCACGACGGATGAGCACCGCGATGCCGTGTTCTGCGAAGGCGGCCGCCTGCACGGCGAACGGCACTGCATGGAGCTGGAATCGGCCAGGAGCCACGAGCCGTCGAGCATCTACTGGCCGCGCGTGGGGCTGCAGCCCAGCGAAGGACCGGAGCACACCAAGGCCGTGATGTGCCGCACACGCGATTACAAATATGTACACCGCCTTTATGAAGCCGACGAACTGTACGACCTGCGGACCGACCCGCGCGAGCAGCACAGCCGCGTGGCCGATCCCGGGATGGCGCCGGTGCTCGCGGCCATGAAGGATCGGCTGCTGCGCCATTGGCTGGAGACCGCCGACGCCGTGCCGCATGACCCAGACCAGCGACGCTGACGGGGCGCGCCTATCCTTGGCAGGGCATCAGACCGCCATGGAAAGGACACAGCGATGGCCGCACCACTCACACCCGATCAGATCAAGCAGGCGCTGGCGGACCTGCCCGGCTGGAAGCATGAGTCCGATGCGCTGGTCAAGCCGTTCAAGTTCGGCAGCTTCAAGGAGGCGTTGAGCTTCATCGTGCGCCTGGGTCTGGAGGCTGAGGCGATCAACCACCACCCGGACCTGCACAACGTGTACAACCGCGTGACGCTGCGGCTGAACACGCACGACGCCGGCGGCAAAGTCACGCGGAAGGATGTCGATCTGGCCAGAGCGATCGAGGAGTTCTCGTGGGTCGATTAGAACAGGACACGGACCGGACCGGGCGGCGGCGCAGCGCCATCGCAGCGGCCGCGAGCAGCAGCATCGCGGTCGTCGGCTCGGGCACGATGTTCGCGCTGACCCAGTCGATAGCCGCATCGTGGCTGATCTCGTCGTTCAGGTTGAACACGATCCACGCCGGCTCCGACGTGTGGATCGCCGGGCTGGTGCTGTACAGCTCGAAGGTCAGCAGGTAGATGCCGTCACGCGGATCGTCCGAAGCCGGCCCGTTGAGAATGAAGGCTACATGCTTGTGGAATGAGCCGTCGCCGTCGACACCGATCGCAAAGCCCGGCACAAAGCCGTCAGACGTCGTGGCCGACAGCGTCAGAAACGCAGCCGTCATGGTCTCCTCAGTCAGTGGATTCAACGTGTCGAAACCGGCACCGTTCCATTTCATCAGCGGCTGTGTGAGATTGATGCCCACCTGCGACCCGACAGGAAACTCGCCGGCGTGGCTGTCGAAGCCGGGGCTTGTGGCCGCGAAGCCAAGGCCCGCATCCAGCTCACTGCCCAGGACACGCGGGGAGATCTCTATTTCCATCTCGCCGTCATGTTCGTGAACACGCAGGGCGAAGTCGCCGCCGTGCAGGCCGTGGTCGTGATCATGATGCCCCTGCGCCGCGGCCATGCCGCTCACGCCCGCGCTGACCACCGTCGCCGCAATCAATACAAGAATACGATTCATCACATACTCCTTGAACCAGGGCGGTCCACATCCGTGGCCGCTTCAGAACGCTGTCTCGGGATCGAAGCGGTTGCGCTCCATCCCCTGGTACACATCGCCAAACCGCAACGTCGCGGCGTGGCCGTCAAGAAACCCGTAATTGGCGCGCGCGTCGACTGACTCCGGCGGTCCGCCGTGCGCGTTGATCTGCAACTGCCTGGCGGCAAGCCGCGGCGCCAGGTCCGGCCGACCGGGCAGCGACCACGTCTCCACATGAGGGTGGTCGGCCCCGGCGAACGAACCCTCGAACGCCATGATCACAAAGTGCACCGTGGCCGAGGGCATGGGCACCTGCTCCAGGCGCCGATACTTCGTGAGCGGCGCCACTTCGGTCAGGTAGTTGTTGACCCCGTAACTCGACCGACGAAACTGGTTGCTGGACGGGGGTACGGGCACCCCCATGCCTCCCAGCTCCAGCGGCCAGTGCGGGCTGTCGTCCACCGGCGAGCGGGCGACAAGCTCGTCGCCGTAGTACTGCCTCAGCGTGTTGATCCACGCCACGTCTTCGCGGGCATGCGCGCCGCCGTGGGCCAGCCCCACGTCGATGAAGCGGCCGGCGTGCTCATTCATGTACAGCACGTGGGCGATCTCCATACCGCGCATGTTCGACAGGCAGGCAGCCGCTTTGGCCGACGCCTTGGCGCTGCCCAGGGCCGGCAGCAGCATGCCGATGAGGGTGCCGATGATCGCGATGACCACCAGCAGCTCGATGAGGGTGAACGCGCGGCAGCGCATGGACGCAACCTTCCGCAATGCGGGGCGACACCGTTCACAGCCGGGCTGTGAACACGCACACAATGTGATCAAAAGGATTCAGGCGCAGCCTGGCGGAGGAGCGCGGGGCGAGGAGAGGTCCAGCGCGTGACACACCGTCGCGATGTCATCAACCCGCGGGGGGATGCGATCCGACGGCACGGACCAACCATGAGGCGA
>CAZUUQ010000112.1:0-1404 GCA_964622625.1 uncultured Phycisphaeraceae bacterium | reverse complement strand
CAGGATGGCCGCCAGCCATGTCGGTCCATGGGCGCTGCACCGTGTGCGTAAACGACGGCCGACGAGTTGTTGATAATGCGATATCACTTGGGAGTATTAGACCCCTCCCCGCGTGCGCTGTCAAGCCCGCGGCTCGCGCGGCCGCTGGCGAGCGCCGGGCCGCGCCTTTACACTGCCGCCCATGAAACTGCTTGAAAAGCTCACCCAGACGCCGGGCGTCCCGGGACGCGAACACCGCATCCGTGAACTGATCCGGTCGGAGTGCGACGGCCTGTTCGACGAACTGACCATCGACACGATGGGGTCGCTGATCGGCATGCGCAAGCCGCGGGGCAAAGCCGCCGGCCGCGCGGGCGCCGGCAAACGCGGCAGGGACGACAAGCCGCTGCGGGTGATGCTGGCGGCCCACATGGACCAGATCGGCTTCCTGATCCGCCACATCGACGACAAGGGTTTCGCCCGCGTCAGTCCCGTCGGCGGATTCGACGCCCGCAACCTCTTCGCCCGCACCGTCCGCGTCTGCCCCGACGTGCGCGACCCGCGCAAGGACTTACGGGGCGTCATGAACCCGGCCACCAAGCCGATCCACGTCGCCACCGAAGAGGACAAGAAGAAGATTCCCGACGTGCAGGAGTTCATGATCGACTTCGGCCTGCCGGGCGACGAGGTGCGCAAGAAGGTCAAGCTCGGCGACATGGTGGTGCTCGACGGCCCGCTGCACGAGATCGGCCAGTCGGTCGTGAGCGTCGCCCTCGACAATCGCATCGCCGCGTGGATCGTCATCGAGGCCCTGCGCAAGCTGGAGAAGGACAAGTCGCCGCACGCCTGCGAGATCGCGTGCGTGTTCACGGTGCAGGAGGAAGTCGGCCTGCGCGGGGCGGGCACAGCCTCGTATGCATTGAAGCCGGACGTCGGCATTGCCGTGGACACCACGCTCTGCATCGACACGCCCGGCGTGCCGGAGGACCAGCGTTTCACCGAGTTCGGCAAGGGGGCGGCCCTGGTGGTGAGCGACAGTTCCGCGATCGCCGACCTCGACCTGTTCGAGCAGGTCGAAGCCATCGCGCGGAAGAAGAAGATCGCCCATCAGCGCGAGGTCGGGCGCGGCGGCACCGATTCAGGGACCATGCAGCGGGCTGGCGCCGGCGTCCGCACGCTGACGCTCTCGTGCCCGACGCGGTACATCCACACCGTCACGGAAATGATCCACAAGTCGGACATGAACGCCTGCCGCGATCTGCTGGCGGCGTACCTGGCCGAGGCCTGACGCGCACGGGACGGGCCATCCGGCAGCCCGGCCGACCGACGCGATACAATGACGCACGCTACGGGGTGTAGCTCAGCTTGGTAGAGCGCCTGCTTTGGGAGCAGGAAGTCGCAGGTTCAAATCCTGTCACCCCGATT
>CAZUUQ010000111.1:6902-8208 GCA_964622625.1 uncultured Phycisphaeraceae bacterium | reverse complement strand
TTTGGGAGCAGGAAGTCGCAGGTTCAAATCCTGTCACCCCGATTGAAAAAGCCGACGGAAGTCGGCTTTTTCAATAGAGCAGGAGAGAATAGAGAGGAGAGAGTAGAGCAAGCCAGGAAGCCCGGACCGACCAGAAGGCCTCTCCTGCGGTCTCCTTTCTACTTTCTCCTCTCTTGCTTTATAATTCCCGCATGCCTTTCGCCTTTGAAAAACTGGTCGTTTATCAGAGGTCGCTGATCTTCGCGGACAAAGTTTGCACCCTGACCCGTGATCTACCTCGGGGATATTTCTTCCTGGCCGACCAGCTTAACCGGGCCGCGCTTTCCATTGCCGCCAACATCGCCGAAGGTAACGGCCGATTCACGAAAGCCGACCGCCGCAACTTCTTCGGTATCGCCCGGGGCAGCGTGCAGGAGTGTGTGCCTCTGCTGGAGCTGGCGGCCCGGCAGGGCTTGCTGAAGTCCGATCGACATGAACAACTCAAGTCTGATCTTGAGGAAATCGCCAAGATGCTTTCTGGTCTGATCAGCGGCCCGGACAAGCGGCAGAGCTAAGCAGCCGCTTGACCGGCGACGCCCACGATGGACAATAAAACTCCGCCTGAACCGTGGAGGCGTTCCTCCGCGGGTGGCTGGCAACTGAGGCTTGTACGTCAGGCGACCGAGCATGGCCCATCGATTTCACATCTTCGGTGCCTCAGGTTCGGGCACATCGACCCTCGGTGCACACCTCGCGAAGGAAGTTGGCGGCCGCCATCTCGACTCGGACTCGTATTACTGGCGGAAAACCGATCCGCCATTTACGCACAAGCGGGCTCCGGCAGAGCGCGTATCGATGATAGAACGCGACATTCATGGCAACGAGAATTGGATCCTGTCTGGCTCGATCTGTAGCTGGGGCGATCCGTTGCTGCATCACTTCACGCTGGCTGTATTCCTTTATCTTGATCCAATCGTTCGGATGGCGCGAATAGCCGAGCGTGAGCAAGTGCGGTACGGGGCTCGGATTCTGCCAGGGGGCGATATGCGCGAGCAGCATCTCCAATTCATGGAATGGGCTCGCAGCTATGATCATGCCAAGGCGCCGATTCGCAGTTTCGACCTCCACGAGCAATGGATGTCCGGACTGAGCTGCCCAGTTGTCCGCTTAGACTCCAGTAGGGCAGTTGACGAATTGTGCAGTGAGATTGTCCATCGAGCCGTCGTCTAGCATAGTGGATGCAGTAGCGACTATTCCCGAGCATCCGACGCCAAAGTTTTTCAGGGCCAAGACAGTCACCCCGATTGCGGCGAAGCCGCAATAGAGC
>CAZUUQ010000111.1:0-6802 GCA_964622625.1 uncultured Phycisphaeraceae bacterium | reverse complement strand
GCGCCAGGTCGGCGAGGATTTCCAGGCCCTGGGCGAGTTTGGCGTCGGTCGTGGCGTAGCTGATGCGGAAGTGGGTGTCGCGTTCGCTGAAGACGTTGCCGGGGATCATGACGACGTTGCGGGCCAGGGCGGCTTCGACGAACTGCGTGCCGGTCATGCCCAGGCGCGGCGGGACCCGCGGGAAGGCGTAGAACGCGCCGCGCGGCTGCACCAGGTCGAAGTGCGGGCTGAGCATCTCGACGACCATGTCGCGCTTGCGCCGGTAGGCGGCCACGTGCCCGTCCATCGATTCGGTCAGGGCGGTGACGCCGGCGACCTGCACCATCGAGGGGGCGCAGACGAAGGTGTACTGCTGGAGCTTGGTCATCTGCTCGATGATGGGGCGCGGGCCGACGACGTAGCCCATGCGCCAGCCGGTCATGCTGTAGGTCTTGCTGAAGCCGCGCATCAGGAGCAAGTTGCGGCTGAACGCGGCCGGGCTGGGGCAGTAGAGCGTGTCGTCGCTGCCGCGCCTGGCGGTCTTGGCGTAGCAGAACTCGTCGTAGATCTCGTCGCTCAGCAGCAGCAGGTTGCGGCGCTCGGCCAGCTCGGCGAGCTGCCGACAGGTGTTCTCATCCGCCACGACGCCGGTGGGGTTGCTGGGCGTGTTGAGCAGCACCATGCGCGTCCGCGGGGTGATGGCGGCCTCGACGCGCTCGGCGGTGAGGGCGAAATCGGGGTAGGTGTCAACGAACACCGCTTTCGCGCCCGCGACCGTGAGCAGGTGCTTGTACATCACGAAGTAGGGGTCGGGGACGATGACCTCGTCGCCGGGGTTGAGGCAGGCGAGGAAGGCGAGGACCAGGCCGCCCGACACGCCGCTGGTCACCAGCAGGCCGCTGTCCTGACTCGACGCCCGGCCATCGCGCGTCAGCCTCCAGTCGGGCAGCTCGACCTTGAGGCGACGGGCGATGGCCTCGTGCAGTTGGTCCAGTCCCTGGGTGACGGTGTACTTGTTGACGCCCTGCTCGATGGCGTCGATGGCCGCCTTTTTGATGCGCGGCGGCACGTCGAAGTCCGGCTGGCCGATGGAGAGGTTGATCGGATCCTTGAGCCTGCCGGCCAGCTCGAACACGCGACGGATGCCCGAGGCCTGCACCGCGGCGACGCGCTGGGCGATATGACGCTCGGGGTCGAACATGGGCTGGCGCATCCGGGCCTGAAGGCCGCGGCCTGGCGGAAGGCTTGACGGGCGATGATGTCACTTGCCGGCCGGCGTCGCGGGCGCGGCGCCGCCAGTGGCCGCTTCGCCCTCGGCTGCGCCTTTCTTCTTGGCGGCCTTGGCTGTAATCAGCTTGCGGTTGCCGACCTTCCGCAGGCCCAGCGGATTGCCGGCCGCGGGGTCGAACTTGCCCTTCTGGCCCAGGCGTTCGATGCGCTCGGCCCGCGAGAGCACATTGCGGTGCTTGACCATGGCGCTGTTGATTTTCAGGCTCGGATCGAGGCTCATCGTGCGTGTCCTTGTTGGCTTCAGGCTTGCTTCAGGCTTGCTTCAGGTCGGGCTGGCTTTCGCGTGCTGTTCAGTTTCCGCCCACGTCGGCGCGGACGGCATCGGCCCGGACGATCATGGCGGCGGATGTCCCGCCGGTGTACTTTTCCAGGTAGATGCCGTTGCGCGACAGGTCGCTGCCGCGGTGCTGATCCCGCCAGACGCGGCCGAGGGCCAGCAACTGCTGGCGGTACTTCTCGGCGGCGTCGCGCAACTCACCGGGTGCGAAGCCCTTGAGGGCGACGACCTGGAAAAGCCCACTATTATGCCGACGGAAGGCCGCGGCTTCAACCTGGCGGCTCCAGAGGAACGCCAGGAACCGCTCGGCCTCGGCCTGGCGGTAGTGGGCCAGCACCCAGTAATTGAGCCCATCCTGCCGGGGATCCTGCTCCGCCGTCGGGATTTCGATGACGCGTGCGCCCGGCCGCGCGGCCGCCTGACCGGTTCCGGAGCCGGTGTTTTCCTCGACATCCCAAAGCAGGCCGCCCGGCTGGGTGGCCTCGAACTGTTCGACGGCGGTGCGGAATCCCTCTCGATGGCCGACGCTTCGGCCGCTCCAGTGCGCCAGGACGATCACGCCGACGAGCACGGCCCCGGCGAGCACGATGTAGCCCTTGGGCACGCGCAGCAGCAGCGGCTGGCGCGGCCCGGTCAGCCAGCCCCACCGCCCCCGGGGGCTTTCGCCGTCGGCGGGCGCGGGCTGGTCGGCGGCGGCCGCGGGCGCCGGCTCGGGCGCTTTGCCGCGCTGGGTCGCCTGACGCATGACCTCGTACGGAGCCAGATTGTCCTTTCGTGGGACCATCACAGCCTCCATAGCCTATCACGGCCACCCCGAGACGGCGCTGCCTGGCCGCAATCCGGGCCGCGCCCGCGCACGGCGAGGATGCGGCCCATCCGCAACCGTCCTACTGCCGACAGTCCGGCCGTGAATCTCCCGCTGTGATCCTATGCACCCACGCCGATCGCGCTGGCCATCGCGTGCGTCGTGATGTGGCTGATGCTCACCAGCCACTGGTCGATGCCCAGGCTCGCCGCGACCTCGGCGGTGCGGCCATGCAGCACCACGGCCGGGGCGCCGCCCGCCTGCCGCACCACCTCCGCCTCGTGCCACGCCACGCCGCCCGACCAGCCTGTACCCAGCACCTTGAAGATCGCCTCCTTGGCGGCGAAGCGACCGGCCAGATGCTCGACCTCACGCCTGCGATCGCCGGCATACGACCGCTCCGCGGCCGTGAAACAGCGTGACAGGAACCGCTCGCCGTGATCTTCCATAAGGCGGGCGATCCGGGCCGTCTCGACGATGTCGATGCCGTGGCCGATGATCCGCATGGGCGGCAGTGTAGTATGATTGGCGGCAGGCGATTGCGCAGGCCGCGTTGCATGACGCGGCGGGCAAGCCCGCCCGCTCCATGGGAATCCAGATCCCAGGCCCTGAACCCCAGGCCCCACCGCCATGCCCCCGACGTTCGCGACCATTGCCGAGAAGCTCAATGCCGGCCGGCGCCTCGACGCGGCCGACGGCCTGGCGCTGCTGCACAGTCGCGATGTCTGGACCCTCGGCCGCCTCGCGGACAGCGTGCGGCGGCGGATGCACGGCCGCGTCGCCTACTACAACATCAACCGCCACATCAACTACACCAACGTCTGCGCCTTAAGCTGCAAGTTCTGCTCTTTCTACCGCAAGCCCGGGCAGGACGGGTCGTATTTTTATTCCGTCGAGCAGATCGCCGAGCAGGCCCGGGCCGCCCAGGAGGCGGGGGCGACGGAGATCCACATCGTCGGCGGGCTGCATCCCTTCGAGGCCTTCAGCTACTACACCGACATGCTGGCGGCGATCCGCGAGCAGGCCCCGAAGCTGCACATCAAGGCCTTCACGGCCGTGGAGATCGTGCACCTGGCGCGCATCGGCAGACGCCCCCGCGACATCGAAGGCGTGCTGAGCGATCTGAAGCAGGCCGGCCTGGGGTCGCTTCCCGGCGGCGGCGCGGAGGTGTTCGATGACCGCGTGCACGACGAGGCTTTCAAGGGCAAGATCCGCAGCGACAAGTGGCTCGAGGTACACGAGACCGCCCACCGCCTGGGCCTGATGACCAACGCCACGATCCTCTACGGCCACATCGAATCGCTCGAAGACCGCGTGGCCCACCTGCTGATGCTCCGCGACGCCCAAGACCGCGCGATCGCGGCCGACCTGCCCGCGCGGTTTCAGACCGTCATCCCCCTGCCCTTCGTGCCCGATGACAGCGCGCTCGAACATCTCTACGGCCCGACGGGTCTGGACGACCTGAAGATGCTGGCCGTCTGCCGCCTGATGCTCGACAATTTCGCGCACGTCAAGGCGTTCTGGATCATGCAGACGCTGCCGCTGTCGCAGCTCGCGCTGGACTTCGGCGTCGATGACGTGGACGGCACGGTGGTCTGGTACGACATCACGAAAGTCGAGGGGCGCGACACGCACCAGGAAGTGTCGGTGGGCGACCTCCGCCGCGCCATCGCCGAAGCCGGCTATGAGCCGGTCGAACGCGACACGCTCTACCGCCGCGTCATCCGCAACGGGGCGGAGTGGCACGTGGAAACCCACGCCGACGCGATCGCGTAAACCGCGGGGCGCGAAACTACGGCCGGGTGATGGTCAGCTCGGTCATCTTCTCGACCTGGCCGGCGGCGATCTTCTCGAAGCCGCTGCCCAGCTCGCCGATCGGATCGGGCGGGGCGATCTGCACCACCTTCTCGCCCAGCTTCGCCTCGCCGCGTTTCACCCTGGCGGCGAACTTGAGGCACTCTTCGAGCAGCCGGTCGAGGATCTCCTCTTCCGGCACGTTGGCGACCTTGTCACCCTGCACGTAGATGATGCCGCGGCGGTCGCCGGCGAAGATGGCGACGTCCGCCCCCTCGGCCTCGCCCGGGCCGTTGACGATGCAGCCCATCACCGCGACCTTGATCGGCAGGTCGATCTCGGCCTTGAGCTTGCCGCGCACCTCCTGCACCAGCTTGTACAGATCGACCTGAATCCGCCCGCACGTCGGGCAGGCGATCAGCTCCGCGCCCTTGCGCGTGCGCAGGCCCAGCAGATAGAGCAGCTCCAGGCCGTCCTCGACCTCGTAGACCGAGTCGTTGGCGTAGCTGATGCGCAGCGTGTCGCCGATGCCGCTGGCCAGCAGGTGGCCCAGGGGCACGACGCTGCGGATCGTGCCCGACTCCTTCGGGCCGGCGTGCGTCACGCCCAGGTGCAGCGGATGGTCGAAGCGCTTGCTGATCTCCGTGTACGCGTCGATGACGATCAGCGGGTCGATGCTCTTGGCGCTGATGACGATGTCGTAGAAGTCCTGCTCGTAGAAGATCTCGAGGTACTCCTCGAGTTTCGTAATCATGATCGCCAGCAGGTGGCCGTGCTTGTTGTCGCTGAAGACTCCGCCCAGCTCCTTGAGGCGCTTCTGCTTGTCGCGGCGTTCGACGATGGAGCCTTCGTTGACGCCGACGCGGATGGGCAGCTTGTTCTGCTTGCACGCGGCGATGACCTCGCCGACCTGCTTCCTGTCGCTGATGTTGCCGGGGTTGAGGCGGATCTTGTGCACGCCGGCCTCGATGGCTTCGAGGGCGCGTTGAAAGTGGAAGTGCACGTCGGCGACGATGGGCACGCGCACCTGGGGGATGATGCGGGCCAGGGCGTCGGTGTCCTTCTTCTCCGGGACGGCGACGCGGACCATGTCGGCCCCGGCCGCGACGAGCTTGTTGATCTCGGCCACGCAGGCATCGATGTCGTGGGTGTAGCCGGCCGTCATCGTCTGCACGCTGACGGGCGCCGGCTCGGTGCCGTGGGCCCCGCCGCCGATCTTCACGTAGCCGACGCGGTCGTCGCCGACGATCACCTGGCGCGTGGGGCGTCGCTGCTGCATGGGGAAAAGCTCTCCTGAAACACGCGGGGGTCCGAAGGTCGGGGTGGACCGGGCCGCAGGCCACCCGCCACGGGACGGATGATAAAGTATACCTTCCGCAGCCGCCCCCCAAGCCGCAGCCGCTCCCGACGCAGTAAGGATTGGACCGCCATGCCCCACAGCGATGCCGTGTATCCGCTGAAGTTTGAGCCGATCTACAAGCAGAAGGTCTGGGGCGGGCGCACGCTGACGAAGCTGGGCCGCAAGCTGCCCGGCGACGCGACCACGCCGATCGGCGAATCGTGGGAGATCGCCGACCTGGCCAGCTCGTCGCCCTCCGGCGGGGGCGGCGGCGAAGAGCGCTCGGTGATTGCCGACGGCCCGCTGGCGGGACGCACGCTGCACGACGCGATGGAGCTTTGGGGCCCGCGGCTCATGGGTGAGCTGGCCGCTGACGGTGGTGAGCGCGGCGACTTCCCCCTGCTGGTCAAGTACCTCGACGCCCGCGAGAACCTGTCCGTGCAGGTGCATCCCAGCCCCGCGTACGCGGCCGGCCACCCTGACGCGCATCTGAAAAGCGAAGCCTGGTACATCGTCGATGCCGCTCCCGGCGCGGTGATCTACAAGGGCATGCGCGAGGGCGTCAGCCGCGACCAGCTTGCCGAGGCCATCGAACGCAACACCGTCGAGGCGGTCGAACCGCTGCTGCAGAAGGTTCCGGTCAAGGCCGGCGACTGTCACTACCTGCCCAGCGGCACGTGCCACGCGCTGGGCGCGGGCGTGCTGGTGGCCGAGGTGCAGACGCCCAGCGACACGACGTTCCGCGTCTTCGACTGGGGCCGCAGCGGCCGGGAGCTGCACGTGCCGCAGGCGATGGCGTGCATCGATTTCGGTCCCGCCAGGTCGCAGGCGTACGAGAGGCGCAGCCACATCGCCGGCATGTTCACCACGGTGAGTCGGCTGGTGACCTGCGAGTTCTTCCGCATCGAGAAGGTGCGCATGAGCGAAGGCTACGAGCAGGAGATTCCCTACCAGCAGCCGGCCATCTGGATGGTGCTCGAAGGCCAAGGCGCGATCACGACCGGCGATGCGGGTGAAACCGCTTTCGAGCGAGGCCAGACGCTGCTGCTGCCGGCCCGCATGACCGAGCCGCGCGTGCGTTTCGCGGCCGACACCGCCTGGCTGGAGGTGACGTTCCCGCAGGCCTCGCCGCTGCAGATCGCGTAGGAGATACGAGCATGGGTGTCGGCACATCGCCCTTCACGCTGCAATCACAGTTCACACTCGATCTGGGCCAGAAGCTCGGCCAGTTGCGGGCCGCCCCGCTGCGCCTGGGCGGCGGGCGCAACGCCGTCGCGGCGGTGTACGCGGCCGACTTCGACGTCGATCCCTACATCGA
>CAZUUQ010000110.1:0-8238 GCA_964622625.1 uncultured Phycisphaeraceae bacterium | reverse complement strand
TGGCGCAGGACGCGGGCCGAGTTTCTCACCACTTGCGGCTGGTTTGATTTCGAGCGCAACCTCGACACGCTGCGCCGCTGGGACGAGGACTTCGACGCCTACAGCGGCCACGACGAACTGGTGCTCTGGTTCGAGCACGATCTGTACGATCAGCTCATCCTGATCCGGCATCTCCATCGCATCGCGCAGCGCGGTCGGCAAGGCGTGAAGCTCAGCCTGATCTGCATCGGCGCGTATCCGGGCATGCCGAACTTCCACGGCCTCGGGGAGTTGACGCCCGACCAGCTCGCATCGCTTCTCGACACGCGCCAATCGGTCAGTGATGCCATGCTCGATCTCGCTTCACGTGCCTGGGCTGCGTTCACCGCGCCGGACCCGCGCGGCATCGAAGCGCTGCTGACCACGGACACCACAGCGCTGCCGTTTCTCGCGGCCGCGCTGCGGCGGCATCTGCAGCAATTGCCCTCGACCCGCAACGGCCTGGGTCGCACCGAGCAGCAGATTCTCGACGCCCTTGTTGATGGCCCGCGCACGGGAGTGGAGCTGTTCCGGCACGACACGGCTGCGGAAGAAGCGGTGTTCCTGGGCGATGCGACATTCTGGGCCTACCTGCGGCGACTGGCAGCCGGGGCGCATCCGCTGGTCACGATCGAGCCGGCGACTTCCGCGGCGGGGTGCGACTCTGATGCCGGCATGGCGCAGGCGGTGATCGACCTGACCGATGCCGGCAGATCCGTGCAGCGCGGCGAAGAGGATGCCGCAAGTCTCAACGGCCTGGACCGCTGGTACGGCGGCGTGCACGTCACCGGTCCGCGACCGGCGTATCGCTGGCAGTGCGCCGCCGGCCGCGTGGTTGCGCTTTGATGGGCGGGCCGGGCTTTGGCAGAAATCCGCCCCGTTGCGCCTGATGACCCGCGCGTGCGCATCCGGTGCAACAGCGAGGGTAACCCGCATATCAAGGAGATGTCGTCATGGTGCGTTGGATGGGTGCGACTGGAGCGGCGATGTTTCTGTTGCTGCTGCTGGGTGTCCTGTTTCACACCCCGGCGAGTAGTGACGCGGCGGTGGGCGAACCCGGAGCCCATGGCGCATTGCCGGCGGGTGTGGACGCGTCCATGGTGGAACGCGGGCGTTATCTGACCGCGATCATCGGCTGCGACGACTGCCACACGCCGCTGATCATGGGTCCCAACGGCCCGGAGCGGGACATGTCGATGTCTCTGGCCGGCCACCCGCAGAATCTGGCGATGCCGCCGGTCGAACCGGGTGAAGGCCCCTGGAACATGCTGATGGCCGCGAGCATGACCGCGTTCACCGGGCCGTGGGGCGTCAGCTATGCGCCCAATCTCACGCCCGATCGTCAGACGGGTATGGGCGCGTGGACCGAGGCGATGTTCGTCACCGCGATGCGCAGCGGCCGGCACATGGGCGTCTCGCGCCCCATCATGCCGCCGATGCCCTGGCCGGCTTACGGTCGAATGACCGACGACGACCTGCGGGCCATCTTCGCCTACCTCCAGTCGATACCGCCCATTGAGAACCAGGTTCCACCGTCGATGACGTGGGACGAGCTGCGCGAGGCCGCGGACACCGGCTACAGCCAATAGGGGATGTGATCCGCGAAGCTAGCGGTAGGTGATCTCGCAAACCAGCTCGCCGTTGTCGTCGCGCAGCCAGCCCAGCGTCGGCTCCGGCTTGAGTCCCGGCGCGGTGATGCGCGGCAGCAGGTCGAGGCGGACCGGCTCAAGCAACTGGAAGCGGGCCTGCGAGCCGTTGGACAGACTGTAGTAGTACAGTTCACTGTCGCGGCCCCCGAACTGCCGCTCCAGGCCGTGGCTGCGCCATGTCGCGCGGTATTGAAGCCGCCGCAGCGTCGCTTCCAGCGCATCCAGATCGGCGGGGATCGGCTGCTCGTTTGCGACCAGGAACAGCAGCGACTGGGCCAGGAAGGTCATGCGGTCGGCCGCGGTATTCACCGGATCGGGCTCGAGTGTCAACACCTCGCGCCGCCAGGCGCGGTCGAAGGCATCCACATCGTCGCCGAAGGCGGCAACGAACGCGTCGCCTGCCCGCTGGCCCTTGTTGAGGCGGCGCAGGTAGTCATCCAGCCGCGGCCGATAGCGGCCGTCGCCGCCGTGGATCAGAAAGTACGCGATCGACCATGCTTGCGCGTAGGCCATGCGGGCGCGGTCCGGCTCCGTGGCCAGGCGCCGGCTCCAGGCTTCCGGGGTGTCGCCGAGAAGCTCGCGGAGAGGCAAGGTCCGTCCTTCGCGCACGGCCGCCTGCACCGCATGCAGGGCGAACGAATCGGTCATGCCCGTGCGCAGCTCCCGGCCCACAATCACGCCGGCCTCGAAATACTGCGCCAGCCCCTCGTTGAGCCAGATGGGCAGGTCCGTACCCAGATAGTCATAGGCGAACTGATGAAAGCCCTCGTGCTGGAGCGTGGCGAACACCTTGGATCGCGGCAGGCCCTCCACGTAGACCGCCAGGCCGCGTCCGGTCGGCCCGACGAAGAACATGCCCGCGGAATTGGTGCCGTCGATCTGTCGATCGGCCAGGAACGACTGGTAGCCCGCCTCCGTGCGGAACAGGTGCAGGGGCATCGGCTCGCGGTTGCGCGGGGCGAAGCCGGCGAACCGTCGCTCGAATGCGCGGAACATCGCGTCCATGTGCGTGGCGAATTCGCGCGTTTCGTCGCGACGCAGATCGCTGTAAATGGTGTAGTGGCGGCTGGCATACGTCTTCATGCCGCCGACGACGGCCGAGAGACTGGAAACCATCGAGCCGCTGGCGCGGACAGGGGGCTGGCCAAACGGACTGGCCGAACCGGCGGCGAAGGCGGCCGCCGCCGCACTCACAGTCAGTGTGATGGCCAGTCCGCGAAGAACGCGGCGCGGGTGCCAATCCATTGCGTCCGCCATCGTGGGCTGATCTCCCATGCCACCCCGGACGCGCCATCGCCGGATCGGGGCGCGGGCACGTCGCCGCAGCCGGGGGTGCTCCGGTCTTTAGATCGGCCGATTGCGCCTGGGACTTTGGATGGGGACAGGGTGAGATGCTGAATTCACTTGCCGGCGTAGTCAATCACCCGGCCGATCTCGCTGCGCAGGTCGGCGCGGCGGACCACGCGATCCACGAAGCCTTTAGCCAGAAGATGCTCCGATCGCTGGAAGCCCTCGGGCAGCTCCTGGCGCACGGTGTTGGCGATCACCCGCGGGCCGGCAAAGCCGATCAAAGCCTTGGGCTCGGCCAGGATCACGTCGCCGAGCATGGCGAAGCTGGCGGTCACGCCGCCGGTGGTCGGGTCGGTCAGGACGCTGATGAACAGCCCGCCGGCGTCGTCATGGCGGGCGAGGGCGGCGGAGGTCTTGGCAAGCTGCATGAGGCTCAGGGCGCCTTCCTGCATGCGGGCGCCGCCGGAGCAACTGACGACGATCAGCGGCTTATCCTCTTCGGTGGCCAACTCGATGGCCCGCGTGATCTTCTCGCCCACCACGCTGCCCATCGATCCCATCATGAAGCGCCCGTCCATCGCCGCGAGCACCACTGGTCGGCCTTTGACGTAACCCCGCCCGCAGCGGACGGCATCGTTGCGGCCGATTTTGGCGGTCTCGGAGCGCAGGCGGTCGCCGTATTTCTTCTGGTCCTCGAAGCCCAGCACGTCCAGCGAGCGCATCTCGGCCCAGAGTTCCTCGAAGCTGTCGGGGTCGCAGAGCTGGCGGATGCGTTCGTCGGCGTCGATGCGGAAGTGGTGTTCGCAGTGGGGGCAGACGTGCAGGTTCTGCTCGACGGTCTTGCGGTAGAGCATGGCCTCGCAGGAGGGACAGCGGGTCCACAGGCCGGCGGGCACGTCGCTGCGTTTCTGACCGGCGAGCACGTCGCGCCAGGATCGCCGCCCGGTTTCAGGGGTTGCGGGGTTCTGGGCGGCTACGGCCGCGGCCACACGGGCCTCGGACGCCATCTGCTTATCATCAGCCATGGAATCTGCCTTTTTCGCGATCCTGCGTCGTACCAGCCCGGAAAGGGCCACACGGTAACGGACTGGTCAGGGAGCGGTCCCGGGAAGTCGTCCCAGGGGAAGTCGTGGCCCGCACGTCGGTTGGGTGGGCATTATAGCCCGTGAGGGCGAGGACGTGGCAAGTGTCGCATGGAGGGCGCACAGCCACCGGCCCGAGCCCACGGTATGCTGACGCCGCCGGCCGCGCGGGGCCTTCGATTCGTTGCACCATGGGAGCCGTCTGATGCGCATCATTCGCTTCACCGACCCGGCTGGGGCCGTTCACCTTGGCGCGTCCGAAGCCCCATTGGGCCACACGGAGAGCCCGGAGCAGGCGCGGCAGGCCCGCCTCCTATCGGGTCGGCTTTTCGACGGTCCAGCCCTCACGGATCGCGTGGCCGACGTCGGCCGGCTGCTGGCACCCCTTGAGCCGGTCAATATCCTGTGCATCGGCCTGAATTATCGGAACCACGCCAGAGAGACGGGCCAGGAATTGCCGGCCAACCCCATCCTGTTCATGAAGCCCACCTCCAGCCTCCAGCACCCCGGCGGGGCGATCCGGCTGCCCGCCTGCTGCCAGCACGGCCCGGAGGTCGACTACGAGGGCGAACTGGCGGTGGTGATCGGCAAGGCGGGTCGCGACATTCCTGAAGCCCGGGCGCTGGAGCACGTGCTTGGCTATACAGTGGGCATCGACGTCTCCGCCCGGCGGTGGCAGAAGCACGGCGGCGGGGGACAGTACGTCCGCGGCAAGGGTTTCGACACGTTCTGCCCGCTGGGGCCGGCGCTGGTGACGGCCGACGAAGTGGGCGACCCGCAGCATCTTCGCATCACCACGACGCTGCATGGCAACGGGCGGGTCGAGACGGGCCAAGTGGTGCAGGACTCGAACACCAGCGACATGATCCACAGCGTTGCTCAGATCATCGCCTTCCTCAGCCAGGACACGACGCTGCTGCCGGGAACGGTGATTATGACCGGCACACCCGAGGGCGTCGGCGTGGCCCGCAAGCCCCTGCTGTTCCTTCAGCCCGGCGACACGGTCAGCGTCGAAATCGAACGCATCGGCCGGCTGAGTTGCCGGGTCGAGGCGGCCGCTTGAGGTGTGACCCCGGGAGCTGCACCATGTCGCGTCCGCGTCTGCGTGAATTGGGTCTGAGCGTCGGCGAACTGCCCACCGGGGCGCTCAATGCGATCACCGACGTGCCGGGCGTGGCGGTGGGGCACGCCACGGTCATTCAGGATGAGCCGCGGGTTGCGCGCACCGGCGTAACCGTCATCCTGCCGCGGGGCAGGGACTCCTACGGCGACCTGTGTTTCGCCGGCTGTCACTGTCTCAACGGCAACGGCGAGATGACCGGCCTGCCGTGGCTGATCGAATCGGGGATGCTGGGTTCGCCGATCGCAATCACGAACACGCACCAGGTGGGCGTGGTGCGCGACGCGCTGATTGAATATGAAGTGGCGCGCAACCCGAAGGCGAGCTGGCTGCTGCCGGTGGTCGGCGAGACGTACGACGGGTTTCTGAGCGATGCCGCCGCGCACCACGTGACGCGGGAGCATGTGTTCGCGGCCCTCGAAGCCGCGGCAGGCGGGCCGGTGGCGGAGGGCAGCGTCGGCGGGGGTACGGGCATGATCTGCCACGAGTTCAAGGGGGGCATCGGCACCGCCTCGCGCATCGCGGGGACTGCCGCCGGAAGCTACACCGTCGGCGCCCTGGTGCAGGCCAATTACGGCGATCGGCGGCATCTGCGCGTCGATGGTGTGCCGATCGGCCGACTGCTGGACAAGAACGTCGTGCCCACGCCCTGGGCCACACCCGCCTCGTCCAGTTCGATCATCATCGTCGTCGCCACCGACGCCCCGCTGCTGGCCACGCAGTGTCGGCGGCTGGCGCAGCGGGCGACGGTCGGCCTGGCCCGCGTCGGTGGCATCGGCAACAACGACAGCGGCGACCTCTTTCTCGCGTTCACCACGGGTAATCACGTGCCGGCGTCGACGCGCGAACCGATCGGCGTGCGGATGCTCGACGACAACCACATCACGCCGTTGTTCCTGGCCGTGGTCGAGGCGGTGGAGGAGGCGATCCTCAACGCCCTGTGCGCAGCCGAGACGATGCAAGGCTGGCAGGGCCGTGTCGCCCACGCCCTGCCGCTGGACCGGCTGGTGGAGCTGATGCGCGTCCATCAGGTGCGGCCGGGGTAGGTTTCCGGGGATGGAGCGGCGGGCAAGCCCGCCCGCCCAATGGGGGGTCGGGTATGCTGGTGGGATGGTCACGGCCGGGCCTGACGAGCAACTGGTCAGCGAGCCGATCACGCCGGCGCGGGGCAGCTTCGACGCCGCGGCGATGGCGCGGGGCGAGCCGGGGCTGCCAGCCCGGTTCACGTGGCGCGGCCGGGAGTTCGTCGTGCTCGATCTGCTGGAGACGTGGAAGACGTCGACGCCGGGCAAGGGCTGCGGGGAGTTGTATCTGCGGCGTCACTGGTTCAAGGTCCGGGTGGCGGAGGGCGGCCCGACGCCTGACGCGCGGCGGACAAGCGCGTCGGCTGGTGACAGGGCTATTTCCGGTCCACCGGTGGTTTTGACCCTATACTGTCTGCGCCAGACGCCGCGCGGGGGCGCCGGGGAGGCCAGGCGGCGGTGGTGGGTTTTTAGCGTTGATGCCGCGCCGCCATCCCTGCCCAAGGGGACTGATGGATGAACGCCTTGCATGCAACTCTGTTTGTCCCGGCTCGCCATCCGTCGTTGGGGCCGGTACGATGCTAACCGCACATGCCAATGCAACCTCTGGAATGAAAGGACACGTCGATGATGGATTTGAAGGTCATGGTCAGGAGCCTGCTGGTTGTCACCCTTGGACTTGGTCTGTCGCTGGCCGTGCTCGGCTGCGGCGAGCGTGACGAGGAAGCTCCGGCGCAGAACGGCATGACGCTGCCTTCGTATGACGAAGCGACTGGGCAGATGGAAGACGCCGCGGAAGAGACGGCCGAGACGGCTGAAGAAGCTGCCGCTGAGGCCCGGGAGGCGGCTGAGCAGGCGGCCAAGGAGGCGGAGGAGGCCGCGAAGAAGGCTGCGGATGAGGCGTCTGCCATGGCCGAGGAAGCCGCGGAAGAGGCTGCCGAGAAGGCTGACGAGGCCGGCGAGGCGGTTCGCGGCATGGGGCAGTGATCCGGCGACCGCAACCAGGGCGATAGCGGCTGAACGGGCGGCATGCCGGTGGGCGCGGCATCTGTCGCGGCGGGCACGCGCTGCCGTCTTGGCGCGTGTGGCGCGGCGAATCGACGTCGGTTATGCCGCTCGTGGGCGGCCGGTACGTTGCGTCGCGCGCGGATAGGGGTGGTGCTGCTATACTGAGGCTCTTTGCCGACGTAAGGCCGGCCTCGCGTGAGGTCGGCGATCGGTGACATTGGCTGGCCAGGCGGCTGGCGAGGCGACGGCTTCGTCCGGCTGCGACCCGCGTTTGACACGCCGGCGACGACGTGGCGGGTACGAGATGCACAGTGGGAACTTTCTGACATGGTAGACCGCAATCTGATCGCGTCACTGGACTTCGATGAAGCCGAGGCCGAGCGCATGATTGCCGAGGCTCTGGGCGACCAGGTGGCCGACGGCGACATGGACGTGCTGCTTAAGGGCACGATCGAGGAGCTCAAGCCCGGCACGATTCTCAAGGGCAAGATCATCGGCAAGGCCGGCGACGATTTCCTTGTGGAGGTGGGGCTCAAGAGCGAGGGCCTGCTATCGCGCAACGAGTTCGAGGAGCCGGAGAACGTCGAGATCGGCGACGTGGTGGAAGTGCTGCTGGAGACCATCGAGACCGACAGCGGGATGGTTTCGATCTCGAAGCGCAAAGCCGACCGCATCCGCGGCTGGGAGCGGATCGTCACCAGCAGCGATGAGGGCGACGTGGTCGAAGGCAAGGTGATGCGAAAGATAAAGGGCGGCCTGCTGGTGGACATCGGCGTGCCGGTGTTTCTGCCCGCGTCGCAGGTGGACATCCGCCGTCCGGCGGACATCGGCATGTTCATCGGCCAGACGGTGCGGGCGGTCATCATCAAGATCGATGAGCCGCGGCGGAACATCGTTGTCAGCCGCCGCAAGCTGATCGAGACCGAGCGGACCGAGAAGCGGCGCAAGCTGCTGGAGACGCTTCAGGAAGGGGACATGGTCAAGGGCACGGTCAAGAACATCGCCGACTTCGGCGCGTTCATCGACCTGGGCGGCATCGACGGCCTGCT
>CAZUUQ010000109.1:0-8501 GCA_964622625.1 uncultured Phycisphaeraceae bacterium | reverse complement strand
GGCAAGCTGCGTCATCGTCGCCCAGTGTAGCCGATGAGGCGGGAACGGGGATGGCGCGTGGAGGGCCGAGGCACGCACGCGCGTCGTTGAGGGCATAGCAGCGATCACGCATACCGCCGGACGATGCCGACGACGATGCCTTGGATTTTGCAGTCCTTGACGCGGATCGGCTCGTAGCTGGCGTTGGCCGGCTGCAGGCGGATGCCGTTCTTCTCGCGGTAGAACCGCTTGAGCGTGGCGTCGCCTTCGGGCAGCAGGGCGACGACGGTCTGGCCGTTGCGGGCGGTGTCGGTGCGGCGGACGATGACGTAGTCGCCGTCGGCGATCTGGTCGTCGATCATGGAGTCGCCGCGGACGCGCAGGGCGAAAACGTCGCCGCTGGCCGCCCGCCCGCCGCGGCTGCCGGGGGCGAAAACTTCTTCAAGGTCGAGATACTGGCGGTCTTCGACGGCCTCGATGGGAAGGCCGGCAGCGATCGACCCGACCAGCGGCAGACGGCTGTGGCGCTGCTCGTCGGGGAGCTGGACGGCATCGCTAAGTTCCAAAGAGCGAGCCTTGTTGGGCTGCCGCTGCAAGGCGCCCTTTTTGATCAGGGCCTCGACGTGCTCGAAGACCGTGACCTTGCTGACGCCCAGTTCGTCGGCCAATTCCTGCATGGTCGGTGAATAGCCGCGTGTGAGCCGCAAGTCGCGGATACGGGTGAGGATGTGCAGTTGTTTGGGCGTGAGGTTGAGCGGGCTCATGCTGCGTCTCCTGGGAAATGATCTCCACAGCGGCCGACAAAGGCTTCCGGCTGGCCGACTGCGGCGCCAAGGCTGCCGTGGCCGGCGCAAGCGCTACAGCCACCCGCACCGCCCCCCGGCCGGTGAGGGCCGGTCGATACAGCCCCGGGGTCAACACGGCTCCGCCGTGATCGAATACGTCGTCGCCACGGTTGACCCCTGTGCTCAAGGGCGGTGCCTTTACCGAATCGGCCTGGGACAGGCCGATCGGCTGCCTGCCGGATCGGCGCTGACGCGTGTAGCCGGCAAAGCTGCCGCCGCTCTCGGTGTCGCCCTGGGTATTTTGCGTCGGGGCCGGCCTCCGAGTGATCGCCCCGGCCGCAGTGCCGTAGTACCGGCTCACATAGTCGCCTCCCGGCCCGAGCATCATCAGTGGCAACGTCATGGTGCAGCCTCCGTGGTGGGCCGTTTGCCGACACACCCAACATCTTGGGTTGCCTGGCTGCGGCCACACCATCTTCTTCGACGCTGCTCATCGGCTGCCTTGAATGTTCCATGTAAACTTGTTCGGTATAGGTTAACCTAAAATGTAGCGAACGTCAAGCCGCAAGACAAGCTGTGCCGCCGCCGGGAGTTACACCTTTTGCAGCCGTTGCCCGACGCGCGGGACGACCCTCCCACCGCCGCGGGAGCTGCTGTTTATGGGACGTGGACGGCGGTGCGTATGACGGGTCGGTCGGCTGTTTCGGGCCGGCGGGCCGGGGGCAATGACGGAGGATGACGGGCGGGGTCACGTGCTAACGGCGCTCATCGGGCAGGTCGCGATAGTCGCCGATGCGGTATTTGAGCTTGATCTCCTCGACCAGGCAGAAGAGCACGGGCACGGTGAACATCGTCAGGAGCACCAGACTCATGCCGCCGACGCTGGGGATGGCCATGGGGAGCATCACGTCGGCCCCGCGCCCGGTGGCCGTCAGCACGGGCAGCAGGGCCAGGATCGTGGTGGCGCTGGTCATCAGGCACGGCCGCACGCGGCGCAGGCCCGCGGCCACCGTCGCCGCACGCAGTTCGGGCACTGTCGTCGTCCGCTGTTTGTCGAAGCTCTGCTTCAGGTAGGTCGCGATGACCACGCCGTCGTCGGTGGCGATGCCGAACAGCGCCAGGAAGCCGACCCATACGGCCACGCTCAGATTGATCGCGTGCAGGCCGAAGAGCTGGCGCATGTTCACGCCGAAGACGTCGAAGTTGGCGAACCACTCCTGGCCGTAGAAGTAGATCATCACGAACCCGCCGGCCCAGGCGACGGCGATGCCGCTGAAGACGATGAGCGTGGTCGCGGCTGAGCGGAACTGGAAGTAAAGGATCAGGAAGATGATGCCCAGCGACAGCGGCAGGATGACGCGCAGCGTGCGGGCCGCGCGAAGCTGGTGCTCGTAGCTGCCGGCGAATCGCCAACTGACGCCCGTCGGCACAGCCAGTTCGCCGGAGGCGATCTTCGCATTCAGGTAATCACGCACCTGCTCGACCACATCGACCTCGGCAAGCCCCGGCTGCCCCGGCTGTGGACCGAAGGTGATGTAGGCGGTGAGAAAGGTGTCCTCGCTGCGGATCTCCTGCGGGCCGCGGGTGTAGCGGATGTCGGCCAGTTCGCGCAGGGGAATCTGCGTGCCATCCATCGCGGCGACAAGCACGCGGCCGATGGCGTCGGGATCGCCGCGCAGCTCGCGCGGGTAGCGCACGCGGACGGGGTAGCGCTCACGGCCTTCAACCGTGGTCGTGATGGTGCGCCCGCCGATGGCGACGGTGATGACGTCCTGCACGTCAGCGATGCTTAGGCCGTAGCGGGCGATGGCGGCGCGGTCGATGTCGATCTCAAGGTAGGGCTTACCGATGACGCGCTCGGCATTGACGTTGCTGACGGCCGGCACCTGGCGCACGAAGCGTTCGAGTTCGACGGCCATGCGATCGAGCGTCTCCAGGTCGGGAGCGCGCAGCTTGATGCCCATGGATGCGCGCATGCCTGTCTGAAGCATGACCTGGCGGGTTTCGATGGGCTGGAGGCGCGGCGCGCTGGTGGTGCCGGGCAGCGCGGCCGCGCTGACAATCTCGTCCCAGATGTCGCGCGGGCTGCGGATGTGGTCCCGCCACTGGCGGAACGGCCTGCCTCCCCCGGATGTATCGGGGATCAGTTCCCCGTGTTCATCGCGGATGAATTCGCCGCGGCGGCGGTCGTACTGGAAGTTCACGCGCCGGCCGGCGTCGTCGGTGATGTACTGCGGCTTGTAGTGGATGACGGTTTCGATCATGGAGATCGGCGCGGGGTCGAGCGGACTGTCGGCCCGGCCGACCTTGCCGGTGACACTGGCGACTTCCGGCACCGCCGCGATGGCCATGTCCTGGTATTTCAGCACGTCGATGGCTTCGCCGATCGAGGCGTGCGGCATGGTCGTGGGCATCCAGAGGAACGAGCCTTCATCCAGCGGCGGCATGAACTCGCGGCCCAGGCCGGGGAACTCGTGCGTCGCCCAGACCCAGGGTGAGGCGGTGCGGACGGTCTGCGGTTCGATACCCACGCGCGCGGCCGCGGCGGGAATGACGCCGAACACGCGGTCAAAACCGAGCCAAATGCTGGCGCCCAGCAGGACCAGCACGGCGGGGATGGACAGGAAGATGACTTTGTGATTGAGGCAGAAGCGCAGGATCGAGGCGTAGACGAACTGAAAGAGGAAGAAGACGCCAAGCAGGCCGCCGACGAGGACTGTGACGAATATCGCGTTGCGGACGAATCCGCGTTCGGGGCCAAGCGGCTCCCAGACGGCGGTGAGAATCCAGCCGACGGCGAGGATGGCCATAAGACTGGCGAGCCACGGAATGGCGCGGATGACGTGTGAAGCGACTTTGTTTCCATGCTCCATCCACGCGCGCAGCCGGCTCGGCAGGCGGTCGCGCAGCAGTTGGACAATGACGACCCCCAGCACGATCAGGCCGGCGGACCATACGAGCGACCAGTGGCGCGTGAGTCCGACGAACACGGCCGCGACGCCGGCGAGGCCCAGGCCGAACCACAGCAACCGCCGTGATGCACGCCAGTTCCCGCGCCCGGCGATCAGCAGGTGGATCGCGGCCGGTACGACGGTGAGGGCGACGATCACCGAGCCGATGAGCACGAAGGTCTTGGTGAAAGCCAGGGGGCGGAACATCTTGCCCTCGGCCCCGGTCATGGTGAAGACGGCCAGGAAACTGATCACGGTGGTGCTGATGGCGGTGAGCACAGCCGAGCCGACTTCCGTGGTGGCGCGGTACACCACTTCGAGGCGCGACTCTTCCGGGGGCGCTTCCTTGAGGTGCCGCAGCGCGTTTTCGGTGACGATGATGCCCATGTCCACGATCGTGCCGATGGCGATGGCGATGCCCGCCAGCGAAACGACGTTGCTGTCCACGCCGAAGAGCTTCATGAAGATGAAGCACAGCAGCACGGCCAGAGGCAGCATGGCGCTGATGATGATCGAGCTGCGCAGGTGCAGCACCATGACGATAACCACGAGGATGGTCACGAGGATCTGCTGGAGCAGCGCGTCGTTGAGCGTGCCGAGGGTTTCGTGGATCAGGCCGGTGCGGTCGTAGAAGGGGACGATATGAAGCTGGCTGGTGGTAACCCACGCGGGCCAGTCGTCGCGTGGATGGGATCGCAGCCACGTGAGCCAGGCGTCGTGATTGACTGCGGCGGAATCGGGCGCGGTGTAATGCGCGAAACCCTGCTCGGCCGCGAATAGTTCGACGGCGGCCGGTGTTGTGTGCGTCCAGTCAATGACGACCTTGGCGGGCAGGCCGGGGCTGATCTCGGCGATCTTGTCCTTGACGTGGTTGATCGCGGCCAGGGGATTGAAGCCTTCGCGGACGACGACCACCCCGCCGACGGCTTCGGCGCCGCTCTGGGTCAGCACGCCGCGTCGCTCGGCCGGGCCGAGGGCGACGGCCGCCACGTCGCGCACACGGATGGGCACGGCCGCGTCGCCCGGCGAGCCGACACGCACCACCGCCTGCTCCAGATCTTCCAGATCCTTGATGAAGCCGATGCCGCGCAGGACGTACTCGACGCTGTTGAACTCAGTGACGCGGGCGCCGACGTCGAGGTTGCTGCCCGCTGCGGCCGCGAAGACGTCGCCGAGCGCGACGCCGTAGGCCCGCAGGGCATCGGGATCGACGTCGATCTGATACTCCTGCACGAACCCGCCGATCGACGCGACCTCGCTTATCCCTTCGGCCGCGAGCAGGCCGTAGCGCACATACCAGTCCTGCACGCTGCGCAGCTCGTGCAGATCCCAGCCGCCGACGGGTTTGCCGTCGGGGTCGCGACCTTCGAGCGTGTACCAGAAGATCTGCCCCAGCGCCGTCGCGTCCGGGCCGAGGGCCGGCTGCACACCTTCGGGCAGCAGGCCGGCAGGCAGACTGTTGAGCTTCTCGATGATGCGCGCGCGCGACCAGTAGAACTCGATGTCCTCCTCGAAGATCAGGAAGATCGACGAGAAGCCGAACATCGACAGGCTGCGTACTTCGCGCACGCCGGGCACGCCCAGCAGCGAGACCGTCAGCGGGTAAGTGACCTGGTCCTCGATGTCCTGCGGCGAGCGGCCGGGCCAGTCGGTGAAAATGATCTGCTGGTTCTCGCCGAGATTGGGAATCGCGTCGACGGGGATCGGATCGCGCGGCAGCCAGTCGATCTTCCAGTCGAACGGGGCCACCGCTGTGCCCCACGCGGCAACCAGCAGTAGCAGCAGCGCGACCACCAGCTTCTGTTCGAGAAAGAAGCGAATGATGGCGTCGAGGGGCGAGCGCCGGCCGTTCATGGCTGCCGTTCTCCCTCAGCCAGCTTGCCCAGATAGTAAGCGGGATTCTGCAGGAATTTCGGCAGACACCCATCGCAGCAGAACAGCACGACCTGGCCGTCGTGCTCGTGCTGCACCGGTCCGCCCATCGAATCCAGCGACAGGTCGGTGACCACGCAGATGTCCAGAGGGTAGGCGTCCAAATCGTCCTGCGTCGCGGCGGCGGCCACAGGTTCATCACGGGTCTGTTCACCGTGCTCGTGCGTGGGCGGGCGGCCGCCCTGCGGCTGCATCATGCTCGGCTGACCGCGAATCTGCAGCTCCGAGTCGATCTTGAAGTTGCCGTGCGTCACGACCAGGTCGCCTTCGCGCAGGCCCTTGCGCACCATGAACCACGCCCCGGCCCGCGGGCCGAGGGTCACGTCGCGCGGCTCATACGTGGGGCGGTCGGCGTCGGCCACCTGCACATACACAACCGCCCGTTCGCCGGTCAGCAGCGGCGCGGTTGCCGGTATGACCAGTGGTTCGTCGCCCGCAACGCTTGCCTCGATTGAGCCGCGGACGAACATGCCGGGCTTGAGCCGGCCTTCCGCGTTGGGCACGTCGACGCGCACGCGCACCGTCCGCGTGGCGGCATCGAGCACGGGATCGATGAAAGCGACCGTGCCTGAAAACGCCTCGCCGGGATAGCTCTGCGTGGTGAATGTCGCCGGCTGACCGAGGTTCAGCCAGGCGAGGTCCGACTCATAAACCTCCAGTTGCACCCACAGGCGCGACAGATCGGCCACGCGATAGATCGGCTGGCCGGTCTCGACGTAGTCGCCGGTCGCGGCGAGGCGCTCGATGACCGTGCCGCTCAGCGGCGCGGGAATGGTCAGGTAGTCCTCGACACGGCCGTTCTGTTCGACGCGCCCGATCTGTGCCGCGTCCAGGCCCAGCAGGCGCAGGCGGTCGCGCGAAGCTTCGACAGTGAGGCGCGCGGTCTCCATGGCCGATGCGTTGCCGCCGGCTTCCATCTCGCGGGCGGCCTCAAGGGCCTGAAGCAGCTCCTCCTGGGCCGCGATCAGCATGGGGCTGTAAAGATCGACCATCGGCTGGCCGCGCTCCACGGCCGTGCCGGTGAAATCCACGTACAGCCGCTCGAGTCGACCAGCCGTCCACGTGGCGATGGTGCGCAGGCGTGTCTCGTCATAGTCGAGTCGGCCATAGAGGCGGATCGGCACCCGCACAGCCCGGCGCTGCGCGGGCTGAACCTGCACCTGCATCAGCGCGGCCGCCCGCGATGTGAGACGAAGGCGCGGCGGGTCGCCGGCGGCAGCGTCGTCGGGTTCATCGTCCGCAGGCACGGGGATGAGGTCCATGCCGCAGATCGGGCACTTCGCCTTGGGATCCGTCGAGCGGACCTGCGGGTGCATCGAGCAGGTATACACCTGCGCCGCGGCAGCGGGCGCGTGATCGACGTGTTCTTCTTCGGCCGTGGCATGGGCGGCATCTTCCGCGTGTTCAGTGCCGCTGAACAGCAGCCAGCCGAGAGCGACACCGCCCAGCGCGAACGCGACCGGAATCATCCATGTGGTCTTTCTCATGGCTGAGGCATCTCGTCAGGTTCGGCGTGCATGGCCAGCTCGCCCACCAGCACCTGCACGCGGGCCGCGGCCTGGCCCACATCGGCGGCCGCACGCTCGTGGGCCAGTTCGAACTCCAGCAGCACGCGCTGCGCGTCGATCAGGTCGGAGAAACCGGCGTCGCCGGCCCGGTAGGCCGCCTCCGTCGTGGCCAGCGACTGTCGCGCCCGCGGCAGCAGCGTCCCGCCATATAAATCGAGCTTGCGCCCCGCATCGCGATGGGCGTACAGAGCCCGCTTCACGTCGGCTTCGAGCGTGTTCTGCCGGCCTTCGATGCGGCGGGTCGCTTCGCCGAAGCGGGCGAGGGCTTCGCGTACGGCCGCGTCGTACTTGTGTCGCCAGATGGGCAGATTGACCGACACCATCGCCACGAGCATGTCGGCGCCCCCGCCGTCCATCATGGCCATGCGGGCGCTGGCGTCGCGGGCGTATTCGAGGCTGAGCATGACGTCGGGGAAGTAGTCCTTGCGGGCCAGGGCGAGGGCCTGGCGCTGCTCGGCCGCGTCGTGGCGGGCCGCGGCCAGCTCGGGATTGGCTTGCCGGGCCAGCACCAGCCAGTGTTCGTCACTGTGTTCGGGCAGCGGCGCGATGATCTGCTCCGACGGTGGCAGGGCGATCGGCAGCCGGGCATGCGCGGGCCGACCCAGCGCGGCATTGAGGTCCGCGGCCGCGGGACCGAGCATGTCCCGCAATGAACGGACCTGGTCTTCCAGACGCGAGAGCTCGACCTGGGCACGAAGCACGTCGGCCTGACTGACGCTCCCCGTGCGGTACAGCGCACGGGTCACCGACTCAAGGCGCGACAGCAGTTGCTGATTCTCACCGGCGATCGCAGCCGCACGGTGCAGATAGGCGTACTCGTACCACGCGCCGGTGACCTGATCGATCAGTTGCAGGCGCACGGCTTCAAACCGCTGCGCCTCGGCGTGCGCGGCCTCGAGGGCGATGTCCCCGCGCAGTGTCAGCTTGCCGAACCAGGGGAACATCTGCGAGATGGAATACCGCTCGCCCATGTACCGCGCGTCGGCATCGACCTCGTCGAGCACCAGCCCGAACGACGCCTGCGGATCCGGCAGCGTCCGCGCCTGCGGCATACGCTCCAGAGCCGCCCGCCAGCGATAGAACGCCGCTTCCAGTTCGGGATTGTGACGGACAGCGAACGCAATCAGGTCGTCGAGCGTCGCGTCGCCAGGCACATCGAGCGTCGCTTCCTGTGTCGACGCACGCGATTCGACAGCCGCCGACAAATCGTCGTGCCGGCCGCCGTAAAGCTCACGGTCCCGCTGCATCCAGCGGTCAAATGCGTGCCGCTGCGTCGGCCCGGCGCA
>CAZUUQ010000108.1:0-8774 GCA_964622625.1 uncultured Phycisphaeraceae bacterium | reverse complement strand
CAGTTCCTCAACCAGGTCTTCACCACCCGCAGCGACGTCTACACGGCCTACGTGGAGATCCGCGGGTACCCGGCCCACGACTACCGCCTGGGCCCGGTGGAGCGCACGCGCTTCCTGGTCGTGCTCGACCGCGGCCACCTGACCACCAAAGACGACGAGGTCCGCGTCATCGCGATGTACCGGTACTGAAGATCGAGGGACCGAAGGACCGCAGCCCCCGGCTTCGCCGGGGGATCGCGCACGCCCCACCGCCTACAACACGCCCTTGGTGCTCGGCACGTCGTCGCCGGTGACGCTGACCGCCTGGCGCAGGGCGCGGCCGAGGGCCTTGAAGATGGCCTCGGCGATGTGGTGGTCGTTTTCGCCGCGCGGGGCTTCGACGTGGCAGTTCAGCAGGCCGTGGTTCGTCAAGGCGCTGAGGAACTCGCGGACCAGCGGCACGTCGAATGAGCCGATCTTGCCGGCCGGGTCGTTGAAGCGGGCCTCGAACACCAGGGCGGGCCGGCCGGACAGGTCCACGCTCACGCGGGCGAGGGCCTCGTCCATCGGCACCGACGCGAAGCCGTAGCGCTCGATGCCCTTCTTGTCACCCAGGGCCTGGGTCAGGGCCTGGCCGAGCACGATGCCGACATCCTCGACGGTGTGGTGGTCGTCCACGTGCGTGTCGCCCTCGGCCGTGACGGTCAGGCCCAGGCCGCCGTGGCGGGCCAGGTGGTCGAGCATGTGATCGAAGAAGCCGATGCCCGTCTGGTTGCGATACTCGCCGCCGTCGAGGCAGAGGGTCAGGTCGATGCGCGTCTCGCGCGTCTTGCGGCTGATGCTCGCGGTGCGTGGGGGCATGGTGCGATCCTTATCAATCAGAAATTAACCGCAGAGGACACAGAGAACACAGAGAAGAGAGCACATGGAGCAAAGCTGAACACCGACGACACGATGCTTGTTCAAGGCCTCAGATGTGTTGCTCATTACCGGCATCGGCGTACATCCGTGTTCATCCCGGGCATGGCGCTGCGTTTTCTCTGCGTCCTCTGCGTCCTCTGTGGTAAGTCATAGATCGGCAGCCTTTGCGTGTGGTTTCAGGGCGGCGTCGAGCGCGGCCAGGAGGGCGTCGTTTTCGGCCGGGGTGCCGACGGTGATGCGCAGCTTGTCGCGCAGGCGGTCCTGATCGAAGTATCGCACATAGACCTGCCGGGCCTTGAGGGATTCGAACAGTCGGCGGGCCAGAGGCGGCCCCGGCGTGCCGCCGGCGGCTTGGCGGGGGGAGCGGTGATCCGCACCTTCGCGATGCGAAGATGCGGCTTGGGGAGCTGTGGGGGCGACGGACGGCGGGGTGGCCAGGATGAAGTTGCTCTGGCTGGGCGGCACGGTGAAGCCGCGCTGTCGCAGGGCGGCGGTGAGGCGGGCGCGTTCGGACCGGACGGCTTGCCACGTGGACGCGGCCGCGTCGCGGTGGGTCAGGGCCGCTTCGGCCACGGCCTGGGCGATCGCGTCGGTGTTGTAGCTGTCGCGGGTCTTGGTGAGCATCGGCTCGATCAGCGACGGCGCCGCCAGGCCGTAGCCGAAACGCAGACCCGCCAGTGAGTAGCCCTTGCTCAGCGTCCGCAGCAGCACGACGTTGTCGAACCGCCGCACCAGCGCCGTCGCGTCGTGCCGCAGCGATGGATCGACGAAATCGACATAAGCTTCGTCGACCACGAGCACGGCGCTTTTCTGGAGGCGTGCCGCCAGTTCCGCCAGCGCAGCGACATCGGTCAGCGTGCCGGAAGGCGCGTGCGGGTTGACGATGAACAGCAGTTTCGCCCCGGCGTCGAGCACGCGCGCCGCCAGGTCGGTCGGCAGCGACCAGTCGTCGGCCAGGTCGATGCGTACCATCGTGCTGTCGTGAATCTGCGCGAGCACGGGATAGAGCGAGTAGCTCGGCTCGGCCATGGCGATGGGCCGGCCCGGCTCGACGAAGGTGGTGATGACCAGGCGCAGCAGTTCATCGCCGCCGTTGGTGGGCACGATGTGTTCGGGCGTCAACGTGTGCATCGCGGCCGCAACGCGGCGGAAAGCCGCGGCCGCGGGCGAAGGATAGCGGCGCAGGCGCTGCGCCGGAAAGTCGCGCAGCACGGCCATGACCGCGTCGCAGGGCGGGTAGGGATTCTCGTTGGTGTTGAGCTTGATCAGGCGGTCGCCTGTGGGCTGTTCGCCGGGCGTGTAGCCGCTCATGGCCGCGATGTTGGGGCGTTCGTAACCCATGGAAGCCGGGCATCTTCGCACGGGCGGCGCGCGCGGTCAACGTATGGCGTGCGACGGCGCCGCCCCGCCTGCCGCGAAGAACAAAGCCGCCCTTATCTGGTTTCCGCGGGCGCGTTGTCATACACTGCATCATCATGACCCGCCGCGCGCCGTCGCATTGCCTGCCGCTGGCCCTCGTATTCGTGCTCGGCGCGGTCGCCTCGGCCCAGCAGCCTCATCAGCCGAGCACGGGGGCGGTCGATCCCACCATCCAGTCCGCCCTGCTGCTGCTGCGACAGGCCTTGGATGCTTCAGATCGCGGGCATGCCCACCTGATGCTGCGGGCGCTGCGGCATCTGGACGACGCGGCATTGCGGCCGGTGTTCGCCGCCCTCGCGGATCGACCTGAGCCGCTGCTGCGAATTCATGGCCTGCTGGGTCTGGCTGAGACCGATGACCAGCGGCGGCTGGACCTGGGCCGTCTGGCGACGATCCGCGACGAGGTGGTTCTCGGCCAGGTTGTGGGCGCGGCCCTCGACGACGAGCTGCTCGATGTCCAGCAGGCACGGCAGATGCTGGGCTGGAGCGATCTGCCCTTGAGCGTGAAGGTGGTGCTGGCGACGCGGCTGGTGTCGGCTCCGCCGCTGGACGATCCCGCCGCCGACGCCGACGCGCGGGCGGCGCTCAAGACCATGCTGCGCCAGGCGGCAACGACGGGCCCGCTGGGTCAGCGCGGACTGGCGGCCATGCTCCTGGTGCAGTTTCAGCACGAGCAGGCGATGGATCTGCTGACCGCGGTGGACCGCAGCGATGACCCGCAGCGCACGCTGGTGCGGACGACGTTGCTCAAGACGGCCTTACGGCTTGATTACAGCCGCATCGGGTCGTGGGCCCTGTGGGTCAGCACCGAGCAGTCGGAGCCGCTGCGTCTGCGGCTGCTGGCACTTCAGGTGGCGCTGCGTTTCGGCACGCCGGGAAGTCTGGAAGCCTGGCAGGCGGCCTGGCGTCAGGACAGTGATCCGACGTTTCAGCGGCGGCTGGCGGTGCTGGCTCTGCAGATCTCCCCGTGGGCCGACCCGGTTATCTTCGACACACTCGACGCGGCAAATCGGCAGGCGGTAGATCTGCTTCTGCCGGCGATCGCGCGGGCCGGCCGGGCCATCGCTGATTCGAAGCGGCCAAACAGCGAGACTGCTTCGGCCCTGGCGGACCTGATCGCTATGCGGCAGACCACGGTCAACGGCTGGCTGGTTCTCTGGGCGGAGAAGCACGCGCCGCTGGACGTGGCGGCGCCGACGCTCTGGGCGATCATCTCCGCAGCCGTCGGCCCGCCGCTGGGCCAGGCGGAGCGGCTGGAACAGGCGATCGAGGCGGCCCGGGCTCTTGGTCGCATCGCCGAGTCGGGCGCGGCCGCCGATGTACTGCTGGCCCATGCCGATCTCCTGGCCGCGGAGCCGGACCTGCTGGCCGCGGTACTGCTGGGTCTGGTGCGAGCGGGCAACGTCAAAGCGCAGGGCCTGGGAGAGAAACTGCCTGACAGCGACGAACCCCTGATCCGCGGCCTCAAGGTTCTGCTGGCGGCGCGTGAAAGTCTGAAAGACCCTCCACGTGCCGAGACGCTCGATCCCGACGCTCTGCGGCGGCTGTCGCTGCTGGTGCGCGGCGGCGGTGGATTCGACCAGACGCTGCGGCTTCAGGGCGCGTGGTTGTACCTGCGGCACACGCAGCAGGTGGCGCCGGCCCTCGATGCCCTGCTCGGACCCGACTGGCCCAGGACCGCGGGACTGACCCGAAGCGCGCCGCCGACATCTCGCTAGAATGACCCGCTTTGCCCGGCCCGCACTGGTCGGAGCCGAACGGCACAGTAAAAAAACCTGCTCGCGAACATCACCATGGCCGACGACGTCATCCCCTTGAGCCAGCCGGACATCACCGACGCCGACATCAAGGCGGTCGCCGACACGCTGCGCTCGGGTCGGCTGAGCCTCGGACCGCGACAGGCGCGCTTTGAGGAGATGATCGCCGAGCGGGCCGGCCGACGGCACGGCATTGCCGTCAGCTCCGGGACGGCCGGCCTTCACCTGGCTCTGCTCGCGCTCGGCGTCGGGCCGGGCGACGAGGTCGTCACCACCCCCTTCTCCTTCGTCGCCTCCAGCAACGCCATCGTCTTCACCGGGGCCAAGCCCGTTTTCGTCGATGTCGATCCCGGCAGCCTCAACCTGGACCCGGCCAAACTCGAGGCCGCCATCACCCCGAAGACCAAGGCCATCCTCGCTGTCGAAATATTCGGCAATCCGGCCCAAATGGACCGCATCGCCCAGATCGCCGGCGCTCATGAGATTCCCATGGTCGAGGACTGCTGCGAAGCCCTGGGCGGCCGGTGCAAGGGCAAGCCCATCGGCTCGTTCGGCCGCGTCGGTGTCTTCGCGTTCTATCCCAACAAGCAGATCACCACCGGCGAGGGCGGCATGATCGTCACCGATGACGACCGCGTGGCCGACCTGTGCCGCTCCCTGCGCAACCAGGGGCGCGCCGTCGCCCCGTCCGGCCCGGCGGCCGAGGATGCATGCACGAACACCATCGGCTCGTGGCTGGCTCACGAGCGCCTGGGCTACAACTACCGCCTCAGCGAACTGGCCTGCGCCCTGGGCATTTCGCAGATGGAGCGGATCGACCAGATTCTCGAAGCGCGCCGCCGCGTGGCCATGCTCTACATGCGCCGCCTCATGGACTGGGACTGCCTGGTGCTGCCCAATCCCCCGGCCGGCGACGAATCGTGCATGTCCTGGTTCGTCTTCGTCGTTCGCCTCACGCACGATTACGACCACGTCGCCCGGGACCGCATCATCCAGGGCATGCGCCGCCACGAAATCGGAGCGGCCAACTACTTCCCCTGCATCCACCTTCAGCCGTTCTACCGTCAGATGCTCGGCCACAAGCCCGGCGACTTCCCCGCCGCTGAATCCGCCAGCCAGCGCACCATCGCCCTGCCCTTCTTCAACCGCATGGACGAGACGCACGTCGAACTCGTCTGCCACACGCTCAAGGTCATGATCCAGCGAGAGCAACTGCTCCGACGCGACTGACCACAGTCCGCTCACAAGCCGCACCCTCGCGGCGCGAAGGTGCGCTGCAATTCACGCGTCCAATCATCGCCAGAATAAACAAAGAGCCCACCCGTGGCGCGAAGTGGACTCTTGTATAAGACGCAGGTTGTCGTCGGCGCGGCCCCGCCGAAATCCGGCCGACCGCCATGAACTCTTTTCATTGTACCGACAAATCGAGCTCCTGTCCCGTCAAGAGGCGGTAAGCCTCAAGATATTTCCGCAGTGTGTTGGCGACGATCTCGTCAGGCAAGGTCGGGCCGGGCGGCGTCTTGTCCCACTGGCGTGCGCCAACAAGGCGCTCGAGATAATCACGCACGTACTGCTTGTCGAAGCTGGCCTGATCGCGGCCGGGGGCGTAGGTGTCGGCCGGCCAGAAGCGCGAGCTGTCGGGCGTGAGCACCTCATCAATGAGAATCGGACGGGCCGCCCCGCTTTCACGCGGCACATCCAGCGGCAGGCCGAACTCGAACTTCGTGTCCGCCAGAATGATCGCCCGCTGCGCGGCGTAATCATGCCCCATCTGGTAAATCTTCAGGCTCAGGTCGCGCAGCGTCGTCATCAGCGGCTTGCCGACCAGTTCGCAAGCCCGTTCGAAGCTGATGTTTTCGTCGTGGCCGTCATCCACCTTTGTCGCCGGCGTGAAAATCGGTTCGGGCAGTTTGTCGCACTGCCGCAGGCCCGCGGGCAGCCGGATGCCGCAGACCGTCTGCGACTGCTGATACTCCTTCCACCCCGAGCCGGCCAGGTAGCCGCGGACGACGCACTCGATGGGCACGACGCGGGTCTTGCGTCCGACCATCACGCGGCCCTGAAGCTGGCGGCGCTGCGCATCGCTGAGGCCGGGCACGTCCGCGGGATCTGTGGACAGCAGATGGTGGCTGAGTTTGTCCGTCAGATTGCGGCCGATCATATCGAACCAGAATCGGCTGATCTGCGTGAGCACCACGCCCTTGCCGGGAATGCCGTTGGGCATCACGACGTCGAAGGCGCTGATGCGGTCGCTGGCGACGATCACCAGCGCGGCTGACCCGTCAGTCAGCGTTGCGTCGTAGATATCGCGCACCTTGCCCTGTCGGCGGCCGGGCAGCGGCAGGTCGGTGGCCATTACGCCGTGGTCGGCGGTCTGTGTCATAATGCGATAACCTCAGAATTGTCGCAGAAAACGGATGTCATTCTCGTAGAACCAGCGGATGTCGGCGATGCCGTATTTGCGCATCGCCAGCCGCTCGATGCCCAGGCCGAAGGCCCAGCCGGTCCACTGCTCCGGATCGTAGCCCACAGCTTCGAACACGGCCGGGTCCACCATACCGCAGCCGCCGATCTCCATCCACTGCTCCTGGCCGTTGCGCGTGATCTTCACCTCCATCTCGGCCGACGGCTCGGTGAAGGGGAAGAAGCTCGGCCGCAGCCGCACGTCGGCATCGGGGCCGAAGTAGAGGTGCGCGAACTGGAGCAGCGTGGACTTCAGATCGACCATGCTCACGTCCTTGTCGACGTAAAGGCCCTCGATCTGGTGGAACATCGAGGTATGCGTGGCGTCGTGCTCGTCGGGACGATACACGCGCCCGATGGCGACGATGCGCACCGGCGGCGGCTGCTTTTCCATCACGCGGATCTGGATCGTGCTGGTCTGGCTGCGCAGCAGGTGTGTCGGATCGATGTAGAAATTGTCGAGTGGGTCGCGGGCGGGGTGCTGCGGCGGAATGTTGAGGGCCACGAAGTTGTGGAACTCGTCCTCGATCTCCGGCCCGGTGGCGACGCCGAAACCCATGCGGCCAAAGACGTCGACCAGCTCGTCGATCGTCTGCGTGAGGATGTGCTCGCGTCCGAGGCGCGGCGTCAGGCCGGGCTCAGTGACGTCGATCTCCGGCACACGTTTCGTCGCGGCGCGGGCGTCACCGAGTTCACCCTTGCGCTGCTCAAAGGATTGCTGCAGCTTCTGGCGCAGGGCGTTGGCTTTCTGGCCGAAGGCGGGCTTCTGGTCGGCGGGAACATCCTTGAGCAAGCCCATCAGCGCCTTGAGCGCGCCCTTGGTGCCCAGGTACTTGATGCGGAACTGCTCCAGGTCGTCGACCGAGGCGACGGTGGTCAGATCGGCGGCGGCCTGTGCTTCAAGCTGGTCAATGCGTTCGAGCATGAATCTGGATCGTTTCCCACTTGGTGATCAGGCTTTGGCCTGTTGCAGACGTTTACCCGAGCGGCCGCTCTTCAACACGCGGAAGCCGATGTCACGGCGAAAGAACCCGCCGGAAAAGTGAATCCGCTCGCAGGCGGCGTTGGCCTTATTCTGTGCTTCCTTGAGATTCTCGCCCATGGCGCAGACGTTGAGCACGCGCCCGCCGGCGGTCACAATCTGTCCGTCGCGGTTGCAGGCCGTGCCGGCATGGAAAACCGCGACACCATCCTCTGCTTCAGCCGCCTCGATGCCGGTGATGACCTTGCCTTTTTCGTAAGCGCCCGGATACCCGCCGCTGGCCATCACCACGCAGCAGCAGCAGCGTTCGTCCCATGACAGATCGATTTCATCCAGCCGCCCATCGCAGGTGGCAATCATCGCCTCCAGCAGATCGCCGCGCAGCCGCAGCATCAGGGGCTGGCATTCGGGATCACCGAAGCGGCAATTGAATTCGATCACCTTCGGCCCGCCGGCGGTGAGCATCAGGCCGGCATAAAGCACGCCTTGATAGGTGATGCCGTCGCGGCGCATCGCGTCCACGATCGGCACGAGCACCTCGGCCTCAATGGTGCGCATCAGCTCGTCATCGACCAGCGGCGTCGGACAGTACGCGCCCATGCCGCCCGTGTTGGGGCCGATATCGCCCTCGCCGACCTGCTTGTAGTCCTGGGTCGGATCGAGCACGTATATGTTGCCGCCATCGACCAGCGCCAGCACCGACAACTCCTGGCCGACAAGTTTCTCCTCGACGACCACGGTCGCACCCGCGTCGCCGAAAGCCTTGTCACCCATGATCTGCCGCACGGCCGCCTCGGACTGCTCGGGCGAATCGCAGACGATCACGCCCTTGCCCTTGGCCAGACCGGCCGCTTTGACGACGACAGGGGTCTCGCGGGCCCGCACGTAAGCCAGCGCCGGACTCATGTCGGTGAATGTCTTGAACTCAGCAGTGGGGATCGAAGCACTGCGCATCAGGGCCTTGGCGTAGGCCTTGTCGGCTTCGAGGCGCGCGGCCGCGGCTGTCGGTCCGAATACCCACCGTCCCGGCCGCTGCAGCCGATCCGCCAGCCCAGCCGCGAGCGGATCTTCCGGGCCGATGACGATCAGCTTCACGTCGTGCTGGCGGCAGAAGTAATCGATCGCGTCCACGTTGCGGGTGTTGACCGGCTCGATGGGCAGATCGACGTTGCGTCCGATCGACCCCGTGCCAGCGTTACCGGGCGCGAAGAAAAGTTCGCCGCATCGCGGGCTTTGCTTCAGTTTCCAGCCCA
>CAZUUQ010000107.1:7364-8885 GCA_964622625.1 uncultured Phycisphaeraceae bacterium | reverse complement strand
GCCTGCTCGGCATAGTCGCTGCGGTAGTGCGTGACCTCCAGCGTGACCGGCAACTTCGGCCTAAACGGCTTGAATGCGGCCTTTGTCTTCCCGTCCTTTCGCTTCGCACGCTCGACCGCGCGTTTCGCCGTCGCGCGCACCAGTTCATGCGCCTGGCCGACGGGCAGGCAGCGGGCGCGGTTGCGGCCGACGCCCCATTTGACGATCGCGCATTCCACGTCGCCGAGGAAATCGCGGGCTTCGACCGCGGCCGCCTCATCGCCGCTGACCATGATGACCGGCACGTTGAAGTGCCCCGCGTAGGCCGCCTCGATGCCGATCTCGCCGATCGGTCGGCCGCCGAGCCGCATCTCGAACACGCGCGACGAATCGAAGCTGTGGTCGAGAAATCCGTTGAGTGTGCCGGCCATGCCGTGGTGGCCCAGCAGGATGACGCCGGCGAACGTGTCGTCGAGGCCGGGCATCATGCACTGCGGCGCGGGGTCGGGTCCGGGTGTCTCGTAAACCGCCCCGTCGCCCATCTTCGAGAGGCGAAGCTGCCCGCCGCCGGCGTGAGTGTCGGCGACAATGACCTCGGTCGCTCCGCCTTCCCGGCAGCCGGCGACGGCCGCTTCTATGTCCGCTTCCATCAACGGCACGCCCTCGGCCCAGTATTCGGTTCCGCCGGGCTGGACCTGCTCGATCTTGCGGATGCCGCTGATGCCTTCCATGTCGGCGAGGATGTAGATTTTCATGGCCATACAATAGCGGTGTGGCAAAGAAAACAAACAGCAGTGAAGGGGCTGAGGGATCCGGGACCGCGGGCCCGAAGCGATCAGCCCCCGGCTCTGCCGGGGGATCAGGTGAAGGCGGCGATCGCCGGGCGTTTGCGGAGCATCCGCGCCTGTGGGGGAGTTTCGATTACGTCTACCCCGTCGTGAGCCGGCGGAGTCACGGCCTGTCGATCGGTATCAACCTCAATCCGGACATGGCGTGCAATTTCGACTGCATCTACTGCTGTGTGAATCGCACGCAGCCGCCGCGGCGGTCGGACGTTGATCTGGCCCAGGTCGACCGGGAGCTGCGGCAACTTCTGCAATGGACGCTGGATGGACGCCTCTGGCGTCACGAGCCTTTCAGCGGCGTGAGTGCGGCGTATCGGCGCATCAATGACATCGCCTTCTCCGGCAACGGCGAGCCGACAGCTTACGGCGACTTCGGCCGGGCGGTGGAGCTGGCGGCCGCAACGCGGCGTGATCTGCACCTGCCCGATGTGAAGCTGATCGTCATCACGAACGCGACGCTGCTGGATCGGCCGCGGGTGCGGCAGGCGCTGGAGCGCTTTGATCCGGAGCACGACGAGGTGTGGGCGAAGCTGGACGCGGGGACGGAAGAATACTTCCGGCGAATTGACCGCGCGGCGATGCCGCTGCGTCGGGTGCTGGACAATATCCGCGATTTCGGGCGTCAGCGGCCTGTGGTGTTGCAGTCGCTGTTCATGTCGGCCTGGGGCGAGCCGCTGCCGGACGCGGAGTTCGAGGC
>CAZUUQ010000107.1:5890-7264 GCA_964622625.1 uncultured Phycisphaeraceae bacterium | reverse complement strand
CCCGCTGAATGAGGAAGTTATTTCTTTTTGAGGATGGCGCGCCAGCCGGTGGCTTCGTGGGACGGCCCCCCCCGTCTCGACAGGCTGGTGCTGCGGATGTCTTCGACGATGACCTGAACGTCGGGGTCAATGGAGCGGGCGATGCGGATGACTTCGGGCGACCGGCGACGGGGGACGATGAGAAAGCACATGGCCACCTCGCCGCGTCCGCCGCGTGCGGGCACCTCGGTGACGAGGAACTCGGCCAGTCGCAGTCCGAAGGCGACGGAATGATGGCGGCCGCGGGAGATAAGGATCACCCGCTGCATGCCGATGGCCAGCCATTGCTCCATCCAGACACCGACCATGTTGCCGGCCGCGAACCCACTGCCGTAAGCCAGAACTTTGACAACCGTCAGATCATCGCGGAGCACGCCGGAGACGGCGACGATCCAGATGATGACTTCGCAGAAGCCAAGCGCGGCGGCGATGCCGCGTCGCCCGCGGACGACGAAGATCGTCCGCATCGTGCCGATGGAGACGTCGGCGATGCGTGCGAAGAAGATGAAGAAAGGCCAGACCACCGCGTGGGCGTCAAGCCACTGTTCGATACCGAGCATTTCAGTCACTCGAGGTCAGGGGGTGTCGATGCGCATCGCTGTGGCGACGTGGTTTCATATTACAGGTTACAGGCTGCGGGCTGCGGGCGATGCCGCGTGATCAGCCGGCCGTTTGCAGCAGTTCGCGGGCCTGCCTGCGGCTGGTCTCCGTCGCGCTCTGGCCGGCGAGCATCGCGGCCAGTTCGTCAATGCGCTCATCACCGCGCAGCGCGGCCACGGCCGTGCGCGTCTGTCGGGATCTGCCCTTGCCCACGATCTGTTTGGCGATGCGCAGGTGGCAGTCCGCGAAGGCGGCGATCTGCGGCAGATGTGTGATGCACAAAACCTGATGCGTGCCCCCGGAATTGTGCTCCGCGTTCTGCCGACTCTTGTTCCGCCCGGATCCGCGCCCGTCAGCCCGCGTCAGGGCCCGCAGCTTGCGGCCGATGACCGTGCCCATGCGCCCGCCGATGTTGGCGTCGATCTCGTCGAACACCAGCACGCTGATGCGGTCGCTGTCGGCCAGGATCGACTTGATGGCCAGCATGATGCGCGACAGCTCGCCGCCGCTGGCGATCTTGCGCAGCGGCCGCGCGGGCTGACCGGGGTTGGTGCGCACCAGCATCTCGATCTGGTCCAGGCCCGTCGGCGACTCGGCCTGTTCCGGGGCGGCGGTGTGGAACTCGACCTTGAACGCGGCCTCGGCCATTCCCAGTTCCGCGAGCTGGGCTTCGACCAGCGGGCGCAGGCGCTCGGCGGCGGCCTGGCGAACAGCGGTCAACTGCCGCCCCACCGC
>CAZUUQ010000107.1:2502-5790 GCA_964622625.1 uncultured Phycisphaeraceae bacterium | reverse complement strand
GATTCGTACAACGCGGCCTGCACCTGTTCGGCATCGCGGCGGATGCGCTGGAGGTTGCTGAGCTTGCGATGCCGGTCGCGCACCGCATGAAACTCGCCGGCGATCAGGTCGGCCGCGTCAATTTCGCGGGCCTGAAATTCGTACAGTTCGCGCTGCTGCCGCCGGAGCTTCGACGAAGCCGCCAGCTCATCGCGCCGCTGCCGGACGGTTCGCAGCTTGTCGAACAGCTCCGCGAAGCGCTGCCGCGGCTCGTCGGCGTCGGCAAAGGCGTCGAGAATCGCAAGCTGGTTGACGGGCTTGAGCAGGTACTGGTGATCGTGCTGGCCGTGCACGTCGACGAGCAGCTCGCCGACCGCCCGCACCATGCCGGCCGTCACGGGCTGGCCGTTGGCTGAGACGCTGGTGCGGCCCGAGGCGAAGAGCTTGCGCGTCAGCAGCAGGGGCTCGCCATCGTCGAGCGTCAGGTCGAGTACGCCGGCGGCCGCGGTCCGCACCGTGGCATCGGTCAGTTCGAACAGCCCGCTGACGCGGCCCTCGTCGGCGCCGGTGCGCAGGTAGTCCGCACCGCTGCGCAGGCCCAGCAGTATTTCGAACGCGCCCAGCACCAGGCTCTTGCCCGCGCCGGTCTCGCCGGTGAAGCAGTTAAGCCCCTCGTGAAAGTGCAGGTGGGCCTCTTCGATGACCGCCAGATTGGAAATGTGCAGTTCACGCAGCATCGTGATGGCGACCTGGCGGCGGAAAATGACGCAAGGGCAACGAGAACGAACGGCGATGGCGGCGAAATGCGGCCGAGAGGACTCGAACCTCCATGGGATTTAACTCCCACCAGCACCTCAAGCTGGCGCGTCTGCCAATTTCGCCACGGCCGCGGCGATTCGAGACGCAAGTATACGCCTTCCGCGCCCGCTGTCGAGAAGGCGGCGCACACGGAAGCGGTGAGGTGCGTGCATGCCCAGGCAGGACGTCACAGCAGCCCAGCATGGCCGTGCCTGGGCATCGGGCATGCGTGACACGCGGGCGGCCAACGGCTATCTTTCTGCCTCGCGGCCGCCATCTGACATGACCGTCATGACCGCCTCCCGTGAGATGCACCATGTCTGCGAAGATGTCCGTCAAGACGTCCGTCAAAGTCTGCAAGTTCGGCGGCACATCGCTGGCCGACGCCGCCCAGTTCCGCAAGGTCCAGGCCATCATCCAGGCCGACCCCGATCGCCGCTACGTCGTGCCCTCCGCCCCGGGCAAGCGAACCAAGGACGACCCGAAGGTCACCGACCTGCTGTATCTCTGCCAGGAGCACGTGGCCAAGGGCGTGCGTTTCGATGATGTCTTCGCGCTCCTCGCCGACCGCTACGGGCAGATCGTCGATGACTTGAAACTCGACTTCGATATTGAGCCGCACCTGGCGACGATCCACCGCGCCCTCGCCGGCCGGTGCTCACCCGACCATGCCGCCAGCCGCGGCGAATACCTCAACGGCCTTATTCTGGCCAAACTGCTGGGCTACGAGTTCGTCGACCCCGCCGAGATGATCTTCTTCACGGCCGAGGGTCGCTACGATCCGAAGCGCACCCTGCCGGCCGTGGCGGCGCGGCTCAAGGGCGTACAGAGGGCCGTGGTGCCCGGCTTCTATGGGTCGAAGCCCGACGGTTCGATCCGCACATTCTCGCGCGGCGGGTCGGACATCACCGGGGCGATCGTCGCCGCCGGCGCTGGCGCAGCCGTATACGAGAACTGGACCGACGTCTCGGGCCTGCTCATGGCCGACCCGCGCGTCGTGGACAATCCGCAGACCATCGACGTCGTCACCTACCGTGAGCTGCGCGAGCTGGCGTATATGGGCGCGTCGGTCCTGCACGACGAAGCCATCTTTCCCGTCCGCCAGGCCGAGATCCCCGTCAACGTCCGCAACACCAACGCCCCCGACCATCCCGGCACGCGGATCGTGCCCGAAGCTCAGTTCAACCACCGGGCCACGGGGCATATCACCGGCATCGCCGGGCGCAAGGACTTCACCGTCATCGCCCTTGAAAAGGCCCTCATGAACGCCCAGATCGGCTTCGGCCGCCGTTTGCTCAGCGTCCTCGAACGGCACGGCGTGAGCTTCGAGCACTGCCCCAGCGGCATCGACACCATGAGCGTCGTCGTCGCCGACGCGGCCGTCAAGGGCAAGCTCGACGACGTGCTGGCTGACCTCCATGCCGAGCTGCAACCCGACGCCCTGGAGGTTTATCCCGACATGGCCCTGATCGCCACCGTCGGCCGCGGCATGTCGCACATCCCCGGCATGGCTGCCAGACTTTTCGGCGCCCTGGCCGACGCGAAGATCAACATCCGCATGATCGACCAGGGCTCCAGCGAGATCAACATCATCTGCGGCGTGGAGACGGCCGACTTCGAAAACGCCGTCCGCGCGATCTACAAGGCGTTCGTGGGCTGACCGTCGGCCCATCGCGTCACATGATGTTCGTGTCACAACCCGCCATGGACCCCCGGACGCTGCGTTTTCTGTGTTTTTCTCTCTTCTCGGCAGCGTGTCTGGCGGCGGGGTACATCACGCGGCGGCGCGGCGGGGTCGACGAGGGCCGGGCCATCGAGCTGAGCCGGCGCGTCCACTTCCTCACCGTCGTCGTGGCCTTTCCCGCCGTCGCGGTCGTCAGCCTCTGGCAGTTGCCCATCACGGCCGCCACGGGCCGGGCGGCGCTGATCCAGGCCCTCGCTGTCGCCATCGCTGGATTTACGATGCTCGTCCTGTCGCGGCGGATCGGCTGGAGTCGCCCGCAGATCGGCACCATGACCCTCGCGGCCGCCCAGGGCAACCTCGGCTTCACACTCGGCGCCTACGTCTGCTACACCCTGATCGACCCAGGCGACGAAGCCCTGGCCTACGGCGTGGCCATGGTCAGCGTCATGCAGGTGATGGGCATCGTGCTGTTCTATCCCGTGGCGCGGCACATGGGCGAAGAGGCCGGCCGCCCCGGATCGGCCGAGCTGCGCGCCCTGGCCGCGCTGGTCGCGCGCAGCCTTCTCGACGTGCGCGCCCTCATGCTCTACGGCGCCGCCCTCGGCGCGATCCTGGCCGCATGCGATGCGCCCTATCCCGACGTGATCGACGAGCTCCACCTCAAGGACGTGCTGTTCTACCTCGGCGGCGGACTGGCATACTTCGGCATCGGTTTGCGCCTCAAGCTGGGCCGACCTCTGGAATTCCTGCCGCAGCAGACGACGCTCGCGGTCACGCGCTTCGCCTTCATGCCCCTGCTGGTCCTCGCCCTGCTGCTGCTGAGCGAA
>CAZUUQ010000107.1:0-2402 GCA_964622625.1 uncultured Phycisphaeraceae bacterium | reverse complement strand
TACGCCGAGCCGGCGTCCGGATCGGCGGGGTCGGCATCGGTGTCGGAGCCGCAGTGGCTGGTGATGACGCCGACGCGGGAGCGGCCCATGTGTCTGCTGGCTGCGCCGGCGGCGGAGCTGCGTGATCGGTGGCTGGTGCGCGATGCGGGCAACCCCATGGCGGGGCGGCGGCGTCAAGCGGCGGCCGCGTGGTTTCTGGCGGCGAGTGAAGCGTTGGGAGATGCGGCACTGGCGGCCATCGAACCTGATGCGTCCGCCGCGCAGCGGGTGGCGGAACTGCAACGTGCGCTGGATGCCGTGACCGATCACGAACTGCTGCACCAGCACCTGTTCGATGCCGTGGTGCAACAGGCGGCTGGGTCATCCACCGCCCCAGGCCGCGGCCATGGAGCTTCCCCGACCGCATGATGCGAAGCCCGTACCTGCTCCTGGTGCTTCGCCGCACGGCCGCGATGCAGTGGCCGCTGGTCGGCATCCTCGCCGCGGCGACGCTGCTGGCCATGATGATCGCAGGAGCGTACCTGCTCTGGCAGGTCGAGCCTTCCTTCTGGCGCAAGGCCCGCACGGACCTGGCGTCCCACAGCCTCGAAGCCCAGCGGCAGGCGGCCATCGACCTTGAGCAGCGGTTGATCAGCACCATCGCTTCCACGCCCCGGCCTGTCGACGTGGCCGTACCCCTCATCGCCGCCAACGCGTGGATCAAGATGCGTCTGCCCGCCTGGGTGCGGCACCGCAGCGGGTCGGCCGATACGGCGAGCTCCAACCCGTTGCCCATCGAAGACGCCATGTTTGCCGTCGAAGCTGGCCGCGTCATCGCCGCCTTCCGCCTGCGCAGCGACGCTGGCCGCCAGCAGGTCTACAGCCTGCATTTTCAGACTTATGAAACCGATGAGGATGACCCTCTGCGCGTGCGGCTGGCGCGCGTCCAGGCGGGCCGGCTGGTCGTGCCCCTGGCCCTGGTCCGTTCACGGCTCCAGCCGACACTCGAGCGCCTCGACCCAGGCCATGCCGCCTGGCTCCAGGCCGCTCTCAGCGGTCAGGACTTCGACCCCTTTGATCCGACGGCGGAAGGCGACGGCAGGCAGGGCTGGCGGCTTCTGGACGTCAAGGTCCACACCGATCGCGTCGATCTGAATCTGGACGCGGCCGCGCCGTCTTAAGTGCAGGGACGACGGGGTGGCTCGTGACCTACCCGGAGCCGCCCATGCCGCGCCCGCACACTCCTGCCCCTCGCACCCCGAGACTGCGAACGATCATCTTTCTGTTCCTGGCGACGGCCTTTCTGCTGACCGTCCTGGCCGGCGGCGGGGCCTTCTACCTGCTTCGCTCCGAGCCGACTTACTGGACCGCCAACCGCCGCGAACTGACCGACCGCAGCCCGCAGCAGACACGGGCCATGGCCGACCAATTCGAGCAGCGTCTGCGCGCCTGGCTGCGGCATGGCAACCCCGATGCGGCCGGACCGCTGCGCGTCACACTGTCCGAACTCAACGCCTGGCTGCACGTCCACGGCCGCGACGCACTACAGCGCATGGGCGCACCCGGCGTGGATCGGCTGCGCCATCCGATGGCGGCGGTCGAGGATGGCCGCCTTGTGGTGGCCGGCGAGGCGCGCATCGGCGAGGTCGAGCAGATCGTGAGCCTGGCCATGGATGTCGAGTCGCGGCCCGACGGCATGCTCTGGATGCGCATCGCCCAGATGCGCGGCGGTCGGCTGCCCGTGCCCGGCGGCGTCGCCGCAGCGGCCGGCAGCTCGATCGAAGCCCTCCGACAGGAACTCGCCGAGCAGCATCGCGCCATGGTCGACGAAATGACCGCCGGCCGCCTGTGCGACCCCCGGCCGCTGCTGGACCTCTTCGACGCCCCGCCCAGCGTGCAACTGAACACACTGGCCCTCGACGCCCGGGGTTTGACCGTCACCGTCCGTCGCGTCACTCCGTCGGCCGCCCCCCTGGCCGCCACGGGGCGCTGAACGCGGCTACCATTTTGGCATCGGCCGCGACGCGCAGCGGAGCGCGCGCCCCCGGAGTACCCGCCATGCCCAAACGCCTGGTCGTCGGCATCAGCGGCGCCAGCGGCGCCATCTACGCCCAACGCACCATCCGCCTGCTGCTGGATGCCGGCATCGAAACCCACCTGGTCGTCTCACCCCTCGGCCAGCGACTGCTGCACGACGAACTCGGCCTTGAAGGGCTCGACATCGAAGCCCTCACCGGCCGCACCGCTGTCGATGTTGATGGCGATGCCGATGACAACGCTCGCAGCAAGATTCCAGGCCTGATCGTGCACCACTACCGCGATGTGGGCGCACCCATCGCCAGCGGCTCGTTCCAGCACGACGGCATGGTCATCGTCCCCTGCTCGGCCAACACGCTCGCCGCCACCGCCCACGGCCTGGCGGA
>CAZUUQ010000106.1:1298-9184 GCA_964622625.1 uncultured Phycisphaeraceae bacterium | reverse complement strand
CAGGGCCAGGGGCATCTCATCGGCGGGGATGCCGCTGCCGTCATCGGCCACGCGGATCAGTTGCCGGCCGCCTTCGCCGACGGCGACGTCGATGCGGCCCGCGCCGGCGTCGAGGCTGTTTTCGATCAGCTCCTTGACCACGCTGGCCGGCCGCTCGATCGCCTCGCCGGCGGCGATCTGGTTGACAACCAGGGGCGGCAGTTTGCGGATTCGGGCCGTGGCCATGGTGGTATCGTAACAGACGGCCGTCGCCTCCCGGCGCCACGGCGCCGCCGGTTGGTGCGACAGCCCGCGGCTGCTATGTTGACCGCCGCCACAACCGGGACGCGATGGCGCGACACGCTTTCCTGAGGGTTTTCACCATGATCCGCGCGGGCGATGTGCTGCTGTTTCAGGGCGATTCGATCACGGACACCGGCCGCAACCGCAATGCCACCGGCCCCAACGCCCTGGACGCCATGGGTCGCGGCTATGCCTTGATCGCCGCGTGCGACATGCTGGCGCGGCAGCCGAACCGCGGTCTGCGGGTGTTCAACCGGGGCATCGCGGGTAACCGCATCGGCGACCTGCTGGCCCGCTGGAGCGACGACTGCATTGCCCTGAAGCCCACGGTGCTGAGCATCCTGTTGGGTGTCAACGACTGGTCCAAGCACCACCGCCTCGACGTGGCCGAGGAGGGCACGCCGACCGAGGCCTTCGGCCGCGGCTACCGCCAGTTGCTCCAGCAGACGCGGCAGGGCCTGCCCGACGCGCGGCTGGTGATCGGCGAGCCGTTCGCTGTCGAGCCGGCCTGGATCACGCCGGCGGCGCGGCAGGATCTGGCGGTGCGGCAGCGGATGGTGCGACAGCTTGCCGACGACTACGGGGCGGTCTTCATCGGCTACCAGGCGCTGTTCGAGGACGCCTGCCACCTGGCGCCGCCGCGCTACTGGTCGGAGGACGGCGTGCATCCGTCGCTGGCGGGTCACGGCCTGATGGCCCGCGCGTGGCTGGCGGCCGTCGGCGAGGATGGCGACGTGGTGTGACGCATTGAGTGGACCATGCGAGGCGGCCATGCAACTGTTCCGCGCCGGCGACGTGCTGCTGTTTCAGGGCGATTCGATCACGCATGCCGAGCGGAACGAAGCGGTCCAGTCGGTTCCCAACGATCATCACGCGCTCGGTTGGGGTTACGCGAAGATGTGCGCGGCCGCGCTGCTGGCACGGGGTTCGCATCCGGGTTTGAAGATCTACAACCGGGGTGTGAGCGGCGACTGCGTCTTCGATCTGGACAAGCGCTGGCGGCAGGACTGTCTGGACCTTGAGCCGAACGTGCTGAGCATTCTGATCGGCGCCAACGACTGGGGGCGGTATTTTCTCGAAGGGTGGATCGGCCAGTCCCTGGAGGACTACGGGCGCTCGTACCGGGCCCTGCTGGTGCGGACGCGGGCCGCGCTGCCGAACGTGCGGTTGATTCTGGGTGAGCCGTTCCACATCCACCCGCCGTGGATGAAGCCCGAACACGACCATGACATGCGCGAGCGGCAGGCCCTGGTGCGGACCATTGCGGCCGAGTTCGAAGCGGTCTTCGTGCCTTTCGGCCGGGCTTTGGTCCGCGCGTTTGAGCAGGCGCCGCCGGCCACGTGGACCTTTGACGGCCTGCACCCGAACCTGGCGGGCTTCGGCCTCATGACGCGGACATGGCTGCGGGCGGTGCTGGGCGACGACGCATGACGGGGCGTATGCTCTGGGGATGAGTCAGACGCTCGGTGAAATCCGGGATCTGCTGGCGGCGCACGGCCTGCGGCCCAAGAAGCGCTTCGGCCAGAACTTCCTGCATGACGCCAACCACCTGGATCGCATCGTCGCGGCCGCGGAGCTGTCGCCCGGCGAACTGGTGCTCGAAGTCGGGCCGGGCACGGGGGCACTGACGCTGCGTCTGCTGGCGGCCGGGGCGCGCGTCGTGGCTGTCGAGGTTGACCGCGACCTGGAGCCGCTGCTGCGCCAGGTGCTCGAACCGTTCGGCGAGCGCGCGGCGCTGCTGATCGCCGACGTGCTGGCGGGCAAGCACGCGCTGAACCCGGCTGTGCTCGACGCCCTGCGCCGCGCCGGCGGCACGACCCGTTTCAAGCTGGTGGCGAACCTGCCCTACAACGTCGCTTCGCCGCTGCTGGCGAACCTGGTGCTTCGGCATGCGGCCTCGACTGAGCCGACCATGATGATGGCGCTGGTGATGGTGCAAAGAGAAGTCGCGGCCCGCCTGCTCGCCGGGCCGGGCGGCAAGGACTACGGCCCGCTGGGGATCATCATTCAGGCTGGATGCGAGGTGGAACTGATTTCGGCGCTGTCGGCCGGCTGTTTCTGGCCCGTGCCGGGCGTCGAGTCGGCTGTGCTGCGTCTGCGGCCGCGGGCCGCGCCGCTGTGCGGTGACTGGGCGGATTTGTCGGCCTTTTCCGCGTTCGTCGGCCGCCTGTTCAGCCAGCGGCGCAAGCAGCTCGGCCGGCTGCTGGGCCGGGAGCAAGTCCTTTCGGCCGGGTTTGATCCCATGCGGCGGCCTGAGACGCTGGGCATTGATGAGCAGGTCGCGCTCTGGCGCTCGCTGGGTCCGACCGCTTGAAGCCGCGCGTGGCGGGTTCTACGATCTGCCATGCGCGGCCAGCGCCGCGCCGCTGCCGCGGGGAGCGTGAAGTCGTGGCCGGAGCCTGATGCCATGAAACTGAGCCGAAGCCTCGTGGCCATCCCGGTCTACAACGAGCAGACGTACGTCACCCGTGTGCTCCAGGAGGTGCGGCGGTACGCCAGCGACATCCTGGTGATAGACGACGGCTCGACGGACGAGACGCCGGTGCTGCTGGCCCGCCAGCCGGTCGAGGTGGTGCGGCACGCGGTCAACCGCGGCTACGGGCAATCGATGATCGACGCGTTTCGCTGGTCCAAGTGCTACGGCTACGACTGGCTGATCACGATGGACTGCGACGAGCAGCACGAGCCGGCCAGCCTGCCGGATTTCTACGACGCGATCGCCCGCGACGACGCGGACGTGATCAGCGGCAGCCGCTACCTGGCCTGCGAGACCGACGGCGACCTGCCTCCCGTCGACCGCCGGGCGATCAACGCGCGCGTCACCGAGATGATCAATCGCACGCTGGGCTACGCGTTGACCGACGGGTTCTGCGGCTTCAAGGCGTACCGCGTGGCGGCGCTGCGGGGCCTGGGCTTCACGGAGAAGGGCTACGCGTTCCCGCTGCAGTTCTGGGTGCAGGCGGCCGCCCACGACCTGCGGGTGCGCGAGGTTCCCATTCGTTTGATCTACAAGGATCCCAATCGCAGCTTCGGCGGGCGGCTGGACGACGCGGAGCATCGCCTGGCGCACTACACCCGCGTGTTCGAGGCGGAGCTGGCCAGGTTTCCCGGGCGGTTCCCCCGCGTCGCGGCGGCAGCGCCCGCGTGCGCGTGCGGCGGAGGCGGCGGGGCTGTGGCCGATGGAACGGCATCTTCCGGCATCGGCATTGACTGAACGTGACGCCAAGCGCAATTGCCTCAACGCCCGACGTCAAGCTCCAGTCCCCGGAGGGCGGCTGGGGTGCGCCGATGCGCGCCGACAACGATGATGGCCGCGACAGCCGCGCGGCGCTGAGGACGATGGCCCAAGCCAACGCGCAGCGCCTCGGCAGCGCGCCGCCGCCCGCAAGGGGACCGCTGATTGCCACGGGACACCAGGCGTGGCTGTGGCACCCGGGCATTCTGGCCAAGGATATTGTCGCGGCGGAGCTGGCGCGATTATGGCAGTGCGGCTGGCTGCACCTGGTGGTCGATCAGGACGTACCCGATGCCCTGGCGATCGACCTGCCGCGGCGCGACGGCGATGCACTGAACGTGCGGCGGCTGCACCTGGCCGACGTGCGGGCGCAGGTGCCGACGGGCATGCAGCCGCCTGTGGATGCCGACGCGGTGGTCGCGCGTCTGCGCGCGGCGGGGGATGAACGTCTCGGCACGCTGGCCGCGGCATGGCAGTCATTGCCGCCCTGTCGCACGCTGGCTGAGCAGGTGGCGGTGGTGACGGCCCGGCTCATGCGGCCATGGACCGGCGAGGTGCCGCTGCTGATGGTGACGCAGCTTGCCGCGCTGCCGCGGTTCGCCGAGCTGGTCGATGCGGCGCTGGCCGATGCGCGGGCTTGCGTTCATCACTACAACGGAGCAGTGGCGGCGCATCCCGGCGCGGGCGTGACGGCCCTGCGCGTCGAGCCGGACCGCGTGGAGCTGCCCTTGTGGGTATTGGGATGGAACCAGCCGCGACGCCGCGTCTTTGCGGATCTGAGTGACAGCACGCCGCTGCTGGCGGCCGAGGATGGCAGCGAAATCGATCGCGGCGCCGACACGCTCGCGCCGCGGGCGCTGCTGCTGACGGCGCTGATGCGCGGCGGGCTGTGCGACCTGTTCATTCACGGCACGGGCGGCGGCGTATATGACCAGGCCATGGCGCGGTGGATGCGGGCATGGCGGGGCGGCGAGGCCAACCCCCTGGCTCCGATGGCCGTGGCCAGCGCCGACGTGCGGCTGGACTTCGACGCGCCCATCGCCGATCGGGCCGACCACGCGCATGCGGTGTGGCGGCGGCATCATGTGCCGCACAACGTCGACCGATGTTTGAATCTGACCAACGCGCCGGCGCGGCGCAAGCGCGCGTTGCTGGCGGGCATGCACGACGACCGCGACAAACGGCGTCGCCGCGCCGCATTCGACGAGGTGCACAGCATCAACGCCGCCCTGGTCGCTGACCATCCGCAGGTGCTGGCCGAAGCGGAAGCGGCGGTGCATCGCAGTCGCACGGGTCTGGCCAATCGCCGCATCGCCCGCCGGCGGGACTGGTGCTTCGCCCTGTATCCATCGGCGAAACTCGACGCCCTGCGTGCCGCTTTGCGCGGCACCTTGGGTGAGCGGTGAGAATTGCGGCGGCACGGCGGACGGGGAGAGCCTGGAAGCTCGAGCGGGCAAGTCAGGCTCATCGACGCGTCAGCTTGGTCGCCAGTTGCTGCTTCGCCTGCTTGAGCTGCGCGGCCGCGGACGACTTTTTGTAGTGGTCATCCAGCGGGAAGCACCCGGAGATCAGGCCGCTGCGGGGAGCCGTGGTGCAGTCGCTGAACGTGCGGCAGATCAGCTTCGCGCCGCGCGGTTCGCCGTGCTCCAGACAGTCCAGCGGCAGGCGCGGATAGCTCAGCACCATGCGCCCCACGCCCACGCTGTCCACCCAGCCCTCGCGCACCACCGCCTGGGCCACGTGCGGCAGATACTCCTGAAAATACGTGTAGGCCGTGCCCACCAGCGGCAGTTCGGGCGCCGCCGCCTTGAGCTGCCGCACCACGTCGATCTGCCGCACGCAGCCGACCAGCGGATCTTCGGGCGGCTGATAGCCGTCGCTGGGCGGGAAGTATGCCGGCCGCTGGATGTGCGGCACGTAGTAAGGGCTGCCGGCCGAGACGTTCACCATCGCCACGTCCAGCTCGTCGCGCATCATCCGCAGCAGGCGGATCGGCTCATGCAGGTCGATGGTCAGCGGGTCATCGCGCCGACAGCCGAAGCCGGGATAGCGGCCCTCGCGCGCCAGCTTCTCATAGCCGGGGTCGGGGATGCCCGGCCCGAGCTTGCCGCGCTTCGCATCGCCGCGGGTCGGATCGGGCGTGAAGGGGCAGCAGTCGAACGCGCTGAGCCGCACGCCGATCAGCAGGTGCGGACACGCGGCCCGGATGCCCTGACAGATCTCGCGCAGAAACCGCGTGCGCCCGGCGAAGTCCCCGCCATATGGACCCGGCCGCTCGAAGGCTGAGAGAAACTCATGGCCCAGATAGCCGTGGCAGTGCTTCACATCGACGAAGTGAAAGCCCAGCCGGTCCGCCATCTTCGCCGAGGTGATGTATGCGTCGATGATGCGGCGAATCTCGTCGTCACTCAGCAGCGGCGCGTCGTTGTCGGGCGCGATGCCGAACTTCGCATCCAGCAACGGATGGTGGTACGCGATGCGCGGCTCAAGGCGCTGCTTGTCGTTGGGCCTGCTGAATCGGCCGGAGTGCGTCAGTTGCAGGCCCACGAGCAGATCGTCGGTCGAGCCGGTTGCCTCACGATGCGCGTCCAGCAGCGCGGTCAGCAGCTCGCCCAGCGGCATTTCATTTTCAGGCCGATGGAAAAGCTGATTCGGATTGGCCCGGCCGTCGTGCCGCACCGCAAACGCTTCGCCGCCCCAGATGAGTTTGGCCCCGCTTTCGCCGAAGTGCCGCCAGCGACGCACCGTGTGCTCCGTCGGCCGACCGTCGGGCGTGCCGTCCCAGCCCTCCATCGGATGGATGCACCATCGGTTTCCGATGCGGCGCGATGTGGCCGCCCCGTCCGCCGCGCCGACCATCAGCGGCTGCGCCAGCGGTGAGCCGTCCGCGGCCGACTGGATGCCGTCATCCACCGGCAGGGCAAGCTCCAGTTCCCGCAGTCGGCTACGCAACTGCGCCGCATCCCGCAGATGGCCGATGCGCGGGTAGGTGTCGGGCACGGATGATCTCCTGCGGGAATGGGGGATGGGCAGTGAACGCGGATTATAAGCCGCGCCGCATCACCGTTTGGGAGCCGCCGCAATGCCCGGCTAAGATGGTGCCGCGACCGATTTCCCGCCGCGTGCAGGACGGCTCTCTCCATGGCTTCGGCAGTGCTGGCACAACTCGACCGCTTCGGCCCCGACCGCTGCGAGCAGCTCAGCTACGAGCAGGCGGCCGCGTACACCGCCGAGCTGACGCGCGCGCAGTACGAGAACTTCACCGTCGTGAGCTGGCTGCTGCCGCGACGTCTGCGCGAGCCCTTCCGCCACGTCTACGCCTTCTGCCGCTGGGCCGACGACCTGGGCGACGAGACCGGCGATCCGCGGCGCAGCCTGGAGCTTCTCGCCTGGTGGCGCGATGAGCTGACGCGCTGTTACGACGGCAAGCCGCGCCATCCCGTCTTCGTCGCCCTGCGTCCGACCATCGAGCGGTTCGACATCCCCCGCAAGCCGTTTGATGACCTGATTGACGCGTTCATTCAGGACCAGACCGTGACCCGCTATGACACCTGGGAGCAGGTACTCGACTACTGCGCGCGCAGCGCCGATCCCGTCGGTCGGCTGGTGCTCCACCTGTGCGGGCACCGCGACGCGCAGCGTCAGCAACTGGCCGACGCGACGTGCACCGCCCTGCAACTGGCCAACTTCTGGCAGGACGTCCGCCGCGACATCGTCGAGCGCGACCGCGTCTATATTCCCGCCGACGTCGCCCGCCGTCACGGCCTGGAGATCGCCACGATGGCCGCCGCCGTGAAAGCCGACGCGGCCCGCCGGCGCGATGCCGCCCAATGCCGCGCGTGCGTCGAGTCGCTGGGCGGTCTGCGGGCGATGCGGCCGGGCTTTCAACAGACGATGAGGGAGCTGGTCGATCGCACGCAGCCGCTGTTCGACCGCGGCCGCGGACTGTGGCCGCTGCTGGCCCGTGATGTGCGCGTGGATGTGCAACTGTTCACGCTCGGCGGCGAGGCGATCCTGAAGATGATCCGTCGCCAGCAGTACGACACGCTCACGCGGCGTCCGGCCCTGTCGAAGCTCGCCAAGCTGGGCCTCATGGCCCGGGCCGCGGCCGGCAAGCTGCTCGCGAGCGGCAGGGGGGACCATCCGGCGTGAGCAAGACAGAGTCCCCTGCACCGATCGCGTCCGTGCTCGATGCGCAAGCCGACGTGGAGATCCCCACCGTCGCCGAGAGCTACATCGCCTGCCGGGCCGTGGCCCAGACCCGCGCGGGCAATTTCTTCCATGGCATGAGGCTCATGCCCCGGGCCAAGCGGGCGGCGATGTATGCCGTCTACGCCTGGATGCGACTGGCCGACGATCTGGCCGACGA
>CAZUUQ010000106.1:0-1198 GCA_964622625.1 uncultured Phycisphaeraceae bacterium | reverse complement strand
CTGGCCGACGAGACCGGCCGCGATGCTGAGAAGAAGCATCGTCTGGAAGTCTTCCGCCGCCAGACGCGGGCGGCCCTGAACAGCGCGGGGCTCGTCGCCCCCGCCTTGCCCGAGCACGCGCCGTTCTGGCCGGCCATCTGCGACACGCTGCAAAGACACGAAGTCAGCGCCGCCGACCTCGACGCCATGATCGACGGCCAGCTTCAGGACCAGACCAAACGCCGTTACACAAGCTTTCACGAACTCTACGACTACTGCTACAAGGTCGCTTCCACCGTCGGCCTGGTGTGCCTGAGCGTCTGGGGCTGCAGCGGCGGGCCCGCCACGCGCAAGCTGGCCGAGCAGCGCGGCCTGGCGCTGCAATTGACCAACATCCTGCGCGACGTGGTCGAGGACGCGCAGCGCGACCGCGTTTACCTGCCGGCCGAGGATCTGGCCCGCTTCGACCTCGATGCCGAGACGCTGCTGACTTTTCTGCGCAGCGGCCGGGGCGACGGCGGGGGTGATGATCGGGTGCGGCAACTGATCGCCTTTGAATGTCAGCGTGCGGCCGGCTACTACGCCGCCTCCGCGCCGCTGGAGGCGCGCATCACGCCCGACGCCCGCGCCACCTGCTGGGCCATGATGCGCATTTACCGCGGCCTGCTGGTAAAGATCCAGCGCGATCCCGCGGCTGTGCTGCGCCGCCGCGTATCCCTGGGCAAGCCGGCGAAGCTCGCCATCGCGCTGCGGGCGCTGTGGCGGTTCCGCGGCGGACGGTCGCCGGTCGTGGCGGCGTCGCCGCCGGCTGGAGAAGAGCGCGCATGACCAGTGCGGCCAACCAAGGCAGAGGGATGCCGCGCCGCGTGGTCGTGGTCGGCGGGGGACTGGCGGGCATCGCCGCGGCCGTGCGCCTGGCCGACGCGGGCGTGGCTGTCACGCTCGTCGAAACCCGACAGCGCCTCGGCGGGCGGGCCACCAGCTTCGTCGATCCGCACAGCGGCCTGGTGCTCGACAACTGCCAGCACGTGCTGCTGCGCTGCTGCACGAATCTGCTGGATCTGTACGAGCGCCTGGGCGTGCGCGACCGCATCCGCTGGCATCGCCGCCTGCTGTTCACCGACGCGCTGGGCCGCATCGACGTGCTCGAGGCCGACGACCTGCCCGCGCCGTTCCACCTGACGCTGTCGCTGCTGGGCTTTTCCGGCCTGACGTGGCG
>CAZUUQ010000105.1:0-9323 GCA_964622625.1 uncultured Phycisphaeraceae bacterium | reverse complement strand
AATGGCCCTGGCGGGAGTCGAACCCGCACTGGAGCGATTTTAAGTCGCCTGCCTCTGCCGATTGGGCTACAGGGCCGCGGCGTCCTCGCGTGATGACCCAGGTCAATTCTGCGGCGTGATCGTACCGCCATCAGCGTCGGGACGCGCCCGCCCTACCGCCGCTGACGCATGAAGTCCCGCCGCGCTTCGCGTATCTCACGCAGAACTTCATCGCAGCGGAACTTCAGTGCTGTCAACCCTCCGGGAAAATCCGCCATCGCCTGCGGCAGCAGGAAGGGATGCTCCTCGACCAGTCGCTCAATCCGCGCGATGCGGCTGCGCAGAGCCGCCACCGCGCGTTCCTGCGCGCTCGGATGCGAGGCTGAGCCGTCGACGACCTGTCCGAGCGTCGTCACCAGGCCCCTGGCGGTACGCTCATAGTCGCTGCGCACCTGCGCCGCCGTCGTCGCCCGCTCAGTCATCCATTGCTCAGCCACGTCGTCGATCGGACGCCAGCCGGACATACCCAGGGCTGCGCCCAGTTCGTCGAGGTCGCTGACGACGCCGTCAACCAGTCCCACGTGCAGCGCGTCACTTGCCGTGAGCGTCAGCAGCCGCCCCTGCGCGATGATCAACTCAAGCGTCCGGTCCGCGGCGTCACGCTGGTCGATCGGACCACGCAGCAATCTGCGGTCGCCGGCCGCCCCCTGCAACAGGTAAAGCTCCAGCGACGGGTCGACCATCGCCTCCGAAAGCAGCGGATCGTGCCCTGCCTGCTGTACCCAGCCGCGAACCCTGGCCCTGAATACCGACAGGAACTTCTCCGCCACGTCGCCGTCGGCCGCCACGGATGAGACGGCGCCGCCGGGCCCGTAACTGATCAGCAGGGCCGCCCCGATCGTGCCGTCGGGAGCGATGTAGATCGAGCGAATGGACATCGCCGTCAGGGCCGCGGCCGAGAGGGCGTTGTGATCCACGAACGCCACGACAGGAATCGCGCTGTCGCGCTGAAAGTTCCCCAGCGCTTCGGCCACGGTCACGAGCGTGTCAAGCATGCCGCCTGGACTGTCGATCCGCACAATGACCACATCGGGCTGCACCTGACGGGCATGATCGAGGCAGCGGGCGACGATCGGACCATCCACCTGTTCGCCGAACGTGCCGTGAAGCGGAAGCAGCATGTAGGTCGGTCCTTGCGATGAAGGACTGTCGCCCGGCTGCGCCGCGGACGCCCGGTTCGCAGGCGGGTCCACGTGCGCAAGATCATCACGGGCCGGTGCGATTTCGGAAGCACCGTCCGAAGCCAGCGGCGCGTCCGCACCCGCTTCGACCGCGGCCACCTGGTCGCTCGTGAAGGTGCGGGTGAAGCGCACGCTGCCGATGTGGATTTCAAACACTATCTGCGCATCGCTGCGCTGAACCAGTCGGCCTTCGTACCTTGTGCCGTCGGTGAGCCTCAGCAGGGCGCCTGGGGCCGCCGCGGTCGCCCCAATGCACCATGTCAGAGCCGCAACGTATACCGCTTGACGCAAAAACCGGGACACATGGCCTATCATGACCATGATTCTACCTGTTGAATCGGACCAACCAACTGGTGGTCGGTCGACAAGACGACGAACCCCTGCGATGCAATCTTGACAAGGAGACGGACATGGCACCATGGACCCTCGGTAGTGCGACCCTGCTGTTAACCACGGGGTTATTCGCAACCGCCTGCTCAACGGCTCCGAAGACAGCGGGCGACCGCGAGGCCCTGCGGCAGGCCGCTCAGGAGACGATTGCCGCCTTCAAGCAGGCGGACCCGAGCATGCAGGAGCTCTTCGACAGCGCCCACGGTTATGCCGTGTTCCCCACGGTGGGTAAGGGTGCGATCGGCGTGGGGGGAGCCTACGGACGCGGTGTGGTGTATGAGAATCGCCGCATGACCGGTTACTGCGATTTATCGCAGGGCACCATCGGTCTCCAGCTCGGCGGCCAGAGCTACAGCGAGGTCATCTTCTTCAACAACAGCGATGCGCTGGAGGCGTTCAAGAGCGGCAACTTCGCCCTCGCGGCCCAGGCCTCCGCCGTCGCCGCCACCGCCGGCGCCTCGGCCGACGCCGATTACGACAGCGGCGTTCTGGTTTTCACCATGGCCAAAGGCGGTCTGATGTATGAAGCCAGTGTCGGCGGGCAGAAGTTCACGTATCAGGCCCAGTGAGCGGCAGCGTCATGGTGACGGAATGCCTCACCGCATCCGTGCGACGGTCTGATACTGATCGCGAAAGAAGGCGGCCCAGCGGCGACGGTCCAGGTCGCGTTGGCGCGGGTCTTCGCGCCAACGTTGCAGAATGTCGGCGACGAACGCATGCATGACGGCCGCGGCCTGCGCGTGACGCGGATCGTCCACGTCCGCCAGGGCCGCCTCCCATGCGGCAATCGGCGCGTCGTCCGGCCAGGGCACGCGCAGGTCGTCGGGCATGGCGTCGAACGCGGTCTGCATCGCCGCGCGGCGAGTCGGATCGTCGCCGGCCAGAATTGCGGTCCACGCGAACCGCAGTTCGTCATGCACGTCGATGGCGATGGCATGCGACAACGGCGCAACGAGGTTGAAAAAGCTGGGCACGCCCGCGGGCATGGGCCGGGCGATGGCGAACGGGTCCACGTCGTCGGTCCAGTGGGCCATTTCCTCGGCCGTGTATAGATCGCGACGGACGGGCAGGCGGCGAAGTTCATAGCGTTGCGGTCCGCCCTCGACGCCCGCCCGCCGCTGCCAGAGTCGCTGGCCCTCGCGACTGATCACAAAAGCGATGAACTGCTCGGCCAGCTCGAGATGCGGGGCGCCGTGCAGGAGCATGATCGGGTCAGCGGTGATGGCGGTCATAAAGGGCGGATCGACGTACCCCACGCGCCGGCCGCCGACAGCCCCGGCCTGGTAGCGGCCGTAGAAATCGATGCACATACCCGCCGCGGCCTCGCCCATCGACACATCCACCGGCACCGCGCTGGCCGAGCCGGCGACTGAGCCGGCATTGGCGAACACGCGGCGCAGCACCCGCCAGCCCTCGCGCCAGCCAAGGCGGCGGAGGATCAGCTCGTACGTGGCCGCGATCGACCCCGAGTGGGCGGGATCGGCCAGCGCGACCCAGCCGAAGTAGCGGCCGCGCTGCGCGTCCACCAGATCGCTCCAGGTCGTCGGCTCGGGCAGATCGAGCATTGCCAGCACGTCGCGGTTGTAGACGATGCCGAAGCTCGAAAGAGCTGAGCCGATCCACAGGCGATCGGGGTGGTACAGACGATTGCCGCCGATGGTTGGCTCGGGGAAAGCAGCTTCGAGCAGCCCGTCGGGCAGGCGCGGGGCTTGGGCGACGGGCACGCTGTGCCGGCTGCCATGATGCTCTATGCTCAGGCCGCGCGCCAGAGCGTCGTGCTCGTAATCGCCGCCGCCGAAGAACAGATCGTAACCGACACCCGCAATGGGGCGGTTGTCCGCCAGGGCAGCCCGCGCCTCGGCTTCATAGGCCGCGATGATGCCGCGGCGAAGTTCACCCGTACCGCCCCACACGCGCCAGTCGAAACGCACAGGCGACAATTCCCGCGCGGCCCGCCAGCGATTGAAGCCGGCCGCGAACTCCTCGCGGATCTGCTCGTTGTTGGGCGTGACAACGATCAGCGTCAGGGCGTGGTTGTCGCCGTCGTCCTCGGCGACCTGGCCGCGCTGTGACAGGTGCATCCACAACGGCAGGCCCAGCACCACGGCGAAAAGCAGCGCGACGACCAGGCCGCCCAGTCGCCGCGGTTTCGAATCGACCGCGTCGTTCATCGTTGTGCCTGGAGCCACGCTTCGCCTCCGTCTCGCAGTTCGCGTCCGACGTCTGCCGCCGCCTCTTCCAGCAATTCAGCCGCGCGGGCCATGGACTGCTGGGCGCTCAAACCCTGCCCGATTGCCCTCCATTGGCTCACGCCCACATCACGCAGCCGCTCGATGCCCTCGCCCAGCGCCCCGGTCAGGGCGATCACGGGAACGCCTTGCCGCCTCGCCGCTGCGGCGACGCCGGCCACGGTTTTCCCCGCCAGCGTCTGGCCGTCGAGTCGGCCTTCGCCGGTCAGCACCAGAGCCGCGCCGCGCAGGCGATTGTCGAATCCGACGATCTCGAGCACCAGTTCGATGCCGGGGCGCAGCGTCGCGTTGAACATCGCCATGGCTCCACCGCCCAGTCCGCCGGCCGCGCCGGCTCCCGGTATCTCGGCCACGTCGCGGTCCAGGTCGCGCCGCCAGAGTTCGGCGACGTGTGCCAGGCCCTCGTTCAGCAGCCAGACCTGGCGCGGGCTCGCGCCTTTCTGCGGGCCATACACCGCGGCCGCCCCCTCCGGGCCGAGCAGAGGATTGCGTACGTCGGCGGCGATGGTGATCGTCACGCCTTCCATGCGGCGGCGCAACGGCTCCGCATCGATGCGAGCGATGTCGCGCAGCATGCCGCCGGTGATCGGCTGCGTGATGCGCTGGTCGCGGCGGTCAAAGAACAGAGTGCCCAAGGCCTGGGCGGCGCCACATCCGCCGTCACAGGTCGCGCTGCCGCCGATGCCAAGGAGGATGCGGCGTACGCCGGCATCCATGGCCGCGGCCACGAGTCGGCCAGTTCCCAAGGTGGTGGTTACGGCCGGGTCGCGCAGGGTGACGGGCAGCAACGTCAGGCCCGACGCTGCCGCCATTTCGATCACGGCCACGTCGCCGGAAGAATCCAGCAGGCCCCAGCGTGCTTCAACCTGCTCGGCGCTATCGACTCGTGGTCCGGGGATGCGTGTGATCACGGCACGACCCGAGGTGGCGGCGATGAGTGCATCGACGGTACCCTCGCCGCCGTCGGCCACGGGGCAGTGATCGACTTCGAGGTCCGGCATGAAACGCATCAATCCGCGCCGCATCGCGTCGGCCGCCTGGGTCGCGCTGAGTGAGCCTTTGAAGCTGTCGGGGGCGCAGAGCACCTTGAGCGTGGGCATGGCGTGGAGTCTACATCGCGGCGCCGTAACGCGGCGGCAGAGAAACCGAGATCGGCCGGAACCAGGAGTGCACGCGCCATCACGTGAAATGCCGACCCCAGAGGACGCGGAGGCGCTCCACTTCGCGCGGGTCGAGTTTGCTCTTGTCCGACCAGATGCCAAGGGTCAGGGCTTCGTGGGCGGGGCTGCGCTGCTCACGCAGCAACGACACGTCGCGCAGGGCCTGTTTCATCAGGGCGATGCCGGCGGCACTGGCCTTCTTCAGGTTGCCCATGATCTCCTGCAGCAGTTCCACTTGGAGCACGCTGGGATTATGCGGCCGCCAGCAGTCGTAGTCGGTGGGCAGCGCGATCAGCGCGTACGCCAGCTCGGCTTCACGCGCGAGCCTGGCTTCGGGCATGACCGTCATGCCGATCAGATCGCCGCCCCACTGGCGGTGCATCTCGCTCTCGGCCCGCGTTGAGAAGGCCGGCCCTTCCATGCAGACGTAGGTACCTGCGCGATGCACACGACCGTCAAATCCGTCACCTAATTGCTCCGCAGCCGCCAGCAGCCACTGACGCATCACCGGGCAGAACGGCTCGGCGAACTCGACGTGGACAGCCGCATGTTCATAGAAGGTGCTGATGCGCTGCGTGGTCTTGTCGATGACCTGATCAGCGATGACCAGGTCACCCGGCGCGATGTCCTCGCGCAGCGAACCGGTGGCGCCGCTGGCAATCACGTGCGTGCAGCCCAGTGCCTTGAGCGCGTAGATGTTGGCGCGGTAGGGCACGCTGCTGGGCGGGATGGTGTGCCCAATGCCGTGGCGCTGGAGCAAGGCGATCTCGACGCCCTGCCAGGTGGTAAGTGTGATCGGCGCGCTGGTCTCGCCGAAGGGCGTGTCTGGCTTGACCTGTCGGCCAACCTCGGCCCCCAGAGCGTCACCAAGGCCGCTGCCGCCGATGATGGCGATGCGCAACTCGCGGGTGCTTTTCTCGCTGGTGTTCTTCCTGCTCATGGGGCGGCATGGTAGCAGGCTCCAGAACAGGCATGGGCCCGGGCCTGCTTGATTTTCTCCAGCCGCATCCAGATGACGCGAGGGCCCCGATCAGGCGGACCAGAGTACGGCCTGCCAGACGGCGGCGATCCAGCATGCGGCGACGGCGACCAGGCTCAGCAGGACGGCGGCGCTGCCCATATCCTTGGCCTGCCTGGCCAGGGCGTGAAACTCCGGCGAGGCCTTGTCTACCACTGCTTCGATCGCTGAATTGAGCAGCTCGACGATCAGCAGCCCCACGTGCGACAACAGTACAATCAGCTTGAGCGTATTGGAACAGGGCACGAAGAAGATGGCCACGCTCAGCGGCGCAACGAGCATGATCTCCTGGCGGAACGCTGCTTGACTGCACCAGGCGCCGGCCAGACCGTGCAGTGAATAAACGAGGGCGGCGAAGATGCGCGACAGGCCTCGTCGTCTGGGGGGCAACTCGGCGGCGGGTGTGTGATCAGCGTCGGGCATGGGCGCGTTCCGGTCACGGGGCCGCATCTGTCGCACCACCAGCATCTGTCGCATCGGCGGCGGGAATGATGTCCAGCAGCTCGATGTCGAAGATCAGCACGGCATTGGGGGGAATGATGCCGCCGGCGCCGAACTCGCCGTAGGCCAGGTCAGGCGGGCAGGTGATCTGCCAGACGGCGCCCTTGTTCATGAGCATGAGTGCCTCGGTCCACCCGGCGATGACCTGGGTGACGCCGAAGGTGGCGGGCTGGCCGCGATCGTAAGAGCTGTCGAACTGCGTGCCGTCGATCAGGCGGCCGCGGTAGTGCACCTGCACCTGGTCCTCCGCGCGGGGGCTTGGACCATCACCGGCTTCCACCACGCGATACTGAAGGCCGCTGTCGGTCACGGTGACATCCTCGCGGGCGGCGTTCTCGCGCAGGTGGGCCTGGCCCTGTTCGGCCTGGGCGACGTTGTGCCGGTCGCGATGCCGCTCGGCCGCTTCCTGAATCATCTGGCTCAGTGCCATCTTCTGCTCCTGCGTGATGGCGCTTTGTCCTTCCACGCCATCGTTGAAGCCGCGGAGAAAGGCGTCCACGTCGATCTGCACGTCCATGGGGTAAGTGTTCAGGAACTGGCCCACGTCGTTGCCGATCATGTAGCAGAACTTCTGATCGAGCGTGTCGAGGGACATCTGCTGGTCAATCACAATCGGCTCGGACGCGTCGCCGACTTGCTCACCCTCACTCTGCGCCGAAGCCGGCATCGCCGACATCCCCCACAGGGCCGCGAGAACGCACATCACAATCAGACGGTTGAACATGCTCGGATTCCTTTCATGTCGTGTGGTATCGGGGTGACTCCCTGCCCGGGTGCTGACATGGTAGCCGCCGGCGGCATTGGAGGACAGTCGGCCGGCGCCACACGGCTTCCCGCGGCTCGCCACGGCAGTTCACGGGGCGGTAGAATCGCAGCCCATGCGCGGGAACTCGATCGATCAGCAGCGGATGCCCATCGGCGATCACCTGGAGGAGCTGCGGCGGCGGCTGATCCTTGGACTGGTCGGCGCTTTGGCGCCGGCGGTGATTCTGCTGTTTTTCGGCCGCGAGATCGTGGGTGTACTGTGCCGCCCCCTGCTGGATGTGCTCGCGGACGCCGGATTGCCGCCGCAACTCCACGTCACGAAAGTGACCACGCCTTTTTCCATTTATCTGAAGGTGAGCATATTCGGAGGGTTGATTCTCGGCGCGCCCTGGCTGATCTACCAGCTCTGGAAATTCGCCGAAGCGGGTCTGTACCGCAGCGAGCGGCGGGCCATGCTGATCCTCGCGCCGTTCAGCGCGTTGATGGTCGCGCTGGGCCTGGCGTTCACTTATTTCGTCATGCTGCCGGTCTGCCTGAGGTTTTTCGTCTACTTCATGCAGCAATACCCTCAAGCGTTTCCCGACGTCTCGGTATCGATGCTCAATCCCATTTTTGAAGTTGGCGAATACATAGGGTTCGTAACCCTGCTGGCTCTGGGCATCGCGGCAGCGTTTCAGTTGCCGGTGGCCATGCTGGTGATGGGCTGGTCGGGAATCGTGAATCCGGCCCGCGTCGCGGATTACCGCCGCCACTGCCTCTTCGGGTGTTTCGTGATCGGCGCCGCCCTGACGCCCGTGGATGTCATCAGCATGCTGGTGCTGTCCATCCCGCTTTATGGCCTGTTCGAGTTCGGCCTGGTGGTGATGCGGGCGGCTTACCGACGCTCCACAGCGCCGGTGTCGGCGTGATCTGCAGTGGCCAGCAGATCAGAAGGGACCAATGCAGGGGGCAGGTCGTCGAGCGGCATGGCCCGTTGCAGACGGTATGGGCCGACGGCCGTCCGCCGCAGGCTCCGGAGATGCCCACCCGTGTGCAGCGCCCCGCCCAGATCGCGGGCCAGCGCGCGGATGTACGTTCCCTTGCCGCAGTCGATGCGCAGGGCGAGGATCGGCCAGGCATAGGCCAGCATTACGATCGCGTCGATGCGGACGGCGCGCGGCAGCGGCATCACAGCCTGGCCGCGGCGTGCGAGTTTGTAAGACCGCTGGCCGTCGATGTGGACAGCGCTGAATGCCGGCGGCCGCTGAAGGATGTGGCCGACAAACTGCGGCAGTGCGGCCGCGACCATCGTGGCATCGGGAGGCACGGCAACCGCAACCTCCTGGCGCTGGCCCTCGCGGTCATCGGTGCTGGTGAAAGCTGACATATCCACCTCGGCCACGTAGGTCTTAGGCAGGTCCATGAGGCGCGGCACGGCCTTGGTCGCCCGACCCAGACAGCAGATGACCACGCCGCTGGCCAGTGGATCGAGCGTGCCGGCGTGCCCGGTCTTCGCACCACCGGCAGCGCGACGCACGCGGCGCACCACGTCCATCGAACTGCACCCGACCGGCTTGTCGATGACCAGCAGGCCGTCGAAGTCGACACGTGATCGCGGCACACGCTCACTCATGCCCGGTTCCTTTACAACCCAGCCCAAGGTAATAGGATAAGCGCCGCACCCGGCCGAACGCGACACGCTGAGAGGCGGACGCTTCGGCCGACGTCACGGAGAGGTGACCGAGTGGCTGAAGGTGCAGCACTGGAAATGCTGTGTACGGCTTGCCGTACCGCGGGTTCGAATCCCGCCCTCTCCGCTTGCAGGTCAGGCAATCGCATCACAGAAGCGCTGACACGGCTTCGGGGTTATGGACTTGGCCAGCAATCCTGCTGCGATGGTGACATCGCGCGCCTGTCGATGTTGTGCACACCTGCCGTGGCCTGTCCATCTCGCCGTATGAAAAAACCGCCCATGGCGGTTTTCAATCGGGGTGACAGGATTTGAACCTGCGGCCTCTTCGTCCCGAACGAAGCGCTCTAC
>CAZUUQ010000104.1:7265-9327 GCA_964622625.1 uncultured Phycisphaeraceae bacterium | reverse complement strand
CCGCGGACGCGCGGCGAGATTGTGATCGAAGGCGACGGCGGCCAACTGGCGCTGGACCTCGAGGGCCGCGTCTGGGTCAAGCCGCTGGACCAGCCGCGCCGTCAGGTGAATTTCGAGGCCCCGGCGCTGGGCTATTTCGGTGACAGTTGCCGCGCCGCGCAGCAGCACTTCATCGACTGCCTGTGCGCCGGCAAGCCGTTCGAGACCGACGGCGAGGATTACCTCCAGACATTCGCCGCGGTCTGGGCTGGCTACGAGTCGGCCGCGTCGCGCCAGCCGGTTTTACTGGGTGGATCAACGGGCAAGGCGCGGCCATGAGCAAAGACCTGCACACCGACAGGGCCCTGGTGGTGTGCGTGCACGCGACGCCGCGGGCCGTCGAGCCGGTGGCTGCATGGTTCGCGCAAGCCGCGGAAATTGCGTGCGTCGATCTGATCGAGCCGCGGCTCTTCGAGGCGGACGCCACCAGCGACGCCAGCCGCGACCTGTTCCTGGCGACGCTGCGCCGCGCCGAGCAGCGCGGACCGGACGTGATTCTCACGACCTGTTCGATGTACACGCAGCATCTGCCGATCCTGCGCGGCCGGTTCGACGTGCCGGTGCTGGGCGTCGATGAACCGCTGATCCAGCGGGCTGTCGAAGTCGGCGGACGCCTGGCGCTGGTCGGATCGCTGGAGCCGGCCATCGCGTTCACGCGGCGACTGATCGAGCAGGCGGGCGCTGCGAACCCTGGTGGCGCGCGGCCGGTGACGATCACGCGAACTGTGCAGGTCGCCGCCGACGCGGCTGCGCCCGAGCATCGTGAAGCGTTGGCCTCGCGGCTTCGCGCGCTGGCGGGTGAGGTGGACGCGGTCGCCGTCGTGCAGGCGAGCCTCAGCCCCGTCGCCCGGCTGCTGAGCGAACGGGAGAACGATGTGATACTCACCAGTCCGCGACTCGCCTTGGCGCGTGTGCGCGACATCCTCGAACACAGGAGTGCGACATGAAAGTGGCCTACACCGCCGCGTCGACGGAGGCCAAGGCCGACCGCGTGCTGGCGTGGCGCGGCGAGCCGCATGAGATGTTTCCCGCGCTGGCGGCGATGGGCTACGACGGCGTCGAGCTGATGGTCCGCGGGCCGGAGTCGTTTGATCCACAGCCTGTGCGCGAACTGGCGAACAAGCATCATCTCGCGATTCCCATCGTCGGCACCGGCCCGATCGGACTGGAGCGTGGGCTGTCGCTGTCGTCGCCCGACGCGGCCAACCGGGCCGAGGCGGTGGCGGCGGCGAAAGCCGCGGCGGGCCTGTGTGCCGCGTGGGGCGCGATGCTCAATATCGGACAGTTCCGCGGCCGCTGTGAGCCGCCCGACGTTCCCGCCGCGAGCGACCGCTTCGCCGACAGCCTGCGCGAGATTCTGGCCGAGGCGCATCGCCGCGATGTGCGCGTCTGTCTTGAGCCGCAGAACCGCTTCCAGAGCAGCTATCTGCGGACGGTCGAGGAGGCGCTGGCCTTTCTCGACCGGCTCGACGATGCCCGGCTCGGCCTGGTTGTGGACACGTTCCATATGAACATCGAGGAGAGCAGTTTCACCGCCCCGCTCCAGGCCGCGGGCGATCGGCTGTTCCACGTGCACTTCGCCGACAACCATCGTGGGGCCCCGGGCACCGGTGTGATCCCGTTCGATCGCATCCTGGAGACGCTCGACCGCGTTGGTTACAGCGCGTGGGTGTCGATCGAGATTGCGCAGCAGCCGACGCCGCGGGACGCCGCCCGCGAAGCCATCGGGCACTGGCGGCGACTGACCGCCGCCTCATCCGCGAAAGGAACCGGCGCGTGAGCAGCCACGTCGTGACGGTCATCGAAGGCGACGGCATCGGCCCGGAGATCATGGCCGCGACCCTGCGCGTGCTGGCGGCCACGGGCGTGCGCCTGGAGCTGGAACGGCGCGACGCCGGCGCCGCGGCTCAGCAGCGACACGGCCATCCCCTGCCGCCGGCGACAGTCGAAAGCGTGCGGCGAACGGGCGTCGGACTCAAGGGGCCGCTGATCGTCGAGCGCCACTCGCCGGCCGTGACGGTCG
>CAZUUQ010000104.1:4165-7165 GCA_964622625.1 uncultured Phycisphaeraceae bacterium | reverse complement strand
GTTCTCGACCGCACCGACGGCCTGTTCCTGCGGACGTTTTATGAGACAGCTCAGCGTGAGCTTGGCGAAACACCCGGCGATGCGGCCGACCTGATCTGCAACGACCTGATGATCGACGCCAGTGCCGCGCGGATGGTGCTCGACCCCGCCTGGTTCGACGTGATCGTCGCGCCCAATCAGTACGGCGACATCCTCTCGGACCTCGCGGCCGCGCTGGTCGGAGGACTGGGCATGGGCGCCGGCGGCAACTACGGCCCGCGCGTGGCGCTCTTTGAAGCCTGCCACGGCGCGGCCCCGGACATCGCCGGCAAGGGCGTGGCCAATCCCATCGCGCTGATCCTCTCCGCCGCCATGATGTTCGATCACCTGGACGAATCGGACGCGGCAAAGCAGGTCGTCGCCGCGGTTGAAGCCTTCACCGCCGCCGGCGGTGAGCGTCTCACGCCCGACCTCGGCGGCAAAGGCACGACCGACGGCGTGGCCGACGGCATCATCGCGTGCATGCGGAAACATCCATGAGCGAGCAAGCCCGCCCAACACCGTCCGCGGATTCAGCCAGCGCTGCGCCCACGCTGCCGGGCGTACTGGACCTGCACGTGCATACCGGACCGGACGTGCGGCCGCGAACGCATCACTACCTCGAACTGGCGGCCGCGGCCGTCGCCGCGAGAATGGCCGGCTTTGTGCTCAAGGACCACCACCACGCCACAGCCGATCGCGCGGCCGAGTGCCGTCGGCAATTCCCGCATCTGCACGTTTACGGCGGTGTGACATTGAACGGCTCCGTCGGCGGCCTGAACTGCGACGTGGTCGAGCGGACGTTGCGGGCCGGCGGCAGGATGGTCTGGCTGCCGACGGTCGACGGCCGCGGCGAACACATCGGCAAAGGCGGCCCGGACGCGCCCGGCGGCATTGCCGTGCTCGATGAACGCGGCCAGGTGAAGCCCGAACTGCTGGCGATCATGCAACGCGTGGCCGAGCACGACGCGGTGCTGGCCACCGGCCACATCAGCGCCCGCGAAGTGCTCGCCGTCGTGCGCGAAGCCCGTGCCCGGGGCGTGAAGCGCGTGCTCGTCAACCATCCCGAGATCCCATTCCTCGCGTTTCCGCTGGAGCTGCAGGCACAGTTGCGCGAGGGCGGCGCGATACTCGAATACTGCTACCCCCGACCTGAGGCCCGCGACGGCTTCGACCTGCTGGCCACGCAGATCCGCGCCGTCGGCATCGACGCGGCCGTCCTCGCCACCGACCTGGGTCGCGCCGATCTGCCCGACCCCATCACCGGCATGCACCGGATGCTCAGCGAACTGCGCCGCCGCGGCCTGAGCGATCACGATCTGGCCCGTCTCACCCGGACCAACCCCGCCCGCCTGCTGGGGCTGGTCTAGCGGAAAAACCTCTTGTCGCGGGCACGGCAAACGGTTATGTTGATCCGCGTGACCACTGCCTGATGCCCATTCCGTCGTCTGTTCGCACGCGGCTTGTCGTGCGCGCCGGCATTTCAGCCCGGCGGGACGAAGGAATGCACCCTTGAGCAAGCATCCGTTCCGCACCTCTCCGCGGCGTTGCCACAGGCTTGGGCTGTCACCGCCGGCGGTTTCAAGGGTCTCGTGATGTCGAGCCAGTCCAGCCGTCAGGGGACGGCGTTCACCTGCATCCATTGCGGCCAGCGCGTCGAGGCCCGCGCCTGCGGAACGCGCCACCGAAACCACTGTCCGTATTGCCTCTGGTCGCGCCACGTCGACCAGCAGCCGGGCGACCGCCGTTGCCCTTGTCGCGCGCCGATGGAGCCGATCGGCATCGAGGTGCGGCAGGATGGCGAGTGGGCGATCATCCATCGTTGCCGCGCCTGCGGCCAGGTGCGATTCAACCGCATCGCGGGCGACGATCAGGAATTGGCACTGCTTCAACTGGTGCTGCGCCCCCTTGCCCATCCGCCGTTCCCGCTCGATCAGTTGCCTACGCGGCTGGGGGGGTGAGGTCGCTGGCGTCACATCACGTGACGTTGACGTTGCAGTGGACGGCTTTGAAACGTCCTTGATGCAGCCGCGCTCCCGGCGGTTCAATGCGCTCGCGATGGATTCACCCCAGCGCCAGCACACGGCCGATCCACGCATCCGTCTGCGCCATCGGCACGCGGCCGTAGTCCGCGCCGATGCCGGTGCGGGGATCGTTGCAGATCGCGGCTGTCAGACGCAGGCTCGGGCAGACCAGCAGAAAGCAGCGCGACGAGCGGCGGTCCGCCAGGTAAAAGCCATTGCCCGGATGTCCGAAGGCGTCGGACGGCGCCGACGGCCACAGCGCGCGGTCGGTGTTGACGAACCAGCCGTAACCGTACCGCTTGCCGTCGGGCACATCCGGGTTGGCGGCGGTGGTGGCGCGCGTGACGTGCTCCGGCGGCACCAGCGAGCGCCCGTCCGCAAAGCCGCGATCGAGCCAGAGCCGGCCCCAGCGCAGCAGGTCGCCGACCGTCGACTCCACGATGAGTTTCGGACCGGGGTCGCTGAACGCTTGGGGATTGAACGGTGCGTCGCGATGGCTGGTGCGCGTATGGCACAGTCCGAGGGGTTCGATCAGACGCCGCGCAACCTGCGGCGCCACATTCCGCGGGCCCACATCCTGTGCGGCCACGTGGTCGCCCATCGCGGCCGCGACCACGCGCTCAGCCGCGGTGAAGGCGCTGTTGTTGTAGCGGAAGCGCCGCCCCGGCTCGTCGTCGGTCAGCCATCCGGACGTGCCGCTGAGCAGGTGGTGCAGCGTGATGCGGCGGTCTTCATCACGACCGGACAGGGTCAGCAGTTCAGGCCACAACTCGCAGGCGGGCTGATCGAATCGCAGCAGGCCCTCGGCCGCGAGCTGACCGGCCAGGGCGCTGTTGAATGACTTGCGCAGGCTGCCGATGTCCCACGCGCTGGCGGCATCCGCGCCGCCGCTGTAATGCTCGCAGCGCAGCCCCGGCGCCTCAATGGCCATGGCCCACGGCGAGCCTTGCGCCAGTTC
>CAZUUQ010000104.1:0-4065 GCA_964622625.1 uncultured Phycisphaeraceae bacterium | reverse complement strand
AGCGCAGCCCCGGCGCCTCAATGGCCATGGCCCACGGCGAGCCTTGCGCCAGTTCATCAATCCAGGCGCACAGCACCTTTATCTTCGCGGTGACCTTGCCGGTGATGCTCCCGGTGCCGTCCATGCCGGCGCAGTATACTCGCGCCGTTTTCACAGGCATTTGAGGCACGTCATGGCACCGCTGCTCGGATGCATCGCCGACGACCTGACCGGCGCGACCGATCTGGCGGTCATGCTGTCGGACCAGGGCATGGCGACGGTGCTGCGCATCGGCCCGGTGGCGACGGACAGCCCGCCGCACGCCGCTGCCGCCGACGCGCCCGCAGTCGTCGTCGCCCTCAAGTCGCGCACCGCGCCCGTCGCACAGGCGGTCGCACAATCCCTCGCGGCCGCACGCTGGCTGCTGCACGCGGGGGCCGCCCAGCTCTTCTTCAAGTACTGCTCCACCTTCGACTCCACCGACGCGGGCAACATCGGCCCGGTGGCCGAGGCGCTGCTGGACGAATGCGGCGAGGCGATGACCGTCGTCTGCCCCGCCTTCCCCGCCAACAGGCGGACCGTCTGCCGCGGCCACCTGTTCGTCGGCGACGTGCTGCTGAGCGAGTCGAGCATGCGCGACCACCCGCTCACGCCCATGCGCGACGCAAACCTGCTTCGCGTGCTGGGTCGGCAATGCCGCGCAGATTCGCGCATCGGCCTGGTGCCGCTGGAGACGGTGATGCGCGGATCGGATGCGGTGCGCCACGCGCTGGCCGCACTGCGCGACCAGGCGCACCGCTTCGCCGTGCTCGACGCCGTGACCGATGAACACCTCGCCACCCTGGGACAGGCCTGCGGGGACCTGCGCCTGCTCACCGGCGGTTCCGGACTGGCCATGGGACTGCCCGGGAACTTTCGTCGACGCGGTCAGCTTGCCGCGGGCCGACACCTCGAACCCGTCCGTCGCCCGGCCGACAAATCCGCGGCCGTGGTGCTGGCGGGCAGTTGCTCCGCGGCCACGCGCGGGCAGGTCGAGCACGCGGCCGGTCATTGGCCGCTGCATCGTCTCGATCCCCTGGCGCTGGCGGCCGGCACGCAGACCCCGGAGACGGTCGTCGCCTGGGCCAAAGACCACATGCACGACAGCCCGATCCTCATCGCCTCCACCGCCGAGCCGCGCGATGTCGAGGCCGCCCAGCTACAGCTCGGCCGCGAGCGGGCGGCCACGCTGATCGAGCGGACGATGGCCGATATCGCCCGCCGACTGGCCGACGCCGGCGCGGGCGCCTTCATCGTGGCCGGCGGGGAAACATCCGGCGCGGTCGTCGAGGCGCTGGGCGTCACAACGTTGCGCATCGGGCCGCGGATCGATCCCGGCGTCCCCTGGACGCAGGCCGCCCGTGACGACGGCCGGCAGGCGACGCTGGCGCTCGCCCTCAAGTCGGGCAACTTCGGCAGCCGCGACTTCTTCATCAAGGCGCTCGACATGCTGCAGTAGATCATCCGCGAGGCACAACATGAGCGGGCAATTCAACGAATCCCAACTGCGCAAGGCCCTGGTCGAGCACGGCGCCTCGCTGTTCGCCCGCGGCTACTGCCCGGGCAGCTCCGGCAACGTGAGCGTACGCCTGGACGACGGCTACCTGTTCACACCTACCAACGCCTGCCTCGGCCGACTCGACCCGCAGCGTCTGGCGAAGCTCGATGTCGACGGCCGACACATCAGCGGCGACAAGCCGACCAAGGAAGTGCCGCTGCACATGGCCTTCTACCAGTCGCGGCCGCAGGCGCGGTCAGTGGTGCACCTGCATTCGCCGTGGTGCGTGGCCCTGTCGTGCCTGGCCGATGTGGATCCGGCCAATGTCCTGCCGCCGCTGACGCCCTATTTCATCATGCGCGTGGGGAAGCTTCCGCTGGCACCCTACCATCGCCCCGGCGACGCCGCCCTGGGCGCAGCCGTGCGACAACTCGCGGCCGAACACGCGGCCGTGCTGCTGGCCAACCACGGCCCGGTGGTCAGCGGCGCCAGTCTCGACGCGGCCGTGTGGGCCTCGGAAGAACTGGAAGCGACGGCCCAGCTCTTCTTCGCGCTTCGCGGCCACCGCACGCGAATGCTCGACGCGCATCAGGTGCAGGAGTTGCTGTAGACGATCGGCGGTCAGTCTCCCGCCGCTTTCGATGCCGCCTCTTCGGCGATCACGCGTGCCGGCGCTCCGTCGGCTCCGGCGATTTTCAGGGGCAGGGCGATCAGTCGCACGTGGCGGCTGCGCAGGCGGTCGAGGCCGGCCAGTCCCTCGATGATCGTCACACCACCGCCCAGCAGGATGCGGTGGATGCGCGTGACCTCCTCGATGTTGTTGACGTCAGCGACGGATGGCGGCTCGACACCGAGCATCCGCACGCCGCGCCGCACGCACCAGCGTGCCAGCGTCTCGCCGACCCGCGGCAGTTCTTCGCGCCACGACGCATCGCCCACGCGCCGGCTCCAGTCGGTGCGCAGCAGCAGGCTCTCGCCCGGATGGAGGCACGCGGCGATGTCGCCGAGGTGGTCCACGTCTATTTCCGTCCGCGGCTCGATGGGGGTCAGGTCCGCCACCCATGCGGGGCCGACGCAGCGGACGACGTCGAGTTGGTCGATCGTCTCGTCGCTGACGGCGAAGTGCAGCGGCGCGTCCATATGCGTGCCGCAGTGCGAGTAGAGTTTAAAGGTGCTGGCGTTCCAGCCGTCGCGTTCGAGGGTGCGTGCCGGCTCGACCTCCACGCCGGGCATGCCGGGTCGCAGCGTCAGCGTGAGGTCGACCAGTCGCGTCATGCCATTCTCACAGGGGTCTCTGCCACGCTGTCGGCCGCGGTCAGATGTCTGATGACAGCATCGCCCACCTGCCGGGTGGTCGCCGAGCCGCCCAGGTCGGCCGTGCGCAGCCCGTCGGCGAGCGCCTTCTCAATGGCCCGGACAATGGCCGCGGCGGCGACGGGCTGGCCCAGATGTTCGAGCATCAGCGCGCCGGACCAGATGGCGCCGATCGGGTTGGCGATCCCCCGGCCGGCGATGTCGGGAGCCGAGCCGTGGATCGGCTCGAACATCGAGGGGAACTCGCGTTCGGGGTTGATGTTGCCGCTGGGTCCCAGGCCGAGGCTGCCCATGATGGCCGCTCCCAGATCGCTGAGGATGTCGCCGATCATGTTGCTGCTGAGCACGACGTCGAACCGCTGCGGGCGCAGAACGAAGTTCGCCGCCGCCGCGTCAACATACATCCGCTCATAGGTCACGTCGGGATAGTCGCGGCCGACCTGCTCTATCACCTGGTCCCAGTAGGCCAGGCTGTGGATGAGCGTGTTCGACTTGGTGACGTTTGTGAGTCTGCGGCGGCGACGTCGGGCCAGGCGGTAGGCGTAATGGGCGGCCCGTTCGATGCCGCGACGGGTGAAGACGCTGGTTTCCGTGGCCAGGCCGTCGGGGCTTTCGGGATTGTGCTGGCCGCCGAGTTGCACGAACTCGCCCTCGCTGTTCTCGCGGACGATGACCATGTCGACTTCGCCGGGCTTGACGTTGCGCAACGGTCCGTCGACGCCCGCCAGCAGGCGCACCGGACGCTGGTTCACGTACTGGCCGAACGCCTTGCGGACCTTGGCTGTGAAGTGCCTGAACGGAAGGCGATCATCGACTTCGGGCACGCCCACGGCCCCGAAATAAATCGCGTCGAAGCGGCGCAGCGTGTCCAGGGCGTCGTCGGGCATGAACGCGCCGTGCCGGTGGTAGCGGCCGGCCCCGAAATCGAAAAGCCGGGTCCGCAGCCCGAAGTCGTAAAGGCGGGATGCGGCCTCCAGCACACGCAGGCCGACGGGCACGATCTCCGGCCCGATCCCGTCGCCCGGCACCACGGCAATATTCATTTCCCGCACCATCGCCTCCCGCTTGGCAGCATGACAAAAGGACTGCTGTAATCGCAGCCGACAGTATAGCCCCGGAGCTGGCGCCGTCTTCGGTGTCAGCGGCCGTCCATGGATGTACAGTCAGCCGCGATGTGCGCCAACGCCCGCGGCGCCTGGCCGGCCTGTTCATCGTCACGGGCGATCGCGTTCAAA
>CAZUUQ010000103.1:1747-9601 GCA_964622625.1 uncultured Phycisphaeraceae bacterium | reverse complement strand
CTGCTTGCGCGGGGAGTTGATGCCCCAGTCGACAGGCACGCTCTGGAAGCCCTGCTCCAGCGGCTCGCCCTGCTCGCGGTAGTCGAAGTAGCCCCAGCTCGTCCGTCGACTGAGGGCGGCGAGGAAGTTGTTGTCGGCCTTGTCGAAATCGAAGTGGTCGTCCTCGTTGAAGACAATGGGCTGGCCGCGGTAACCGGCCACGCCACGGGTGTCGTCAACGAGCTTGCGGATGCCGTCGGGCTGGTGCACACCGTTGCCGTGCAGGAGGAGGTAGTCGGCGACGTTGACGATGTTGGGCGTGGGGACGCCGCCGCCGCGCATGCTGGTGCTCACGAGCAGGCGGCCGGCGGGACTGTCGACGCGGCAGCGGGATCGCTGCTGAATGCGCTCGATCAGCTCGTGGCCACGATCGCGGGCGATGATGGGATGCTCATAGCGTGGGAAATCCACCTCATTGCCGACTTCAATCAGCACGTGACGATCGCCGCGATCAAGCAGCCAGTCGGTGGCGTTGTCGGCCGCGCGGATCACAGCCTGCTCGTCAGCGAGCCGTTCGTCCTGCCCGAAGTAGAAAAGGCCGAGAATGACGACCATGCCCAGTGCGTCGGCCGCGTCGAGCACGCGGGCCAGGCGGTCCATATAGTCCGGCCGCAGGCGGCCATCGGATGTGAAGGCGCTGTTGTGCCAGGGCTGGTCGTTGACGTAACCGCGCGGGTTGCCGCCCTGGAGGTTGAGCGTGACCGCCAGCAGGCCGCAGCGGTGCCACGACGGCATGGCGGCGATGAACTCGCGCACGTTGCGTTCAGCATCCCATGGGCCGTCGGCATAGTCCCACTGCGAGCGGGTGGCGGGGTTCAGATCGTCGAAGGTGGCCTGGACCATACGGCTGTTGAGCAGCAGGCCTTCGATCCGCAGGCCGCGCCACGCGCGCCCCGGATACGTCGGCCGGCCGTTGAGGTGGAAATCCTCGCCCGTGATGGAAACGACCGTCTGCGACATACGGCCGACGATAGCGGACGCGGAAGCGACTGCCAACATGGCGAAACCCCGGCCTGAGGCTCAACGGATGCCCTGCGTCTTTGTATCGGTCACGGTCGGCGCTTACGCTTGTCGTCGGAGGTTGCCGGTATGGTCAGCCCGACGCGAGACAATGCGGTCGGTCCGCGCGTGCGCGTCGACGACGCCCTGCGGCTGATTCTTGAGGGCACGGTGGACCAGACCGGCCAAGGCTTCTTCCGCGCCCTGGTCCGCAACGTCGCCGCGGCCCTGCGCACCGACGGAGCGTGGGTCACCGAGTATCTGCCCGACCGCCAGCGCCTGCGCTCACTGGCCTTCTGGTTCAAGGGCGCGTACATCGAGCACTACGAATACGACATCCGCAACACGCCCTGCCAGCCGGTCATCGAGCAGCGCTGCCTGGCCCACTTCGCCGATCGCCTGCTCGAGCTGTTCCCCCTCGATTCGGACCTGACTGGCGACGCGGTCAGCTACATCGGCGTGCCGCTGCTGGATGCCGACGGGCAGGTCATCGGCCACCTCGGTGCGATCGACAGCCGCCCGATGCCCGCCGAGCCGGGACTGGTGGAGGTCTTCGAGCTTTTCGCGGCCCGCGCCGCGGCCGAACAACAACGCCTGCGCGCCGACGCGGCCGTGCGGGCGCGCGAGCAGCAGTTGCAGCGCCTGCTCGATTCGGCCATGGACGCGATCGTTGTGCTCGACGCCGAACTCACCATCCGCCGCGCCAATCCCGCCGCATGCCGGCTGCTGGCCGATGACAACCTTGAACTGATCGGCCGCAACCTGCGCGGATTCCTCTCGGCCGCGAGCCGCAAACAGTTGCGGCAACTGCTCGATGCGGAAGGTGAAAGCGGCGCGGCCTCGCAGTGGTGGCTGCCGCAGAGCCTCGAAGCCTGCCGCGCCGACGGCCGACGCTTCCCCGCCGAGGCGACGCTGTCGCGCTTCGAGTCGGACGGCTCGCTCTACTACACGCTGATTCTGCGCAACATCGATGAGCGCCTTGCGGCCGAGCGACGCATCCGCGACCTCACGCAGGAGGCCGAGTACCTGCGCGAGGCCGTGGGCGAGCGCGGGCCCGGCGATGCGATCCTGGGCCGCAGCGCCGCCATCGCGCAACTGCGCGAGGCCGTGGCCCGCGTGGCCCCGACCGACGCCAGCGTGCTGCTGCTGGGCGAGACCGGCACGGGCAAGGAGCTGGCGGCCCGGGCCATCCATCACGCCAGCCGCCGCGCCGACGGGCCCTTCATCGCCGTCAATTGCGCCGCGATTCCCGCCAACCTGATCGAGAGCGAATTCTTCGGCCACGAAAAGGGCGCATTCACCGGCGCGACCACCCGGCGCGACGGACGCTTCGCCCTGGCCGACGGCGGCACGCTGTTTCTCGACGAGATCGGCGAGCTGCCTCTGGACCTGCAGGCCAAGCTGCTGCGCGTGCTTCAGGAAGGTGAGTTCGAACCGGTGGGCGCCGCGCGGACGCGGCGCGTGGACGTGCGCGTCGTGGCGGCGACCAACCGCGACCTCAAAGCCATGGCCGACCAGGGCGCGTTCCGAGAAGACCTTTATTACCGCCTCAGCGTGTTCCCGATTCAGCTTCCCGCCCTGCGGCGGCGCGGCGACGACGTGGTGCTGCTTGCCGAGGCGTTCGCGCAACGCTTTGCCGCGCGCATGGGCCGCCAGGTCGAACCGCTGACCGGCCACGACCAGCAACTGCTGCGCCGCTACGACTGGCCGGGCAATGTGCGGGAGCTCCAGAACGTCATCGAGCGGGCGCTGATCCTTTCCACCAGCCCGCGACTCGACCTGACGAGGGCGATGCCGACCGCGGCCGCGACGAATGTGGCCGCCGACATGGCGCAGACCACAGCCGCCCACGCGCCCGTGCTGACGGCCGAGCAGATGCAGCAGTTCGAGCGCGACAATCTCTGCCGCGCGATGGAAGCCAGCGGCTGGAAGATCGCCGGCCCGGACGGCGCAGCCGCTCGGCTCGGCCTCAAGCCCTCAACGCTCACTTCCCGCCTCAAAGCCCTGAACATCACCCGCCCGCGCGGCTGATCCTCCGCCAACGCAGTCGCCTCTTGACACGACTTTCCGCAGCCGACATTGACGAACTTTCGTGATTCACGACATTTCGTGAGACGCGATTCTTTCCGCGCATGCCGCGCAATAGCTGTGTTTGCAGGATTTTAAGTGCCGGCACGCGGCCCGGCATGGCTGGTGCTTTCATTCCGCCGACCGGCCACGCAACGTGCGGGGCCACGCGAGACAACACGGCACGCAAGCCACAAGGAGCCAACCCATGCAGACCCAGACCATGAACACGAAAACGATGCCGAACAAGGACATGCCCATGAGCACCATGCCCGTGCATGACATGGCCAGCCCGCCCGGCCCCGTCGTCAACGGCATCGACACGCGGATGCTCCGCGACAGCATCGCCGCGATCGCGGCCGAGCCGGCCAGGGGCATGACCCGCTGGCAGGTCGCCACGCACTGGAAGGGCGGGACGCGGTCGGACACCCACGTGACGCAGTACGAGATCGGCGGCATGCGCGTGGCCAAGGATTTCATGATCCGCATCGACGAGCCGCTGGAGCTGGGCGGCACCAACCAGTTCGCCAACCCCCAGGAGTACCTGATGGCCGCGATGAACGCCTGCATGATGGTGGGGTACGCGGCCGTGTGCGCGATGGAAGGCATCACGCTCGAGGAGCTGCGCATCGAAACGGAAGGTGAGATCGACCTGCGCGGTTTCCTGGGCATCGACCCTGACGTCAAGCCCGGCTACGACGAGCTGCGCTACACGGTGCACATCAAGGGCGACGCCACGCCCGAGCAGTTCGAGAAGGTGCACCGCATCGTCAGCGCCACCTCGCCCAACCGCTTCAACGTCGCCAACGCCATCCGCCTCAACAGCCGCCTGGTGGTCGCGTAATACCCGGGCCCCGAGCGGGGGTGGCGTCGATGACACAACAAGTCAACGGGACGGGCCGCACGTTGCATGCCAGCGTGCGGTCCGTTTTCATTCGGCCGGATCCGGCCGCAGCAGCAGATAACAGCCTAAGGACGGATGGCAAGTGCGTGAGCGTCGCATCCGGACTGCGTTCATCGCCGCGCATTCTGGCGCGCTGCCCCTACTCGGCGCCGCAGACGCGTTCGGCTTCCTCGATAGGCGTGAGACCCTCGGCGACCATCCTGTAGCCGCTGTCGAGCAGGCTCTGGAACATGGTGGTGGCCATGGCCTTGCGGATGCCCTGGATCGAGCCGGTGGACAGGATCACGTCGCGCAGCTCTTCGGTGGCGGTGAGCATTTCGAAGATGGCGCGGCGGCCGATAAAGCCGGTCTCCAGGCAGCGGCGGCAGCCGACGGCCTGGTAGATCTGCGTGATCTCGGTGTTGAGCGAGCGGCTGAGGCGCATCTGCTCGGTGGGCGAGGGACGGCGGGCGACCTTGCAGTCGGGGCAGAGCTGGCGGATGAGGCGCTGGGCGACGACCAGGTGGATGCCGGAGGCCACGAGATAAGGCTCGATGCCCAGGTCCAGCAGGCGGAAGATGGTGCCGATGGCGTTCTGGGCGTGGACCGTCGAAAACACCAGATGTCCGGTGCTGGCGGCCTGCATGGCGATGCGGGCGGTTTCCACATCCCGAATCTCGCCGACCAGCAGCACATCCGGGTCCTGCCGCAGCACCGAGCGCAGGATGTTCGAGAAGCTGTTGCCCTTCTGTTCGTTGACGGGAATCTGCGTCACGCCGTCGATGCGGTACTCGACGGGGTCCTCGATGGTGATGACGTTGCGCTGGCGGCGATCGATCTCGCGGATCATGGCGTAAAGCGTGGTGGTCTTGCCCGACCCGGTGGGGCCGCACATGAGGACCATTCCCATGTCCTGATGGATGACCTTGCGGGCCTGCTCGTACATCCAGCCTGGCAGTTGCAGATCGCGCATGCGGGCGGGTGAGTTGGACAGGTCGAGCACGCGAAGCACGAGCTTCTGGCCGTGCATGGACGGCGTGAAGCTGATGCGGTAGTCGACGCGTCGGCCGGGCACCTGCGTGGTGAAGTGACCTTCCTGCACGACCGCCTTCTGGGCGATGTCGATGTCGCCGAGGATCTTGACCAGGCTCAGCAGGCGCATGCCGGCCGCGGGCGTCATGTGCATGACGCGAACCATCATCCCGTCGACGCGGACGCGGACCTCCCATTTCGGATCGTGGGGCTCAACGTGCAGATCGGTCGCACGCGTGCGGAAGCAGACCAGCAGCAGCAGGCGCAGCAGACGGACGGTGGCGGCGGCGCTCTGCTCGTCGGTGTCGGCGGGTGTCTTGATGGCCGAGCCGTGCACCGTCTGGCCACGGGCGTTGACCATTTCGATGGCATTTTCGTCGAACTGCTGGTTGTGCAGCGAGGCCGTGAGCATGCGCAGCGTCTTCTCATCCTCGGCCGCGGCGCGGATGATGGCCTGCTCGACGCTCTTGCGGCCACCGGGGCGGCCGACAGGAGCCTGACTGGCTACCACCGTCGCCTCGGCCAGGGGGATGCTGCGCTCGTCCTCGGCGTTCTCGGCATCGATGGTCTGCTCACGTCGGACGGCTTCGTCCAGGCCGCCGCCCAGGTCGTCGACGACGGGGGTGACAGGCGCGACGGGCTCGCCCTCGCCGGCGGGCGGCGGGGCGACGGCGAAGCGCAGGACGGTGTCGCCGATCTGGATGGCGTCGCCCGGGCGCAGCACGCGGGTGCGGGTGATGACCTCACCGTTGAGTTTCGTGCCGTTGCGGCTTTGCAGGTCGCGGAGCTGGTAGTCGCCGTTGACCTGCTCAATGACGCAGTGGTAACGGCTGGCGAGGTGGTCGCCGAGCACGAGGATGTTGTCGCCGCTGCGACCGATGGTCATCGGCTGATCGGACAGGCCCAGTTGGCGCGGGCCGGTGGGCGTCTCGATGGTGAGAGTGGGACGCTGCATGAGGTAGCGGTCTGCCGGGGGCTGGCGGCGCGGCGAAGCGCTTGTCCGGATAGCCATGAGTCACTCACGCCCGGCCGGCGCTGCGCGGCCGAACTCCATTACTTTACTGCGCACGTCCGGAGCCGAACGGCGCAACCTATCCCCAATGGGACGCCCGGAGGAGTACCCCCGCGCAGAAGTGCCCCAGCGTCCCGGCCCATAATGCGCCCCCGACGACAACACCTGCGTCTTACGAAGCCAGTCGTAATATATGCCTTGTTTACCGGATATGCAAGTCCAAATCGCGATTCTTGCCACCGCCAGCCCGCCGCATCAGGCCCTCAGGGGAGCTCGTTCCAGAGAAACCTGAGAAAACGGGCTGATGAATTCCGGCCACGTCACTGAAATCACGGTACGGACGTAACGATGGCCCGGTGTGCAGGGGGACGCGGGCGTCCGGCCCGTCGTTGACGCAGACGACGCGAAAGGATAAAGACACCCTGATGTCGCACCTTCCGCAGCTCGGCGCCAACGTCGTATTCAGCTTCGCCCCCGACCGGATCGAGCATCTCTGCAAGCTGCTGGCCGACCATCGCATGCCCATCGTCCGCTATTTCATCGACACCGATTTCGCCGTCCACGACCGCGTCTTCGACGCCGCGCAGCGGCACGGCCTGCGCCTCTGCCCCACCCTGCCGATGCCCAAGGATCCGATCACGCAGGCCAAAGCCGACCAGTACGACCGCACCATCGGCTCGATCGTCGAACGCTACCGCGACCATCCCGCCCTCGACACGTGGATCCTGCTCAATGAGCCGAAGCTCACCATCTTCCGCGGCGAACTGGCACAGACGAAACTGAAGCAGTGGCTCATCGACCGCTACGGCTCGGCGGAGAAGGCCGTCGCCGCGTGGACCGGCGGCACGCGCATGTTCCGATGGGAGGGGCCGACCGGCCCCGACGCCCTGGATGAACTGATCGCTTCCAACGCCACCTGGCGTCTGGAAACGTGCGGCGCGCTCGATCGCCACGTCACCCACATCGACCTGCTGCGCTTCTTCGTCGACTACCACACCTGGTACATGGACTTCCTGGCCGACTGCGTCCGCCGCCGCGATCCCCACCATCCGACCCACGCCAACCCCGACCAGCTCGGCGGCAACCTCGTCACGCCCTGCTACGACCTGCCCGCCTGGCGCGCCAGCATGGACATCCTGGGCGCGACGCTGCATCCGGGCTGGACCTTCGGCCGCTTCCGCAAGCGGCAGCGCTACGCTCTGGCGTTTTCCTGCCAGTGCGATCTGCTGCGCGGCGCGGCCGAGCCGCACCCGTTCTGGATCAGCGAACTCCAGGGCGGCACCAACATCTACGAAGGCATCTCGCCCACCGGCCCCACCGGCGCGGACATGGCCCAGTGGACCTGGGTGACCCTGGCCGCCGGGGCGCAGCGCATCATGTACTGGTGCCTCAACCCCATGCCGTCCGGACGCGAAGCCGGCGGATGGTGCCTGCTCGACTACCAGTTCCAGCCCAGCGAACGCATGGAGACCGTCGGCCGCATCGCTGACATCATCCAGCGCGAAGCCGACTTCTTCACCCATGCCGCGCCGATCGACACGCCCGTCACGATTCTGCTGGGCCTCGAAGCCATGGCCGTGGAGTGCTACTACGACAACCCCGACGCGCCCGGCCGCAGCCGCGACGCCCACGTCGAGTCGGCCCGCGGCTTCTACGAAGCCCTGACCGAACTGGGCATCCCCGCCCGCATCAAGCACCTGCACGATTTCGACTTCAACCAGACGCCCAGCGAGCGCCAGCTCCTGATCCTGCCCAACCTCCTGGCCATGACCGACACCCAGGCGGCTGCGCTCACCGCGTTCGTCAAGCGCGGCCACACCGT
>CAZUUQ010000103.1:0-1647 GCA_964622625.1 uncultured Phycisphaeraceae bacterium | reverse complement strand
CCCTCGCACATCGGCCTGGGCGCGTGGCTGGGCGACTGCGGGCCATTGGGCCAGCTCATGCAGACCCTCATCGCGCGCCTCGACGCGCGCATGGACGCCCGCATCCCCTTCCGCTTCGCCGCCCGTGCAGAGGGCTGCGTCATGCGCGTCATGCGCTGCGGCACGCGCTACCTGACCGTCGTCACCAACGGCACGGACCAGCCCCGCCGGCTCGCGCTGAAGCACACCCACCCCGGCCCCACACGCATCATCTGGGGCGACCAGGCTTCGGTCAGCCGCGATGGCCGCGACGTGAACCTGGCCCGGCGCGAGACCGTCGTCCTCCTGTGGGGTTGACGGCAGCGGAGAATCACACCCTTGCGTGGCCCCCGCCGACCGGAACCCCACGTCCACAGCCGGACCATTCCCCCGCCCATCGCCGCGAACGGCTCTGTCGCCGGCTTCCGCCGCGGCCGCTTTCTTGCCGCTGGGCGGGGCGGCTGCTAAGTTGACGCGGCTTGTGGACGCCTGCCGTCGATGCGCGACGGACGCCACGCCCCAACCATCCCCCCAGTGAGAAGGTGAGTCATCCATGGCCCTGAAGTTGGCAGTCCTGCCGGGCGACGGTACCGGCCCGGAAGTGGTGCGCGAAGCGATGAAAGTACTCCAGGCCATCGCCCGGGCCGAGGGCTTCGCCTACAGCAGCGACGAGTTCGACTTCGGCGGCGATCGCTATCTCGCCAGCGGGCACATCATCGACGAGGACGACATCGCCACGTTGCGCGGGTACGACGCGATCCTGCTGGGCGCGATCGGCCACCCCGGCGTGAAGCCCGGAATCCTCGAAAAGGGCCTCCTGCTGCGCCTGCGCTTCGCACTGGACCAGTACATCAACCTGCGGCCGGTGAAGCTCTACCCCGGCGTCGATTGCCCGCTGAAGGACAAGGGTCCGGCCGACGTGGACTTCGACGTCATCCGCGAGAACACCGAAGACCTTTACTGCGGCAACGGCGGCATCCTGCGTTTCGGCTCGCAGCAGGAGGTGGCCACGCAGGAGATGATCGCCACCCGCTTCGGAGCCGAGCGCTGCCTGCGCTACGCCTTCGAGTTCTGCCGCCGCAAAAAGACCGAGGGCAAGGGCAAGGGGCAGCTCACGCTGGTGCACAAGACCAATGTGCTGACCTACTGCGGCGACCTGTGGTTCCGCGCGTTCGAGGAGATCGGCGCCGCGGACTATCCAGACATCAAGCGCGACTACAACCACGTCGACGCCTGCTGCATGTGGTTCGTCAAGAACCCCGAGTTCTACGACACGATCGTCGTGCCCAACATGTTCGGCGACATCATCACGGACCTGGGCGCGATCATCCAGGGCGGCATGGGCGTCGCGGCCGGGGGCAACATCAACCCCGAGCCCAGCGGCGTCTCGATGTATGAGCCGATCGGCGGCAGCGCCCCGAAATACACCGGCAAGAACGTCATCAATCCCCTGGCCGCCATCGGCGCCGTGGCCATGCTCCTGCAGACCACCAACGACGCGACCGGCGCCCTGCCCTACAAAAAGGCCGGCGACCGCGTCGAAGCCGCCATCCGCAAGGTCACACCGAAACTCAAGAGCATGGCCGCCGGCCGCATGGGCTTCTCGACCAGCGAAGTCGGCGACCTGGT
>CAZUUQ010000102.1:2506-9672 GCA_964622625.1 uncultured Phycisphaeraceae bacterium | reverse complement strand
GCAACGCGGCCAGGCGCGGCTTCACAGCCACTTCATCTTCTTGAACAGCACCACCTGCGCTGCCGCGATGAGCACCAGCGCCGCACACGTCAGTGTGAAGCCCCATGCGGAGCCTTCGAGCGGGATGCCGCCCACGTTGATGCCCAGCAGGCCGGTGATGAGCCCCAGCGGCAAGGCGACCGTGGCCACCAGGGTCAGCATGTAGATGGTTCGCCCGACGCGTGCTTCGTGCCGGGCGCGCATCTCCTCCTGCGTCACGGCCGCGCGGTCCCGCAGCTCCTCGAGCGCTTCGGTGACGCGCGTCGCCTGCTCCATCGCCACCCGCAACGCGACCTGGTCGCGCGTCGACAGCAGCGGCGGCGAACCGTTCACCAGGCTCGCCAGCGCGTCACGTTGCGGGACCAGATAGCGGCGGTAGGCGATCGCCTGGCGTCGGATGGTGGCAAGCTGCGAACGGCGGACGGGGTCATCGGTTTCCCGCGTGAGCATCTCCTCTTCGATCTCGTCGAGCCGCTCCTCGAGATTCAGAATCGTCGGACTCATGTGCGCCACCAGCCCGGTGGCCACCGCGGTCAGAAACGCTCCGGCCGACGCCGGCGCCGCGCCGCGCTGGGCCCGCATGCGCAGCTCCGCAATCGTCCGGAACCGGAACTGGCGCAGCGTGATGATGCGCGTCGGTTCCAGCCACATGCGGATGGCGATCAACTCGTCAGGCTCCGCGCCCGGGTTGGCGTTGATGCCCCGCAGAATGACCAGCAATCCCTCGCCGATCACCTGCGCCCGCGGCCGCGTCTCCTCGGCCAGCAGTGATTCGGCGACCACCGGGTCCAGTCCCGCCTCACAGCGCAGCCATTGCTGCGCCCGCGGCCGGGTCCGGTCCAGGTGCACCCAGAGCGGCGGGCCCGCGTCGGGAAACGCCAGATCGTCCCAACCGCGCTGCGTGGCGTCGAAGTCACCCGGATCGCCGGGCAGCCGCGTCGCCAGCACCAGGCCGCCTTCGGCGTCGAACGGTGTGAAGGGAGTGATCTCCATACGCTTCAGGATACCCGAACACGTTGCCGCGCCGGCCGTACACGATCAACCGCGACCCGACGCGCCCGCGACTCGTATACTGCCGGCCGATGGCTGTTGATTCGCCGCCGATGGTGGAGGCTGTGGCCGATCCGACCTTGCCGCGCGCCCTGCTGCGTGGTCGCGGCGGCGTGGTGGGGTCGGTGCTGCTGATCGCCATCGCCTTGCCCTGTGTGCTTTCGTTGCCGTGGTCATTGCAGCGCTATCACGTGCAGTCGCTGGGGGCTGAAGGCCTTGGGCCGCGGCACGCGCCGACGCTCACTGAGCCGATGGGGACCGACGCGCTGGGACGGTCGCTGCTGTGGCGATGTCTGCTGGGCGGGGCGATCAGCCTGGGCATCGGGGCGGCGGCGGCGGGGATCGCGGTGGGCATCGGCGTGATGTACGGGGCGGCATCAGCGTTTGCCGGCGGGCGCGTCGACGCGGTGATGATGCGCACCGTCGATGTGCTCTACGGCCTGCCGTACATACTGCTCGTGGTGCTGCTGAACCTGGCGCTGCAGCCGTGGGTCGAACGACTGCTGGCGACGCTGTGGTCGACGCAGGTGGCGGCGGGACTGGCGGGCGTGGTGACGCTGCTGGCGGCGATCGGGTCGGTGAGCTGGCTGACGATGGCGCGGGTGATTCGCGGGCAGGTTCTGAGCCTGCGCGGGCAGCCTTTCATCGAAGCGGCGCGGGCGTGCGGCGTCGGGCCGCTGCGCCTGTTCACGTCGCACCTGCTGCCGAACCTCGTCGGGCCGATCGTGGTCTATACTACGCTCACGGTGCCGACGGCCATCCTTCAGGAGTCGTTTCTGAGCTTTCTGGGCATCGGCGTGCAGGCCCCGCTGCCGAGCTGGGGCAACCTCGCGGCCGAGGGCGTGTCGGAACTGACGGGCCTGGTCGCGGGCATCGGCGGGACGGCGTGGTGGCTGCTCGCCTGGCCGTGTGCCCTGCTGGGATTGACGCTGCTGGGTTTGAACCTGGCGGGCGACGCGCTGCGGGATCGGCTGGACCCGCGGATGCGGGGGGTGCGGGGGAAGCAGGGTTGAGGCGGCGCGGCTGACAAGGCAGGCGTGATGACGGGCGGGACGCCTGTCCCACCAGGATGAGGATGGATCGCTTATGGAAAATCGATTCGGCATCCGCGACCTGATCGTCTGTGTGCTGCTGCTGGTGCTGATCGCGGTGGTGCTGCTGGCGATGGTGCAGTATGACCGGCAATGGCAGCGCCTGGGTCAGATCGATCGGCAGATGACGCAGCAGGCGCAGGACACCGCCCGTGTGCGTCGGGAGCTGTCGGAGCTGCGCGGCCTGCTGGAGCAGGGCGTGAAGGTGGCGGGTCACGCGACGGCGGGCGGCGCGAACCATTCCGCGGACGACGGCTGGGTCAGCGGCGGCGATCCGTTCGAGCGCATCCGCCAGGCACACGAATCGGAAGCATTCGCCGAGGGTGACTGGCTGATCGACGCCTTCGGCGCCAACGTCGCCAAGATCACGCCGCTGGTTTCGCACGATGTCTACGGCAGCGCGGTGCAGGGCCAGGTGCTTGAATCGCTGGCGGTGCGCGACAGTGACACGCTCGCATGGCGCGGCCTGCTGGCGGAAGCCTGGCATGTCAGCGAAGACGGCCTGACGATTACATTCAAGATGCGCCGTTCGGCGACGTTCAGCGACGGCGAGCCGGTGACAGCCCATGACGTGGCGTTCACGTTTGACATGATCTCGAATCCGGCCGTCGAAGCGCCGGCGGCGCGGCAGTTCTACAACAACATCGCAAGCGTCGTGGCGGCGGGCGATCACGAAGTCGTCTTCACGTTCCGTGAGCCGTACTACCAGAGCTTCGGCGTGGCGGCGGGCATCGGCATCCTGCCGCGGCATTTCTACAGCCGGTATTCGATCGAGGAGTTCAACCGCCATCCGGGGCTGCTGATGGGCAGCGGGCCGTACCGGCTGGTCGATCCGGCGGGGTGGGCGCCGGGGCAGCTCATCGAGCTGGTGCGCAACGAGCGTTACTGGGGCGAGCCGTCGGCCTTCGAGCGGCTCGTGTACCGCGAAGTCAGCAACGACGTGGCCCGCCTGACGATGTTCCGCAACGGCGAGATCGACCGCTTCGGGGCGCTGCCGGAGCAGTACCGCGACCTGCTGGCCGACGAGCCGCTGGTGCAGCGCACGCAGCATTACGAGTACGACGCGCTGCCCTCGGGGTACCGCTTCATCGCATGGAACCAGCAGCGCGGCGGTGCGGCCACGGCCTTTGCCGATCGGCGGGTGCGGCTGGCGATGACGCACCTGGTGGATCGCCAGGGCATCTGCGACGAGGTGCTGCTGGGCTACGCGACGGTGGCCAGCGGTCCGTACCATCACCTCAGTCCGCAGGCGGATCCGTCGATCAGGCCGTGGCCGTATGACGTGGACCGTGCCAAAGCCCTGCTGCGTGAAGCGGGCTTTGCCGACCGCGACGGCGACGGCGTGCTGGAGTCGGCCGACGGCGCGCCGCTGCGTTTCAAGCTGACGTATCCTTCGGGCAGCACGACGTACGACCGGATCGTGCTGTACCTCAAGGACAGCTTCGCCCGGGCGGGGGTGATCGTGGAGCTGGACCCGCTGGAGTGGTCGGTGTTCGGCCAGCGGCTTCAGAACCGCGACTTCGACGCGATCATGCTCGGCTGGGGCGGCGGCAGCATCGAGGGCGACATCCGTCAGATGTTCCACTCCAGCCAGATCGGCGAAGGGGCGGACAACTTCATCAGCTACGCGAATCCGCGGCTGGACGAACTGATCGACCAGGCGCGGCAGACGATTGACGAGGACGCGCGCATGCCGCTGTGGCACGCGTGCCACCGCATCCTGCACGAGGATCAGCCGTACACGTACCTGTTCACGTCCAAGAGCCTGGTGTTCCTCGACGGACGGGTGGCGAACGTGCAGCGTGTGACCACGGGGCTCAACGACCGCACGGAATGGTTCGTCCCGGCCGCGATGCAGCGGTGGAAGTAAGCGCCGCGGGCGCGTGCGTGGAGCGTGGCCTTCATGTTCAGTTACATCGTCCGCCGGCTGCTGCTGATGGTGCCGACGCTGCTGGGCGTGACGGCGGTGGTGTTCTTCGTGATGGCGCTGTCGCCCGGCGGGGTGGGCGGGTCGCTGCTCAACGAGCTGGGCGCGATGGAGGCGGAGCGGGCCAAGGCCCTGCGCGATTACTACAACCAGCGCTACCACCTGGATAAGCCGGTGCTGGAGCAGTACGCCCGCTGGCTGAACCAGATTTCGCCGCTGGGTTTTGAGCCGCGCGACGACGGCACGCTCGGCGGCTTCGGGTTCAAGGCCCCGCACCTGGGCTACAGCTTTTCCAAGGGTCGGCCGGTGACGGCCCTGTATGCCGAGGCGCTGCCCATCACGCTGCTGCTGAACCTGCTGGCGGCACCGATCGTGTACGTGGTGGCGATCGCGTCGGGGATTCTCGCGGCCCGTTACCGCGGCCGGTGGTTCGACGTGACCACGGGCGTGGGTTTTCTGGCGCTGTGGTCGGTGCCGACGATCTGGGCCGGGGTTCTGCTGATCGGCTTCCTGGCCAACCGGCAGTATCTTCACTGGTTTCCGGCCGGGGGCTTGTCTTCCACGCTGGCGGCGCAGATGCCGTTTCTGCCGCACTGGTCGGACGCCGGCTTCGATCGCGGCTGGCTGCTGGACCGGGCCTGGCACCTGTGCCTGCCGCTGCTGTGCATGGTGTACGCGGGCTTCGCGTTTCTTTCGAAGCTGACGCGCGGGGCGGTGCTGGAGAATCTCTCGGCCGACTTCGCCCGCACCGCGCGGGCCAAGGGCGTGTCCGACCGCGACGTGCTGCTGCGCCATGTGTTCCGCAACAGCCTGCTGCCGCTGATCACCGTCGCGGCGGGCATCCTGCCGGGGCTGCTGGTCGGATCGGTGATCATCGAGTCGATTTTCAGTATTCCCGGCATGGGCAAGCTCACGATCGACGCGATCTATGCGCGTGATCGGGAACTGGTGCTGGCGGGCACATTGCTGGGCGGTCTGCTGGGGCTGGTGTGCATTCTCGCGGCCGACCTGGCGTATGCGGTGGCCGATCCGCGGGTGAGTTATGAGTAGCGCGGCTCCCACGATGCACGACGCGGCCAAGGCGCGGGCCGACGACGGCCGGCGGCATCGCACGTATCTCGGCCAGGTGGCGGCCCGGACCTTCGCGCGTCCGGGAGCCAAGCTGGGGCTGCTGTGGATCGGCGTGCTGGCGTTCTGCGCGGTGTTCGCGCCGCTGCTGGCCAACAGCCTGCCGCTGGCGGTGCGCATCGACGGGCAATGGTCCAGCCCGTTGCTGCGTCACCTGACGGCGGCCGATGTGATTCTGCTCGCGGCCGCGGGCGCGGGTGTGGTGCTCGCGCTGCTGCCGGCGCGGTGGCTGGGATTGGGCGCGCGGGTGCTGATCTGGCTGGGCGCGATCGTGGTATGCGTGCCGCTGTGTCTGTGGCTGGTGCAGCCGCCGCGGCTGGTGGTGTATGACCAGTATCGTCAGCTCGCGGCCGCGGGCGGGATCGAGGCGGCGTACTACACACCGATTCCGTTTTCTCCGACCGATCGGCTGCGCGACCAGCCGGGCATGAAGAACCAGCCGCCCAGCCGCACGCACTGGCTGGGCACGGAGGCGGACGGCGCGGATGTGCTCAGCCGCATGATCCATGCCGCCCGCATCGCCCTGGCGGTCGGCTTCATCGCCACGGGGATCGCGCTGGTGATCGGCATCATCGTCGGCGGGATCATGGGGTATTTCAGCGGCATCGTCGACTTGATCGGTATGCGCGTGGTGGAGATTTTCGCGGCCATCCCGACGTTCTTTCTGCTGCTGAGCTTCGTGGCTTTCTTCCCGCGCAACCTTTACATCATGATGATCATCATCGGTGTGACGGGGTGGGTGGGCTACGCGCGGTTCACGCGGGCGGAGTTTCTGCGGCTTCGGCAGCAGGATTTCGTGCAGGCGGCGGTGGCGTGCGGCCTGCCGCTGCGGTCGATCCTGTTCCGGCAGATGCTGCCCAACGGCGTGGCGCCGGTGCTGGTGGAGGCGAGCTTCGGCGTGGCGGCGGCGATTCTGTACGAGGCGACGCTCAGCTTTCTGGGCCTGGGCCTGGTCGATGAGCCGAGCTGGGGCCAGATGCTCAGCGCCGCGACGACGGCCTCGGGCGGGTTCAACTGGTGGGTGGCGCTGTATCCGGGGCTGGCGATTTTCCTGACGGTGTTCGCGTACAACCTGGTGGGCGAGGCCCTGCGCGACGCGATCGATCCGTATACAAGCCGGGACGGCTGAGCGGTTACCATGCGTGGACGACATGAGGGCTGACGATGAACGACCGGGCGACATCCCGCACTGACGCGCTGCTGCGGATCGAGAATCTCGCGGTGAGCTTTCCGGCGCCGCGGGGGCAGCGGCGGGTGCGCGCGGTCAGCGGGGTGAACCTGTCGATCTACCCGCGGCAGACGCTGGCGGTCGTCGGCGAGTCGGGCTGCGGCAAGTCGGTGACCGCCCTGTCGACGCTGCGCCTGGTGCCGACGCCGCCGGGGCGCTACGAGGGCGGCAGCATCTGGTGGACGGGCGGCAACGCGCCACAGGGCGGGCGGCCGAACGGCGAGCCCGTCGATCTGCTCAAGGTCAGCGAGAAGCGCATGCGGCAGGTGCGCGGGGCCGAGATCGCCATGATCTTTCAGGAGCCGATGACCAGCCTCAACCCGGTCTACACCATCGGCGAGCAGATCATGGAGGCGGTGCTGCTGCACCAGAAGGTGACGCGGCGGCAGGCGGTGGACATCGCGGCCGCGGCCCTTGACGACGTGGGCATGTCCGACGCGCGCAACCGTCTGAAGGAATATCCGCACCGGCTGTCGGGCGGGATGCGCCAGCGGGTGATGATCGCGATGGCGCTGGCGTGTCAGCCGGAACTGCTGATCGCCGACGAGCCGACCACCGCCCTGGACGTGACGATCCAGGCGCAGATTCTCGAGCTGCTGCGCAAGCTGCAGGAAACGCGCGGCATGGCGGTGCTGCTGATCACGCACGACCTGGGCGTGGTGGCGGAGAACGCGGACGTGGTGGCGGTGATGTATGCCGGCCG
>CAZUUQ010000102.1:0-2406 GCA_964622625.1 uncultured Phycisphaeraceae bacterium | reverse complement strand
GGCCGGGACGGATCGCCCGCGCGCAGCCGGCCGATCAGGCGCTCATAGGCCGGCCGCGACTCGGGCTTGTGGCTTTCACTTTCGTTGAGGATGCCCCAGAGGATGACGCTGGGATGGTTCGCGGACGCGGCGAGCATTTCGTCGATCTGCTGCTCCTGAAGCTTGAGGAAACGCTCGTCGGTCAGATGTTCAACCGTCTGCTGCCAGCCGATGGCTTCGGACCAGACCAGCAGGCCGGCCTGATCGCACAAGTCGAGGAAGCGCTCGTCCTGCGGGTAGTGGCTGCCGCGGACGAAGTTGCAGTGCATCGCTTTGAGGATCTGCACGTCGGCCAGTTGCACGGCCGGGGGCACGGCATGGCCGAAGTGCGGATGGGCCTCGTGGCGGTTGAAGCCACGGAGCTTGATCGACTCATCGTTGAGGAAGATATCGCGGCCTTGCACACGCACCTGCCGCACGCCGACGCGCAGATGCCAGTCGTCGTCGCCCAGATGCACAGCGAGTTGATGCAGATGCGGGCTGTCGGGCGACCAGGGGCGGGCGCCGGGGATGTTGAGATCGCGTTCGATGACCCCGGATATACCGGGCAGCCTGGCATTTTCCTCCAACACAGTGCGGCCATCGACGACGATTCGCAGCGGCGCGCCGGCCGGGGTTTTGTCGGCGGCCCAGCGCAGGGCGAGATGCACGCGGCCGGCTTTCCAGTCGGTCGTGGTGACGCGCACGTCGTCGAGCCAGAGGCTGCCGAGGCGGTGCAATTCGACGCCGCGGGTCAGACCGCCGTAATGCCGCCAGTCGAAATAGTCCAGGTGCAGGGGACAGGGCGCGTCGGCCAGTCCGGCGCCGAGGCGGTTGTCGATCAGGGCGATGAGGGAGTATGCGCCCGGCTTGTGATCGCGGATGTCGAGGTTGAATCGCGTGAACCCGCCGTGGTGTTCGCCCAGCGTGCTCACCTGGCCGGCCGCATCGATCAGGAAGAACCGCGCGACGTGGTGGGCGCCGTCTACGACCAGGCGATGCGGCGCGGCATCGGTGAGCGTGAGATGGGTGCGATAGGCGGCCAGGCCGCGGCGGCCGGCGTAACGCGGCGTGGCGTCGAAGCAGCCGGGCACGGCCATGGCGTCATCGAAGCGGATGGCGGCGGGGTTGACGGCGTCGGGTGCGACATCGCCGAGAAAGGCGAAATCCCACATGCCGGCCAGATCAAGGACGCGGCGGGTTGCGTGGCGGGCACTGGCCAAGGCAAGTCTCCTGGATGCGGGTTGGGGCAGCGGCCGGCGGGCGGCAGGCCAACGTAGTGCTTCGCGGTGGCTGGTCAAGTGCGCGGGCGAGGCGGTGCGGCGTTCGAAGCCCGCGGTCGGCGCTGTTAACCTGTGCGACTTACCGCGGCGAAGTCGGCCGCCCACCCGCCGCCGCACGGAACCCTGCCATGGCACAGCGTCGCTATCTGGTCACCTCCGCCCTGCCTTACGCCAATGGTCGGCTGCACGTCGGCCACATCGCCGGGGCGTATCTGCCGGCCGACACATATGTGCGCTACCTCCGCGCGAGAGGCGAGCAGGTGCGGTTCGTCTGCGGCAGCGATGACAACGGCGTGGCGAGCCTGATCTCGGCCCGCAAGGAAGGCCGCGACGTCGCGGAGCTGACGGCTGACTACAACGCCAAGCAGGCGGCCGACTTCGAAGGGCTGGGCATCCACTTCGACATCTACGGCGGCACGCATCAGCCCGAATTCGTCGAGCTGCACAACCGCATCAGCCAGCAGTTTTTCCTCAGGATTCACGAGCAGGGCTACTTTCAGAAGAAGCAGACGCGCCAGCTCTACGACGAGCGGGCGGACCAGTTTCTTCCCGACCGCTACGTCAAGGGCCGGTGCCACCACTGCGGGGCGGCCGACGCGTACGGCGACCAGTGCGAGGCGTGCGGCAATCAGATCGATCCCCTGCTGCTGGGCGATCCGGTAAGCACGATCACGGGGACGGCGCCCGTGCCGCGCGTGACGACGCACTGGTACCTGCAACTGCAGAAGCTCGAGGGCCGGCTGGCGCAGTGGCTGGAGTCCAAGCGAAAGACGACAGCCGATCAGCCGGCCTGGCGCGACCTGGTGCTCAACTATGCGCTGGGGCAGATCAGGCAGGGCTTGCCGGAGCGGGCGATGACGCGCGATCTGACGTGGGGCGTGCCCGTGCCGCTGGATGATCCGGATGCGGCCGGCAAGGTGCTGTATGTCTGGTTTGACGCGCCGATCGGGTATGTCTCGTTCACGGCCGCGCTGTGTGAACGGCTCGGCGAAGGGTGGCAGGCGTATGAGCGGTGGTGGAAGAGCGAAGATTGCCGCATCGTCCACTTCATCGGCGAGGACAACACGGTCTTCCACGCGCTGACCTGGCCGGCGATGATGATGGC
>CAZUUQ010000101.1:0-9751 GCA_964622625.1 uncultured Phycisphaeraceae bacterium | reverse complement strand
TGGGCCGACTCAACCACGCCCGCACCACGCCCACCGCGGCCGTGCTGCTCGTCGCCGCCGTCGTCCTCGGCCTGGCGCTGATCGGCAACGTCAAGACCACCTGGTCCTTCAGCGCCTTCACCGTCCTGATCTACTACGCGATCACGAACCTGGCCGCCCTGCGCCTGCCGCGCGACGAGCGCCTCTACCCGCGACCGATCGCCTGGGCCGGCCTGATCGCCTGCCTGCTGCTGGCGTTCTTCGTCGAGCCTCGCATCTGGGGCGTCGGCCTGGGCGTCCTGTGCGCCGGCCTGCTCTGGCACGCGCTAGGCCGGCGCATCCGCGCGGCATGACCGTCTCCGCCGACTTGCGCAAAAAAACCGGCCGCCTGTGGGGGCGGCCGGTCGATTGAGGTGCGGGCATGCCGACAAGCGCTCAGCGCGTCAGGCGACGCTTGATGCCCAGGCCGCCCAGCAGCGCCAGGCCCGCCCATACCGCGGCCGGAAGGGGAACCAGCGCCACGTCGCCGGCCAGGATCAGGCCCGTCGGGTTGTTCGTGCTCGTCTTGCCGGTGACTTCAAATTCGTTGTAGACGATCACCTGCAGCACCAGCGGATCCACGACGCTGCCCTGGCCGCCGACGTTGAAGATGTTCTGGAATGAGTAGATGCCGTTCTGCGCGTCGAACGCCAGCGGCGAACCGTTGAGCGTGATCGACGTGACCAGGTTGTCACTGGTGAACTGGGCGGCCACTTCATACAGGCCGTCGGCCACGGGGCTGATGCTCAGCTCGTAGACGTACCAGCCGTAGATGCCCTTGCTGGCGCCGTTGGTGGTCGCGCCGATCCAGTCGGCCACGCCTTCGAGGCTGTGGTTCCAGCCGGCATGCGGAGCCGCGAGCACGGGGGCGACGTAATCGACGGCGAACGCGTCACCCGGAAAGGTCACGACGTTGTCCGGGCCGGGCACGAAGCCGCTGGCGTCCACGCTTGCCGGCACCGGCGCGCCGACGGGCACCGACACCAGCCGCCAGTTGGCCGAGCCGGTGCTGATGTCAACCGATGCCGCCTGCACCGACGCGGCGAGAACGAAAGCGGCCAACAGGCCAAACACAGTGGTCAGACGAATCATGGTCATACTCCTCGGGAAAATTCATCCCCCGGCACAGCGGCCGGCAATTCCACTCCCCGCAGTCTCGGCCGCGGCACAACATGGTTGCGGATGGCCAGACAGCCACCCGACGGGCACAGGGCAAGACCCCTCCGCCTGAAGCGAAAACGTACACCCGCTTTGACTGAATGCCAGCGAAACCCGCGAAATTGCCGCCGAACATCCCGTGCCCCCGCCCGGGCGCGTGAAGATAGATAACCACGGCAAACCAGGCGCGTTCAGGACACGCGCGGACACATCCGATGCGAGAGGGCTACTCCGCCTGCGGCGAACCCAGCGGCTGGGGCACGAAGTGGCCTGCCTCGCCCCCTTCGTCGGCACGGTCCGCCGCCGCGGCGTCACCCACGAGGGCGGCTCGGATCACCTGAAAGATCGCGGTGTTGTCGGTGTAGTCCGGCCCCCAGCCGGGGTAGCGTGCGGCCAGGTGCTCATCGCGGCCGGTCACATGCTCGGCAAAGAGCTCGCTGCCGGCCCCGTGGGCCCACAGGCGCACCAGTTCGTTGGTGTGGCCGCCCGTGTGCCACCGGGCCGCGGGAAGTTCGCCCTGGCCGCGGTTGACGATCGGCTCGAAGGCGACCGTGTCGGAGTTCGGCCCAAGGAGCATCCCGTTGCCGTGGTCCGTGGTCACGATCACCAGGTTGCGCTCCCAGCCGCCATTGGCTTCGACCCATTCGCACGCCGCCGCGATCGCCGCGTGAAAATCCGCCAGCTCATGCACCAGCCGCTGCATATTATTGTCGTGGGCCGCCCAGTCCGGCGCCCCGCCTTCGACCATGAGAAAGAAGCCTCGCTCGTTGCGCGACAGCACGTTGATCGCCCCGCGCACCATCGTCGCCAGGTCGGGCGTCGTCCGCTGGTCGTCGGGCAGCGCGCCGGTGGTCGGGAGCTTGTCGCCGACCTGGGCCAGTCCCAGCACGCGGGCCGGCGGATCGTCCTGCGCGGCAAGGGCCTCGAACTGTTCGCGGCTCTCGATCAGCGTCCAGTCGGTCTTGCCTTCGCTGACCCATCGCCACGTCGGCCGGCCGCCCACGTACTGGTAGTTGCCTTCCTCGCGCAAATGGCCGCCGCTGTCATAGAGCGGGTGGCCCGCGCCCATGATGACCTGGACGCCGCTCTTGGCCAGCATTTCCATGCCGATGCGCGAGTAGGCGTTGCGCGACGGCGCGTGGGCGACGAAGCCGGCGGGCGTCGCGTGAGAGATCTGCACGCTGGTGACCACGCCGGCCGAGCAGCCCGCCGCCAGCGCCAGCTCACTGATGTTCGGCACCGGCTCGCCGCCAGGCCCCACGCCGATGGCCGCGTTGTAGCTCTTGACGCCCGCGGCCATCGCCGTCGCCGCCGCCGCCGAGTCGGTCGCGTTCTGCTTGAGGTAGTGGTAGCCGGCGAAGTAATGCTCATCATCCCGCGGCGTCGCGTCCCACGCCTGCTCCGCGTCGTAGCCGCCGCCGTCGGCAAAGGTCGTCACCGGCATGCGCACGGCGAAGTGGTCGTACGGCCGCTGCCCCGGTTCACCGGCCTCGTAAAACCCGGCCGCGTCCCACGACTGCCAGCCCGTGCCGTCGGCGATGAACAGGATCACGTTGCGCGCGACCGCGTGTTCACTCTGAGGCTGCTGGGCATACGCCAGGCCACCCGCCATCCACATCGCCGCCGCCATCACCATCGCCAGTGCACGCACCATGACATCACTCCTGTCGTAAGGACATATCGCGGCTAGCCATCGACCTCCGGCTCGACCTGCGTCACCACCGCCCGCAGGTAGCCGTCGAGAAACCGCTGTGTGAACACCGCAAGCGCCGCCACCGTTTGTTCATGGTCGCGACCCCAGACGCACACGCGCAGGTCCACATACTCCGGATCGAGCTGCACGATCATCTCATCCTCGCGCACATACGCGGCCGTCAGCTTCTTGAAGTAGTAGGCCGACAGGGCGTTGACCCCCGGCCCGCCGAGGCTGATCGTCGGATGACGCTGAAGACCCTGCTGGTTGAGGTACCACACGTCGCTGCACACCACGGCCGCGATCGGCTGCTCGAGCACGCCGCTGTGCTGCTGCACCCAGTCCTCGATGCGCGTGCGCAGCTTGTACGCCAGCGGCCGATCGGCGATCTCCGCGCGCAGGTGCGCTCCGGTGACGATCAGCACCAGGTGGGCCATATCCTCCTGGGGAGGCAGGGCTTGCTCGGAGGAGGGGTCGTGCTCTTCGGTCATGGCTTGGCGCCCATCATCATCGCCAGCAGACCCTTCTGCGCGTGCAGGCGGTTGTGGGCCTGGGGAAACGCCCGACTCCGCGGGCCGTCCAGCACGTCGCTGGTGATCTCCACGCCGCGATAGGCCGGCAGGCAGTGCAGCACGATCGCGTGCCGCGGCGCGGCCGCGAGCAGCGCGGTATTGACCTGGTACGCGGCGAAGGCGGCTTCACGCCGGGCCTTCTCCGCCTCCTGGCCCATGGAGACCCAGGTGTCGGTGTAGATCACGTCGGCCTCGGCGACGGCCTGACGCGGATCGCGCAGCCGCCGGCACGCGAAGCCACGCGCGTCGCGCAGCACATCCGCCAGGGCCGCGTCCTGAAGTTCGAAGCCCTCGGGACTGGCGATGACGAAGCGCATCCCCAGACGCGCCGCCAATGCCGCCAGACTCACCGCCACGTTGTTGCCGTCGCCGATGAACGCCACCGTCCGTCCCGACAGGTCGCGGCCGAACTCATCCATCATGGTCATGGCGTCGGCCAGGGCCTGGCACGGATGCGTCGCGTCGCTGAGCGCGTTGATCACCGGCAGGCCGCTGTGCTCGGCCAGGTCGATCAGCTTCTGATGCTCGAAGACGCGCGCGATGATGAGATCGACCATGCCGCCGAGCACGCGGGCCACGTCGGCCGTCGACTCGCGCTTGCCCAGACCGACTTCCGACGCGCCCAGCGTGATGACCTGTCCGCCCAGTTCGATGATCGCCTGTTCGAAGCTCACCCGCGTGCGCAGGCTGGGCTTCTCGAAGATCATCGCCGCGGTCCGGCCTGTCAGCACCGGCTCAGCCCGCCGGCCGCGCTGACGCTGCTCGCGCAGCGAAAAGGCCAGGTCGAAGATCCGCACCAGGTCGTCGCCCGTCGCATCGGCAATGGATAAAAAACGCTGCATGGCCGTCCCTGCTTTTGCCGCGATCATCGGCCGGGTCGCGCCGGGGCGCCGCGGGCCGCATGGAGGTCAATTGTCCCGCACGATCTCCGTGCCGATGCCTCGTTCGGTGTAAATTTCCAGCAGCAGCGAGTGGGCGATGCGGCCGTCGATGATGTGCACCTTCCCCACGCCGCCGTCCAGAGCCGTCAGCGCCGCCTCGACTTTCGGCAGCATGCCGGCACTGATCACGCCCTGACCGATGAGCTGCTCGATCTGGCCCTTGCTCAGATGCGAGGCCAGGCTGTCGGCATCATCCGCCCGCGTGCGGATGCCGTGCGTATCTGACACGAGCACGAGCTTCTCGGCCCGCAGGGCCGCGGCGACGTGGCCGGCGGCGCTGTCGGCGTTGACGTTCAGCTTGCCGCCTGTGTTGTCACGGGCGATCGGGGCGATCACGGGAATGACGGCCGTCTGCACCAGGGCCGCGAGGATCTCCGCGTTCACCCACGTCACTTCGCCGACGTAGCCGATGTCGATCTTGCGGGCCGCGCCGTTCATCGCGCCATGGGCCGAGCCGTTCGGCTCGCCCGTGAGATAGAGCCGCTTGGCGAACACCGCGCAGCTCGCGAGGCTGTGCAGGCCCATGGCCCGGTGGCCCTGGGCGTTGATGGTCGCGATGATGCCGCGGTTGACCTCGTTGACCAGCACATGCTCGGCGATGGCCAGCGTGCGTTCGTCGGTGTAGCGGCGGCCCTGCACGAACTGGGCTTCGAGGCCGGCCTGCTGCATCGCCGCGGTGATGCTCTTGCCCCCGCCGTGCACCAGCACCGGGCGCATGCCCACCGTGGCCATGAAGCACACGTCCATCAGCAACCGCTCCAGGTCCTGCGGCTGGTCCATGATCGATCCGCCGATCTTGACCACCACCGTCTTGCCCTGGAAGCCGCGGATGTACTGGTGCGCCTCGACCAGCGCCGCCGCCTTGTCAATGGCTTCCTGCACGCCGCCATGCCTCCGCATCCGTCCGTCCCGCCGTCAGCCGCGCCGATCGCCGGGAAAATCGAACGGAAAACGCGGCAGGATACCGCCGCACCACCCCGCGGGCAAAAGCGGCTGCGCAAACCGCCCGCTTTGTCCAGGCTCACGTCAGGACGGCTGCGTGCGGGTGATGAAACCCCGAAAGGGCGTGATTTGCCCAAAATCGCGCCATTTTGACCTTGGTGGCGGCGACGCGGACCGGTACCATCGACTTCATGTCCGCGATCGTGCTGCAACTGCGACGTCTGACGCTGCGTGACACCGGGCTCGCGTCCGCCTGGCCGCGCCTGAGTCCGCTGCTTGCGGTGGCGGGGATCCTTATCGCTCTGGTGGCGGCCGCTCCCGTGGCCGCTCAGCCTTTCAACCTGCCGTGGATCAGCGATCGCACGCTGCACATGGCTGCCCACCTGGTGGTCTGGAATCTGGTCGGCTGTCTGCTGACGTTGGGCCTTCACCGCTGGTGGTGGCTGGCGTGGCCGATCGGCCTGCTGCTGGCCGCCGGCGAGGAACTGCATCAGGGCCTGGTGCCCGGCCGCACGGTGGACCTGCATGACTGGCTGCTCAACGCCGCCGCCGTCACCGCCGCCGTGCTGCTGGTCGGACTGCTGCGCTTCCGCCGCAGCGCCGCGCCGACCCGCGGCCGCGCGTGACCGCGCCGGTCCATCCACTTTTCAGACATCGCAAACGCCCCCGGGCTGACGCATTGGCTCTTGCGCGGCCGGATTGGATAATGGCCCACCTGCCTGCCGCATCCCCGGCCGCCTGGATGTCGGGCTTACCGGCCGACGTGTATGAAAAAACCACTCGCCCTCACCATCACCCCTCAGCCTGACGACACCACCTGCGGCCCATCGTGTCTGCATGCGGTGTATCGCTACTACCGCGACGACATCTCACTGTCGGACGTGATCGCCCAGGTGGCCCATCTGGACGAAGGCGGGACGCTGGCGTCGTGCCTCGCGGTGCACGCTCTGGGGCGCGGCTACAGCGCGGCCATCTACACGTGCAACCTCCAGCTCTTTGATCCGACATGGTTCGAGCCGGGCGCGCCGCCGCTGGCCGATCGGCTGCGGACGCAGCTCCGCGTGCGACGGCATCCCAAGCGGAAACTGGCCACGCGGACGTATCTGGATTTCCTGGATCGCGGCGGCCAGGTGTTCATGGAGGATCTGACGGCCGACCTGATCGCCGGGCACATCGCGGCCGGTCGGCCGATCATCACCGGCCTCAGCTCGACGTGGCTGTATCGCACCATGCGTGAGCGGCCGCATGACAACGTGCCCGACGACGTCGCCGGCCATCCGGTCGGACACTTCGTGGTGGTGCACGGCATGGACCTGGAGCGGGGGCTGGTCATGGTGGCCGACCCCTACCGCCATGATCCGTACCCCGCCAGCCACCATTACACCGTGGGCATCGACCGCCTGATCGATTCGGTGCTGCTGGGCATCGTGACCTACGATGCGCTGATGCTGGTCATCGAGCCGTCCGACGAGCCGGCCCGCCCGTCGCCCGGCGATTCGACCGGGAACGCGGCCGCAAAGCCGAAGGGAGCCTGAACGATGCGCGTGCTGATCGTCGTGGACAATCCGGCTCGCTGGCCCATCCACGTGCCGGGCGTCGAGGTGGTCGCGGCCCGCCGGTACCTCACCGATCCGCTGTTCTCGACGCAGCGCGGCACGCGGCTTTTCAACCTCTGCCCGTCCTACGCCTACCAGAGCCTGGGCTACTATGTGTCGCTGCTGGCCGAGGCCCGCGGCCACAAGCCCACGCCCGATGTGGTCACCATACAGGACATGAAGTCCGCCTCGCTCGTGCGGGCGATCGCCGACGACCTCGATCGACTCATTCAGCGCAGCCTGCACCGCGTGCCCGGCCCGCAGTTCACGCTGAGCATCTACTTCGGCCGCACGCTGGCGAAGCGCGATCGGCAGCTTGGCCTGCGGCTGTTCGGGCTTTTCCGCAGTCCCCTGCTGCGCGCCCAGTTCGCCCAGAGGCGCGGCAAGTGGGTGCTCCAGGCCGTGCGCCCCATTCCCGCCAGCGAAGTGCCCGACGCCCACCATCCGGACGTCATCGCCGCGGCCGAGAGCTATTTCAGCCGCAAGCAGTGGACCGGCCCCGTCGAGCCGCGGTCACGCTACGACCTGGCGATCCTGATCGATCCGGAGGACGACATGCCGCCGTCCGACGAGCCCGCCCTGCGCAAGTTCGTCCGCGCCGCCGAGCGGCAGGGCTTCGGCGTCGAAATGATCACACGCGACGACTTCGGACACGTCGGCGAGTTCGACGCGCTGTTCATCCGCACCACCACGTACGTCAACCACTACACCTACCGCTTCGCCCGACGAGCCGCCGCCGAGGGCCTGGTCGTCATCGACGACCCGGTCTCCATCGCACGATGCACCAACAAGGTCTACCTCGCCGAACGCCTCACCCTGGCGAAGGTGCCCGTGCCGCGCACCCTCATCATCCACCGCGACAATGTCGCCCTGGCCCCGGCCGAACTCGGCTTCCCCATCGTCCTCAAGCAGCCCGACAGCGCCTTCTCCGTCGGCGTCAGCCTGGCCCACAACGCCGAGGAATACCAGCGGAAAATCGAGGCCCTGCTCGAAGACTCCGAAATGGTCGTCGCCCAGCCGTTCATCCCCACCCCCTTCGACTGGCGCGTGGGACTGATCGACGGCCAGCCCCTCTACGTCTGCAAATACCACATGGCCCACCGCCACTGGCAGATCACCAAGCACGGGCAGAACGGCCAGCGGGTCGAGGGCAAGACCACGACGTTCGCCGTCGAGGACGCGCCGGCGCGGGTGGTCCGCACGGCCGTGCGCGCGGCGGCGCTGATCGGCGACGGACTCTACGGCGTGGACATCAAGGAGATCGACGGCAAGCCTTACGTGATTGAAGTCAACGACAATCCCAGCCTCGATTCCGGCGGCGAGGATGCCGTGCTCAAGGACGGTCTCTACGACCGCATCATGGCCAGCTTCGCCCGACGCATCGAGCAGCAGCGAGAGGCGGCCGCCGCGCGTGAACCCGCAGCCCGTACATCACCTGTTTGACGTCGTCGGCATCGAACTGGAATACATGCTCGTCGACGCGGCGACGCTCGATGTGCTGCCCGCCTGCGACCGCCTGCTCGCCGCCGAGGCCGGCCGACCCGTCGCCGACATCGCCTTCGCCGACGTGGGCTGGTCCAACGAGCTGGCCCTGCACGTCGTCGAACTGAAAACCGCCGAGCCCGCGCGCTCGCTGGTCGGCCTGGCCGAAGCCTTCAACCGTCACGTGCGGCGGCTGAACGACCATCTGCATCGCATGGGCGCCCGCCTCATGCCCACCGCCATGCACCCCTGGATGGACCCGCACACCCAGACGCGCCTGTGGCAGAAGCAGGACGCCGACATCTACGCCCGATTCGACCGCATCTTCGACTGCCGCGGCCACGGCTGGTCGAACCTCCAGAGCACGCACATCAACCTCCCCTTCGCCGGCGACGAAGAGTTCGGCCGACTGCACGCCGCCATCCGCCTGCTGCTGCCCCTGCTGCCCGCGCTCGCCGCCAGTTCGCCCATCGCCGACGGCCGCACCACCGGACTGCTGGACACCCGCCTGCACCACTACCGCCGCAACTGCGCCCGCGTCCCCGCCGTCGCCGGCGACGTCATACCCGAGCCGGTCTTCACCATCGCCCAATACCACCGCGACATCCTCCAGCGCATGTACGCCGACATCGCGCCCCTCGATCCCGACGCCATCCTCCGCGACGAGTGGCTCAACGCCCGCGGCGCCATCGCACGCTTCCAGCGCAGCACCATCGAAATCCGCCTGCTCGACGTCCAGGAAACACCCGCCGCCGACCTCGCCGTCGCCGCCCTCGTCGTCGAAACCCTCAGGCTGCTGGCCGACGAAACCCTCAGCCCCCTCGCCCGTCAGCAGGCCATGCCCACCGACGCCCTCGTCGCCGTCCTCGACGCGACCATCCGCGACGCCGACGCAGCCGTCGTCCACGGCGACGCCTACCTGCGCGCCCTCGGCCTTGCCGATGCGCAGGGCATCACCGCCGGCGAGGTCTGGACGCGCCTCGCAGCCCGCGTGCGGCAGCAGCGCCCCGGCGCCCTCGAGCCTTTCGAGCCGGCCCTCGACGTGATCCTCACCCAAGGCCCCCTCGCCCGCCGCATCCTCGCCGCCGTCACCCCCCAACCCACCCGCGACCACCTCGCCGCCGCCTACCGCAACCTCGCCGACTGCCTCGCCAAGGACCGACTCTTCACACCAGACCCCGGACCTTAGACCCCAGACCGCTTCTCAAGAGACATGGCCGCAACCCCCAAGCCCAGGCATCGCCATGCCTGGGCCTTCCCGTGCGACGCCGCCATCGCTCCGACAATGTGTGAATCTCCCCGCACCCACGCCCCCCACTTCCCCCCAAGCCGGCCCCTTCAGGGCCGGAT
>CAZUUQ010000100.1:0-9836 GCA_964622625.1 uncultured Phycisphaeraceae bacterium | reverse complement strand
TTCTAAGCCAACATCCTGGCTGTCACGGCAATCTGACTTCCTTAAGAACTGAGGTGCAATCAGGGACCTTAGCTGGCGGTCCGGGTTGTTTCCCTTTTGACCACGAAGATTATCCCCCGCAGTCTGACTCCCACGACAAAGGCTTACGGTATTCGGAGTTTGGTTGGAACGGGCAGGCGGTAAGCCCCCCAAATCCATCCAGTAGCTCTACCCCCGCAAGCTGTCACGTGAGGCTAGCCCTAAAGCTATTTCGAGGAGAACGAGATATCTCCGAGTTTGATTAGACTTTTACTCCTCCCCACAGCTCATCCCATGTCTTTTCAACGACAACGGGTTCGGCCCTTCAGGAGGTTTTACCCTCCCTTCAGCCTGGCCATGGGTAGATCACTCGGTTTCGCGTCTAATCCCTGCGACTTGGCGCCCATTTAAGACTCGCTTTCGCTACGGCTACGCCAGGGTATGGCTTAACCTTGCCACAGAGATTAACTCGCCGGCTCATTATGCAAAAGGCACGCCGTCATCCATCCGAAGATGGACTCCGACCGCTTGTAGGCACGTGGTTTCAGGTACTTTTAACTTCCCTTATCGGGGAGCTTTTCATCATTCAATCACCCTACTGATTCGCTATCGGTCGTCAGGGAGTATTTAGCCTTGGGGGGTGGGCCCCCCAGCTTCACACGGAGTTTCACGAGCTCCGCGCTACTCTGGTACGCCTGGGTTGCGCTTTCTCAGGACTACAGGACTTTCACCTTCTCTGGTTCGGCATTCCAACCGATTCACCAATCAATCACGCATCCGTGTCGGCGCCCGCAACCCCGCCCCGAAGGGCGGTTTGGGCTATTCCGCGTTCGCTCGCCGCTACTGACGGAATCGAGGTTTCTTTCTTTTCCACCGGGTACTAAGATGTTTCAGTTCTCCGGGTTCGCCTCCATACCCTATGCATTCAGGTATGGATAACCGCACAAGTGCGGATGGGTTGCCCCATTCGGAAATCCCAAGATCAACGCCTGGTTACCGGCTCCCTTGGGCTTATCGCAGGTTCCCACGTCCTTCATCGCCTTCTGACGCCAAGACATCCACCACGTGCCCTTGTTGGCTTGATCATGTCGACCTCGGACCGACATACAGTCCGGCCGCGGTCACATTACCTGCCGGGCAACGATATAAGCCCGGCAACCCCATCCGCATCCACCACGCTCATATAAGCCGCAGTTGACCCGGACAGGGCAAGCCCCTCAGGACACTACTTTTTTTCTCGATGAATCACGAGCAAAAAAAGCAAGATTCGCTACATATCCACTTGTCAAAGAACTACTGTTCAGACCGGCTTTCACCGGCGTCTGCCGTTATCTCGACCCACCCGCGGGACTGCTCCCGGCGAGTTGGTCCAGCGGCATCGGGCCGAGCAATATAGCCCCTTGCACGCGGCTGTCAAGTCTTGGGCATCCCAGTGGTGCGTGTGCAAAACTGGCTTGCATGCAGCGCGGGCTGCCCCACGATGCGTGCCGGGCAGGGGGGTGTCTGCCGCGTATAAGGCAGACGCATCATTTTAACCCAACTGCTTGACATGTCAAACTCTGCGGTGCCAGACAGCCGATAGCCGCCTATAACGCCGGGTCACCCGCAAAAAGCGTGAATGCATCCCTCAACGGGCAGGCTGACTTGTCCTGACGCGGCCAATGGCTTGCCGACATGGCCCTGCCCGTGGTCCCCCGATCAGGCTGATCGCCTTTGCCGTAGAATAGCTGGCCCCGGGCACACGGCTGGCAGTGGCCGCAACCGGTGGGGTGGCCGAGTGGCTGAAGGCAGCGGTCTTGAAAACCGCCGTCCGCCTCGTGCGGACCGTGGGTTCGAATCCCACCCCCACCGCTTACGCTAAGTGCTGTAAGTGAACAGCTTACGATGAAAAGCCGCGCCGCATGCGATGCAGCGGTTGGTCATGCCTTGCCCGTGACGCTCTTGATCCCGTACCGCTGACCACCGATCAATCCTCAAAGGTGGCTGTCGTTGACCTTGCCGCTATCATGGCCCGCCCTGTTCCAGCCGTAGGAGCCTTGCCTATGTCGGTTTCCCGGACTGCTGAATTGCATGCCGCCGTCCAGGCCGTCCGAGCCGCCGCCGCCGTCTGCCAGGCGGTGCAGCGCGACCTCGTGAACGCCCGCACGCTGGACAAGAAAGACCGCAGCCCGGTGACGGTGGCCGACTTTGCCTCCCAGGCCGTCGTCTGCGCCATGCTCGAAGCCGCCTTTCCGAGCGACCCCGTGGTCGGCGAAGAGGGAACCGGTCAGCTTCGCCAGGCGGATCAGCAGCACGTCGCGGAGCTGGTGACCAGGCACGCTGCCGCCGGCTTGCAGCGCGACGTCACGGCGGCGCAGGTACTCGACTGGATCGATCGCGGCGCTCACGCAGCCGATGCCGACCGCTACTGGACGCTCGATCCGATCGACGGCACCAAGGGTTTCCTGCGGGCCGAGCAATACGCCGTCGCCCTGGCCTTGATCGAACGCGGCCAGGTGGTGCTGGGCATGCTGGGCTGTCCGAACCTGCCCCGCTGTCACGGAGCCGGCGTATTGATGACAGCCGTCCGCGGTCAGGGCACGCGCATGATGCCGCTGGAAGGCGACACCTGCGAAGGCAGGATGATCCGCGTCAGCAATGTGGCTGACCCCGCAGCCGCCCGTTTCTGCGAGTCGGTCGAGTCGGGTCATTCCGACCAGGACCAGTCGGCCCATATCGCCCGTTGCCTGGGCATCACGCAACCGCCGCTGCGCATGGACAGCCAGTGCAAGTACGCGGCCGTCGCCCGCGGCGACGCGCAGATATACCTGCGCATGCCCACACGTGTCGACTACCGCGAGAAGATCTGGGACCACGCGGCCGGCATGCTCGTGGTCGAAGAGGCCGGCGGCCGCGTCAGCGACATCGACGGCAAGCCGCTGGATTTCGCGCGAGGCAGAACGTTCGAGCAAAACCGCGGCATCGTCGCCACCAATGGCGCCATCCACGACGCGGTGCTCGAAGCGATCGCGGCGACACCGTAAAAGCGGCTCGTGCACAGCCTGTCCGGGCGGCGTATGCTCATGGTTGCGGGATGGCATCCCCCTCGTTTGCACATCCGAGCTGTCGTCCCGCTATGTCTGGGAGGTCCGCCATGATCCTCGCCATCCTCCGCGGCGCATTTCTCGTTCTCACCACCGCCGTCGCCATGCTCTACGCCCTCACCTTCCAGACCGAAGGAAGCGTGCAACTGCATCAGGTCATCGTCATCGGCCTGGCGACCATCGGCCTGGCCCTGGTGGTCATCGCCGTCGACGTGCTCACGCCCCACAAGAAGCTCTCGGCCATCTCCGGCGTGTTCCTCGGACTGATTGCCGGCCTGATCGCCGCCTGGGCGCTTTCGTATCCGGTGGATCTCATCCGCGTCGTCACCGGACGAACCGACCCCGCCTTTCAGCGCGCCCTTGAAGTGCTGCTCGAAGGCGCCAAGGTCTTCATCGGCCTGGTCACCTGCTACATCGCCATCTCACTGGTGCTTCAGACCAAGGACGACTTCCGACTGGTCATCCCCTACGTCGAGTTCGCCAAGCAGATCCGCGGCACGCGGCCCACGCTCCTGGACACCAGCATTCTCATCGACGGCCGCATCCTCGACATCGTCGCCACGCGCATCCTTCAGGGCACGCTGATCGTCCCCCGCTTTGTGCTCGACGAATTGCAGACGCTGGCTGATTCGGGCGACAAGCTCCGACGCGCCCGCGGCCGGCGCGGTCTCGATGTGCTCCAGAAACTCCAGAAAAACAACATCATCGACGTCGCAATGCAGCATGAAGACGACCAGACCGCCGCCGACCCGTCCCTTCAGGCGGCCGGGGTCGATCAGAAGCTCCTGGCCCTCGCAGCCGCAACGAAGGCAAGGCTCATGACCAGCGACTTCAACCTCACCCAGATCGCCGGCGTCCGCGGCATCGACGTGATCAACCTCAACGACCTGGCCCAGGCCATGCGGCCGGCCGCCATCCCCGGGCAGATTATGCACGTCCGCCTCATCAAGCCCGGCGAAGCACCCGGACAGGGCGTCGGCTACCTCGACGATGGCACCATGGTCGTGGTCGAGAATGGCCGCACACTCATTGGCAGCAGCGTCGCCATCACCGTCACCAGCACCATTCAGACCTCGGCCGGACGCATGATCTTCGGCCGCCCCGAAGCCGATGGCGCATCCGAGTTCCCCGGTCACGCTGGTCACGACGATCATGCCTGAGCGCCCGCGCGTCATCCTGCTCATGGGTGTCTGCGGCAGCGGCAAGACCACGCTCGGCCGGCAGCTTGCCGCCCAACTGGGCTGCCACTTCGTGGACGGCGACGAGCTTCACCCGCCGGCCAACGTCGCGAAGATGTCGCAAGGCATCCCGCTGACCGATGCCGACCGCGTCCCCTGGCTCGACAAAGTCCGTGAGCACATGGATGCCGCTTTGCACACCGACCCAATCGCCGACCCGTCGCTGGTCATCACCTGCTCGGCCCTCAAGCGCGCTTACCGCGATCGCCTGGGCCTCGACCGCCCCGCCATCCGCGTCGTATACCTCACCGCCGACCCGGCCGTGCTGTTCCGCCGCCTCGAACAGCGTCCCGGCCACTTCATGAAGCCCGGCATGCTCGACAGCCAGCTCGAAACGCTCGAACCTCCGGCCCCCGCGACCGAGCCGCACATCCGCCCCCTCGACGTCACCGGCCCTCTCGATCAAACCCTCACTGCCCTGCGCAGACTTTTATCGTGACTGCCTGCTGCCGCGTCATCCCCGCCCGTTGCCGCCGTAGCGCGCCAGGGCCGACGCGTGGATTTCCCGTACGCGTTGCCGCAGGGCGGCCGGCTTGCGGACGAGTACCTGGTCCCCGTAGCCGCAGGTCCACCAGGCGATCTCACGCAGGCCGTTGACCTCGAAGCGCATCACGCACCGCCCGTCGGGCAGCATCTTCGACTCCTGGCTCGGATGCCAGAGCGTCTCACTGACATTGACGGCCACCATCGCGGTGAACTCCAGCTCCACCTGCTGCCGCCGCCCTTCCGGGATCAGCCGCCAGGCGCCGTCCAGGTGGTCAGCCACGGAGAACGACGCCGGCCGTGTGAAGTAACGGTCAAGCCCGGCCACATCGCCGACGCGGGCGAGCTTGAAGGTGCGCACCTGCCGGTGCAGACTGCTGCGGCCGATGACGTACCAGGCCGTGCCGGCAAAGTGCAGGGCGTAAGGCTCCAGATCGGTCTCGATGGTGTCACCCTCGAACAGGCTGCGGTAGACAATGCGGCACGCGCGGCCCTCGTCGATGAGCTTCTGAAGCTCGAAGCGACAACGCTCCTCGTCGCTGGAGGCCGCCTGGGGGTGGGGATTGACGTGGACGCTGTGCATCATCTCCGTGCAGGCCAGGCGGATCGGCTCGGGCACGGCCGCGATGAGCTTGTTGACGGCCGACAGCGTGGCGGCACGGCTGCGGCCGCGACGCAGTGAGCGCGCGGTCTGCGCCAGCAGCAGCAGACCCAGCGTTTCGGGAATCGTCAGGCTGATCGGTGGCAGGTAGAAGCTGCGGGCGATGCGGTAGCCGGCCTGCGGATCGTGGTAGTAGGGTATGCCCGCCTCGCGCAGCACGTTCAGGTCGCGGAAGAGCGTCCGCCGACTGACGTTCAGCTCGGCCATCATGTCGTGCGCGGTGCGGGCCCGGCCGCTTTGGAGCAGCGCGATCAGTCGCAGCAGACGGGGTATGCGGTCGCCCATGGCACGCTCCGCGCGTGATCGCATCACGCCGGGGCACAGCATAACGGACACGCCAACCCACCGGGGCCGGTGGTTCGGAACGCGCGATCCAACAGGCGTCGCTCAGCGTGGCGACTGCAGGCCGCTTTGCCGCAGCAGGTCCATGAGCTGGCCGGTGAAGACGAAATTATGCTCCGGAAAGGCCAGGCCGGCGCGGTTGTTGTCGATGTGGCTGAACATCAGCTCGATCTCGGCCAGCCGCAGCGGCGACGCTGTCGGATCGGCAGGATCAATGCGTTCGACGATGCCCCGCGTCGCGGCGCCGCTGTCGTCGATGCGCTCCATGTCCGCCGTGAATCGCAGGCAGTAGCCCGGCAGGGCTGGAGCGTGAAACACCGCACTGCCGATCTTGGCCAGGATGACTTTTTCCCGAAAGTCGCGGGCGTGGCCGACGAGGATGCCGGCCGTCTGGGCCATACCTTCGATCACCAGCGTGTTGGGCAGGACCGGCGCGGCCGGACGCCGCGCATCGGCCGCAAAATGATCGTGCAGCACCTCTTCGGCGAGGCTGACGTTCTTGACCGTCACGCAGCGGCGGGCGCGGTCAAGGGCAACGATGCGGTCGATCCAGAGCCAGCGCATGAGGCGGCCACTTGCTGCGGGGTGCTGAGATGCGGGGACGTGACGCGGCCGAACGCTACGCCTGCTGGGCCTTGAGCTTGTCGGCCACGAACTTCACGATCGCCTCGACGGTGAACAGGCTGGAAAACCCGCTCACGTCGCGCGACTGCTCGAATTCACTGAAATCCAGGTGCGGCAGGCGCTTCTTCAGCTCGCTGAGACCGGCGTCAGTCACCTTGCCGCCCTGCACGTATTGCGGATCGTTGAGCAGCGCTTCGGGAAACAGTTCGTTCTGGTCGATCTTGATGCCGAAGGCCTTCTCAAGGCGGAACACGATGTCGAGAAAGTCGATCGATTCGGCGCCGAGGTCATCGACGAGCGTGGCTTCGAGCGTCACCTCGTCGTCGTCGACGCCGAGGGCGTCCACGAGCACCTGCTGCACCTTGCCGAGCACTTCATCCTGGGTCATGGGCATGGAGCCTGCTCCGTTGCTGGGCAAGCGGCTTGTCCGCCAGCCATTGTCTTTGATTTCAAGTCAGCGGCCGCAGCGTGAACCGCCCCTGCACCGCCGTCTGGCCGTCCACCTCGCCGATGCCCTGGAACTCGACGCCTTCGGCCGCGTCGTCGTGCCGTTTGCGGACATCCACGCTCACCCGCAGGCTCTGGCCCGGCCGCACCATCTGGCCGTAGCGGACGTTGCGGACCTCCGCCAGAATCCAGTGCCGATCCTCGCCCACCAGCCGCCGCCCCGCCTGCACCATCGCCTCGAGCATCAGCACCCCCGGCAGCACGGCAAAGCCGGGGAAATGGTCGGCCAGGTACTCCTCGGCCAGCGTCACCGTCTTGAGAGCCACGATCCGCTCGGCACTGCGTTCGATCTCGCGGTCGATCAGTTGAAATCGCACGGCAATGGCGGCTCGCTGGACTCGATGTCAACCTGGCGGACGTTCGGCCACGGTTAACCGCACCGTTCGCCCGCATTCGGGGGCCGAGTGTATCGGTCACCGCCATGCGGAGCAACAGGCGCCGCTACGTCGCCGCGGCTTGCCCCAGGCGGTATCATCGCCCGCCCGGCCTTGGGCCCGGGCCTCGTGCGTCGGCTCCAGCGGAGTTTCCATGAACCAGCAACCGTTGCTCAGTGTGTCCGAGCAGGTGGCCCGTGCGGTACGACGGTTCCTTGAGCATTTCGACCGCCCCCCCACTGTCGCCGTGGCCGCACCCGGCCGCGTCAACCTCATCGGCGAACACGTCGACTACAACGACGGTTTCGTCCTGCCCATGGCCCTGGACCGCCAGACGGTGATCGTGGCGGCCCCCGCGGCGGCCGGTGACCCACACGCCCATGCGGTCAGCGTCCAGATGGACGAGCCGGCCGCCTTCACCGTCGGCCCCGGCCTCGAACCGGGCGAGCCGGCGTGGGCCAATTACGTCCGCGGCGTCGCGGCCGGGTTCGTCGCCGGCGGGCATCGCATTGGCGGATTCGATGCCGTGATCGACTCGCAGGTTCCCGTCGGCAGCGGCCTGTCCAGCTCGGCGGCCCTCGAAGTCGCCGCGGCCACCATGCTGGAGCAGCTCTTCGACCACCGGCTTGATCCACGCGCCAAGGCCCTGCTGTGCCAGGAGGCGGAGCACAGGTTCGCCGGCGTGCCGTGCGGCATCATGGACCAGTTCATCAGCGTCATGGGCCAGGCCGGCCACGCCCTGCTGCTCGATTGTCGTTCGCGCGAGACGCGCCTGGTGCCGCTGGCCGATCCCTCGGTGGCTGTGCTGATCGTCGATACCCGCGTCGAGCATGCGCTGACCGGGGGGGAATATGCCCAGCGCCGCGCCCAGTGCGAGCAGGCGGCTGCGGCCCTGGGCATCGCGTCCTTGCGTGACACGGACATGACTCGGCTGATCAAGGCCAAGCCCACGCTCGACCCCATCGTCTTCCGCCGCGCCTACCACGTCATCAGCGAGATCGACCGCACACAGCGGGCGGCCGAACTGCTGGAGGCCGGCGACTTCGAAGGCTTCGGCCGACTGATGTACGACAGCCACGTCACGCTGCGTGACGCTTTCGAGGTCAGCTGCGATGAACTGGACCTGCTCGTGGACATCGCCGCGGACATCGGCCCGCGGGGCGGGGTCTACGGCAGCCGCATGACCGGCGGGGGCTTCGGCGGCTGCACCGTCAGCCTCGTGCGGGCCGACAAGATCGAAGCCGTCACCCGCCGCCTCTACACCGTCTACCTCGAAAAGACCGGCATCGAGCCGGCCGTCTTCGTCACCCGCCCCGCCGACGGCGCCCGCCCCGTGGGCATGTAGCAGCGCAGTCCGCGACCCCGCGCCGCAAAAGGCACGCGGGAGCCGCGACACGAGTGCCTTTCTACTCCGACGTGCCCGCCGGTCCGAACGTGATCTTGTCCGTCCCCAGGCCGTCGCCCAGGCCGCCGCCGAGGTTCTGCGCCGCCCGCCGTCCGCCGCCCGCCGGCTCGTCGGCCTCGGCCGTCCACTGCGCACGCTTGAGCGACAGACCGATCTTCCGATCCTCCACGTCCACGCGCAGAATCTTGACTTCCAGCTCCTGCCCCTGCTTGACCACTTCCTGCGGGTTCTCGACCTTGTGATCCGCCAGTTCGGAGATGTGCAGCAGGCCTTCCAGATCGTCTTCCAGTTCCACGAACACACCGAAGTTCGTGATCTTCGTCACCTTTCCCTGCACAATCATGCCCGGCTGATAGTGCGTCGGGATCGCCTCCAGCCACGGATCCTCGCTCAACTGCTTGAGACCCAGACTGATGCGCTGCTTGGCGCGATCCACCTCGAGCACCACGCACCTGATCGTGTCGCCCTTTGACAGCACTTCATTGGGGTGCGTCAGCTTCTTGGTCCAGCTCAGGTCCGAAACGTGCAGCAGGCCGTCAATGCCCGGCTCGATTTCCACGAACGCGCCGTAACTGGTCAGGTTCCGCACCTTGCCCTCGATCACCGTGCCGGGCGGGTACTTCTCGGTCATCAGCTCCCACGGATTCACTTCCGTCTGCTTCAGACCCAGCGAGATCTCCTGCTTGTCCTTGTTGATGTCCAGGACGACGACCTCGACCTCTTCGCCGACGGACACCACCTCCGACGGATGGTTGATCCGCCGCGTCCAGCTCATCTCGGAAATGTGCACCAGGCCCTCGACGCCGTCCTCCAGTTTCACAAATGAGCCGTAGGACACGATGTTCGTCACCACGCCCTTCACGCGGGTGTTGACCGGGTATTTACGCTCCACATCCTCCCAGGGCGAGTCTTCCTTCTGCTTCAGGCCCAGGGCGATCTTCTCCTTGTCGCGGTCGATATTCAGCACCCGGACCTCGATCTCCTGGTCGATGTTCACCATCTCCGACGGATGGTTGATGCGGCCCCAGCTCATATCCGTGATGTGAAGCAGGCCGTCGATGCCGCCCAGGTCGATGAACGCGCCGAAGTCGGCGATGTTCT
>CAZUUQ010000099.1:0-9946 GCA_964622625.1 uncultured Phycisphaeraceae bacterium | reverse complement strand
CTAGCCGATCGTGCTGCCGGCCGGCGCCGGTCGATCCAATGCCAACAGGATCACGTCACTGACGTTCTGGCCATGTTCCGGTTCCGTTGCGGCCGGATCGCTGACACTGGCGGCCAGAAGCATGCCGTTGGACGCCTCGCCGCGGATCGTTCGTGGCTGCAGGTTGGCCAGGACCACGATCTGTCGGCCGACCAGCGCGGCCGGATCGTAGTACTGACGGATGCCAGCACAGATCTGGCGCATTTCACGGCCCAGATCGATCTGCAGCTTGACGAGCCGATCGGCATTGGGGTGCGGCTCGGCGGCGGTGATGGTGGCCACGCGAAGATCGAGCTTCGCGAAATCGTCGTATGTGATGGTGGGCTTGTCGGTCATGGGTCGCTCCTGTTCGCGGACTTCGGCGTCCGGTCGGCGGCAAAAGTGTCAGGGTACAATTCGCAGGTGCTCACCGCCATCGCCGTGATCCGATCATCGGAGAGCTGAGTTTGCCGGTCAATCAGGAACAGGATGGCGCATCCGTGCGATTCCCTGCCGCTTCACGGTGGCGGCGTATCCGCCGGATGCTTCTGCTCATCGCCCTCCTGACGACGGGGCTTGTGATCGGCGGATGGTGGTATGTCAGCGATTCAGGGCGGCTGGCCCGTGTCTTTGAGTTGATGCTGGGGCCGTCGCTGGGCGGGCGCGTCGAGATCGACGCGGCCCAGGCTTCGCTCCGCGGACCGATCCGGCTCACAGGCTTCCGTCTGCGCGTGGCCGGCATGCCGGCCGATCATGAAGCCGACACCATCTTTAAGGCCGACGAAATCGTTATCGCCCACGATCCCAAGGCGCTGTTGCGTCTGCGGGTGCGGCCCACAGTGGTCACGTTCGTCAATCCGACACTGCGCCTGGTCGAGCACCTGGATCAAGGGCAGTTCAATTTTCAGTTGCTCATGGCCCAGCTACGGCGTGACGACTCGAAGACACATGACCTTCCCGAGATTTACCTGGGTCGCGCCACGACGATATTCGGGCAGGTGCTGAACGGACGATACGAGGAGATCGACGCCGTCGAACTGACCGGCAATCTGCTGCTCGACGCACAGCGCCGGGGCACATACGCCCTCACACTGGTACATCACTCCACGGACGATGCCGTCGGAGCGACCCTCGAGGGCTGGTTCGACACCCGCACGCTCCAGGCGCGGGGCAGACTTGAACGTTTCGGCCCGCAGAGCCCCCTGCTCAACGTCCTGCCGCAACGTGTCCGCACGTGGTGGCAGCGCCTGGAGCCGACCGGCACGGTCACCCCCGTGACCTTCGGCTATGACCCCCGTCCGGACGGCGGTTTCTTCGGCCGCGTGGCCGTCACCGACTTCGAACTGACGCTGCCCTACGGCGAATACGCCAGCCGCATGACCAACGTGCATGGCGCATTCGAGCTGCGTGGGGAAACGATCACGCTCACCGACCTGCGCGGCTCAATCGAAGCGATCGACTACCGCATCAACGGCCGCATCCTCGGCTTCGATCCCGAACAGGCCCCATTCCATTTCGACGTGGAACTCGTCGGGTCGATCCCCGAGCAGCCGCGCTATCTTTTCGCGATGCCGCCGCAGGTCCAGAAGATGTTTGACCGCTTCACCCCCAGCGGCCGATTTGACGCGGAGGTAAGCTTCAACCGCTTCGAGTCAGGCGGCGCGCTGGCCTACGAGGGGCGCGTGCAGTTGCACGAGGTGAAGGGGCGATACGCGAAGTTTCCCTATCCCGTTTCGAACGTCAACGCCCTGCTGACCTTCGATCGCCAGGTGCTGCGCGTCGAGCAATTCACCGGCCAAGGGCCAAGCGGCGCACTCATCGAGGCCAATGGCACCATCAACCCACCTCAGGACGGCGCAGCCGTCGCCATCGACGTGATCTGTCGCGATGTCCCCCTCGACGATGAACTTTTCGCGTCCATGAAGCCCTCGCAACGGCAACTCTGCGAGACATTTCTCGACGCCGCAGCATGGCAGGAGCTGATCGACCGCGGCCTGATTCGGTCCCCGCGCGCCGACGCAGACGAACCAGAAGCCGGCGCGCCCGCGCCTTTCGCGTTGGGTGGTCGAGTCAACGCCGTGGTCAAAGTCCGGCGCGAATACGGTCACGACAAGCGCTACCAGACCGTGACCGATGTCGATCTGACGGGTGTACAGGGTCTCTTCCGCCACTGGCCGTACCCCCTGCGCGTGCGCTCGGGTCGCGTATCCATTGGGCCGGATGACGCGCTGGTCGAAGACGCGGTTCTCGACGGTCTGGGCGGCGCCATGGTGCGCGTCGAAGGCCGCGTGCAGACGCCCGACGAGCGCGTGGGCCGCAATCTCGACGTCGATCTGAACGTCGATGTGGCGGATCTGGTCGTAGATGAACTGCTGCTGGCGTCGGTGCGCGAGCCGCAGGACCGCTGGCTGCGCGACCTGCGCGTGGTCGGCACACTCGAAGGCGGCGGACGGGTGTTCGTCAACGACCAGGACCGCATCGATTACCGCCTGGACTTCACCATGCGCGACGGGACAGCTCAGCCCTACGGGGGCGACTACACCATCACCGGACTTGGCGGCCAGGTGACGCTCCACCGTGATGGTGTCAGTCTCCTGGGTGTGACCGGCGGGCATCAGGACAGTTCGATCCGCGTGTCGGGCACGGTCGAGTGGCCGGGGCAGCAGCCGCGGCTGGCATTGACGCTGGCGTGCTCGCGGCTGCGTTTCGAGGATCCGGTGCTCGATCTGTTGCCGCCGGAGCACCCGGCCCTGCCGCGTCTGCGCGAACTGTTCACCGTCCACCGGCCGCGCGGCACGTTCGACGCCCGCGTCGACCTTCGGGACGTGCCGACGCAGCCGACCGATTACCGCCTGGCGATCACGCCGTCCGACCTGCGCTTCGTGCTCCGCGGCCACGAGATCGCCTTGGCGCAGATGGAAGGCACGCTGCTGATTGATCCGTCCGGGGTGCGCGTCGAGGACATGCGCGCTCGACTTTCTGGGGGCTCACTGCGGGCCGATGCGGTGATGAGCTTCGGTGACGACCCGCTGATTGAGACGCGCTTCGACGTGACGGCCGGCGGCATCGGGCCCGACACTCGGGCGGTGCTGCCCGAAGGGGTGCTGCGGGCGCTCGACGGCCTGGAGCTGGCGGGCGGTTACACCATCGAGGCGGCTACGCTGCGCTGGCGCCCCGCGGCTGTGGATGAACCGATCCTCACCTTCAACGCGCCAATCGACCTACAGGATGCCACGGCCCAGGCGGGTGTGTCCATCACCGACATCACCGGGCGCCTCAGCGTGGATGTCGCGCTCATGCCCGGCCAGACGGTTCCTTCCGTGCAACTGCGTCTCAGCGCGCCGCAACTGCGGGCCGCCGACCGCCTCATCCAGCAGGTGCAACTCGAAGCCACCAACCCGCCGCCATACGACGCACTGGTCATCGACAACCTGCGGGGCCAATGCTACGGCGGGGTGCTGACCGGACATGGGCAGGTGAGCCTGGTGGATGAACATGCCTATCGGTTCGCGGCGAGCATTCAGGACGTGGCCTATGGCCCCTTCGTTACTCCCGCTGAGGACGCGAGATGGCTGCAGCGCCACGCGATCCACGAAGCGGTTGACGGGCCGGTGCTGCGGCGGGCCAGCGGCTCAGCCCTGCTGTCGGCCTCGCTGGATGTCCAAGGCGTGCCCGGCCGGTCGCAGGATCGTCTCGGCCGCGGCGAGCTGTGGGTCCGCGACGCCCACCTGGTGCGAACACCTCTGGCCATGGCTTTGCTGCACATCGTCAACCTCAATTTCCCCGGCTCGCGAGAGTTTGACCGGGCGGCTGCGAGCTTCCTGGTCGAAGGCGACATCGTCCATATCGACCGGTTCTCGCTCGAAGCCCCGACCGTCGAGATGGTGGGCGGCGGCCGCATGCGCTACAGCGATCAGGCCCTGGATCTGCAGCTCTACAGCCGCAACCCAGCAGGCCTGAACCTCGGTCCGCTGTCCGACCTGTTCAACGTCTTCAAGGACGAACTGCTCAGCGTGCACGTCACCGGTACGCTCGATGAGCCGCAGACCGACACGCGCATGCTCACCGGCGTGTCGGGCACGTTGGAGGATATCTTCGGCCGCCGCCGCCGGCCGCCGGCCTCGCCCGTGGTCGGAGAAGCACGGTGACATGCTTCATCTTCGCCGCGGCGGCCGCGCCAGACTCGACCAGTCACACGTCGCAGCCGCGTCGAGCAGCGCATCGGGCAGCCGACCGTCGCGCGGGCTGACCTCCACAGCGCCGCATTGCGGCAGCACCGCCGCCACCACTGCGCCCGTGAAGCGTGCCAGCCACGTGCGATTCAGCGCCACCGACTCGTCGCGCGTCCTGGCCGCATCCGCTTCGTAGCCATTGATGATGAGTCCCGCGATGCGACATCCGGCGCCACGCAGCAGCCGCACCGTCATCGCCGTGTGGTTGAGCGTGCCCAGACCGGCGCGGGCCACCACGAGCACGGGGTAGTCCAGCGCCACAGTCAGATCCAGCACAGTCCACCAAGCCGCCAGCGGTTGAGCCGGACCTGCTTTCGGCGCCAGTGGCACCAGCAGGCCGCCCACACCCTCGACCAGCACCAGATCGCTGTCGCTGTCGATCAGCGTCAGGTTGCGCCGCACGGCTTCGAGGTCGACATCGCGGCCCGCCTGCTCGGCCGCCACCGCCGGCGCCAGGGGAGCGGCGAAACGCACGGGGCTGATTACGTCCAAAGGGTGGCGGCAGTCGGCAAAGTGCGCCAGCGCCTCGGTGTCCTCGCCAACCAGGCCCTCGCGATCGCGGCGGCAGCCGGTGACGAACGGCTTGCTGACGCCGACCACCCGCGACGGATCCTCGCGGCGCAGCGCCGCCGCGATGGCGCAGGCGGCCACTGTCTTGCCCACACCCGTGTCGGTGGCCGTGATCAGCAGCCCCGGCTTGCGCAGTTCGAGCGGTGGATCGAACATCGTGACATCGCCATCGTGCCGCGTCGGCGTCATGGCCGCATGATAGACTCCCCGGCCGGAGACTGAATCATGGGCGACATGGAACATGCGTGGGGCTTGGATCCGCGGGTTTTCTCCGGCCGCACCGCCCTGGTGACCGGCGGGACCGACGGCCTGGGCGAACACCTGGTGCAAACACTGGCGGGCATGGGGGCGCGCGTCTTCTTCTGCGGCCGGCGCCGCGAGGCGGGCGAAGCGCTCGCCGCGGCCCTGGGGCCGCAGGCTGTGTTCATCCAGTGCGACCTAGCTGACCTGGACCAGTTGCGGAAGTTCGCGGCCCAGGTCGCCGCCGCCACCGATCGGCTCGACTACCTGGTCAACAATGCCGCGATCGATCCGCGCATCACCTTCGAGCAGGCGACGCCGGACGATTTCGAGCGCCTCATCGCGATCAACCTGCGCCCCTTCTATTTTCTGACCCAGGTCCTGCTGCCCCTGCTGCGTCGCGGCGACGGCAAAGCCATCGTGAACATCGGCACGACGAACTACATGCTCGGCCTCAGTCCGTTCACGCTCTACAACGCCTCGAAGTCGGGCATTCTCGGCTTCACCCGGTCGCTGGCCCGCGAGCTGGGCCGCGAAGGCATCCGCGTGAACATGCTCAGTCCCGGCTGGATCATGACCGACAAGCAGTTGCGCGAGCATGTCAGTGCCGCCGACCAGCGCGAGCTGCTCAACGACCAGAGCCTCAAGTTCCTGCTCAAACCCGAGCACGTCACGCCCGCCACGCTGTTTCTGCTCTCGCCGGCCGCGGGGGCCATCACCGGGCAGAACCTCGTGGTCGACGGCGGCAAGGTGATGCAGTAGCCGCGACCGCGTGGCCTCAAGGCGTGTTCAGGCGGCGGCGATGATCGCGGCATCGACTATCCGCGGCGGATCGGCGGGCGTGCCGGCGCGCGGGTCGGACAGACGTGTGGCCGCGATCTTGTCGACCACGTCCAGACCCTCGACGACCGTGCCGAAGGCGGTGTACTGGCCGTCGAGGTGCCGGCAGTGTTCGCGGCCCAGACAGATGAAGAATTGCGAGCCGGCCGAGTCGGGATCAGCGCTGCGGGCCATGGAGAGTACGCCCTTGTCGTGGGGGCGGTCGTTGAACTCGGCCTTGACCTTCCAGCCCGGCCCGCCAGTGCCGTCGCCGCGAGGGCAGCCGCCCTGGATCACGAAGCCCGGCAGAATGCGGTGAAAGCTCAGTCCGTCGTAGAAGCCCTGCTTCGTGAGCTTGAGGAAGTTCTCCGCATGGCCTGGAGCCACATCGGGCCACAGCTCGATGACGATGGAGCCCTGGGAAGTATTGAGTCGAACGCGCGGCACGGGTGAATTGGACATGGGATTCCTTGAACGTGACTCGGGGTCAGTCTGTGCCCGTTGATTGTAGGGAAAAACATACGGCCGGGCCGGACACGCAAGACCTCGATGGTGCCCCGCCACGGATGCGGAGTGTTACAGGGGCGGTCAAGACAAAGCCCAGGCATGGTCATGCCTGGGCGTGAGGGTTATCGCGTCCGGATGTCTGCCCACCGCGGGCTTCTGCTGTCACTTCTTCTCGACGCCGTTGTCCAGTTCGCCGAGCAGTTGCGCCACCAGAGTGGATTCGCCGACGGTGGTCTCGATCTCCTCGGGGCTCTGGGCGCCGGCCAGTTCGGCAAGCTGGGTGGCCTCCTCGACCTCCTGCTCGCGGGTGGGCGCGGCCGCGGCGGGCGGCTCGGCGAGCTTGACCACGCGGGCGCTGACATAAGGCTTGTAGCCCGTGCCCGCGGGAATCAGGTGGCCCAGCAGCACGTTCTCTTTCAGGCCCACCAGGTCGTCGCTGCGGGCTGCCAGGGCCGCCTCGGTCAGCACCTTGGTCGTCTCCTGGAACGATGCGCCCGAGAGGAACGACTCGCTCTGCAGGCTCGCCTTGGTGATGCCCAGCAGCAGCGTTTTGCCCGTGGCCGGCCGGGGGCGTGAGGCCTTGGCCGGCTGCTTGCCGTCGGCCTCGGCGCGGGCGTTGGCGTCCTTGATCTCGCCGCGCGTCAGCAGCGCTCCGGCCGGCAGGCCGGTGTCCCCCGGATCCTTGACCCGGGCCATGTTCGCCAGCTCCTCGTTGGCCTCGCGGAAGCGGAACTTGTCGACCACTTCGTTGGGCAGCAGCTTGGAGTCACCGGGGTTTTCCACGCGCACCTTGCGCAGCATCTGCGTCAGGATGATCTCAATGTGCTTGTCGTTGATGGTCACGCCCTGGGCGCGGTAGACGTTCTGCACCTCGTCGAGCAGGTAGCTCTGCAGCGCCTCCTCGCCCTTGATGCGCAGGATGTCGTGGGGAATCAGCGGCCCGTCGATCAGCGGGTCGCCGGCACTGACATAGTCGCCGGTGTGCACCAGCAGATGCCGGTCCTGCGGCACGTGGTGGTCCTTCTCCAGGCCGCCCTCCGACCGCACGATGATGGTCATCTTGCCCTTGCGCTTGTCGCTGACCAGCTCGACCGTGCCGGAAATCTCCGCGAGCACGGCCGGGTCCTTCGGCTTGCGGGCCTCGAAGATCTCGGTGACGCGGGGCAGACCGCCGACGATGTCCGATGAGCCGGACACTTCCCGCGGCTGGCGGGCGAGCATGTGGCCGGCACTGATCTGCTCGCCTTCCTTCACCTCGATGCGGGCCTTGGCCGGCAGGTAGTGGAAGTCGAGGATCTTGCCGTCCTTGTCTTCGATGACAATCCGCGGGTGCATCTCGCCCTTGTGCTCGATGACCACCAGGGCCTCGCTCTTGCCCTTCTCCTTGCCGCGCCCGCCGCGCTCCTCGGACTCCGGCCGCACCGTCTCGCCCAGGACAATGTCCTCAAAGCGGACACCACCGGCCTTCTCAGCGAGGATCGGCGTGCGGTGCGGGTCCCACTTGACCAGCATCTGGCCCTTCTTCACCTGCTCACCGGGCTTGACCATGATGTACGAGCCGTAGCCGATCTTGAACTTCTCCAGCTCGCGGCCCTTGGGGTCGAGGATGGCCACTTCGCCGTTGCGCTTCAGCGCCACCAGCACGCTGTTGCCGTCCTCGTCGGTCACCGGCACTTCGTTGGCGTCGCGCAGTTCGACCGTACCGCCGTAGTTCGCCCGGTAATCGGTCTCCACCAGGGTGCGGTGGCCGATGCCGCCGGTGTGGAACGTCCGCATGGTAAGCTGCGTTCCCGGTTCGCCGATCGACTGGGCGCCGATGATGCCGACGGCCAGACCCTCTTCGACCATGTCGCCGGTGGACATATCGTTGCCGTAGCACTCACGGCAGATGCCGCTGTGTGACTCGCACGTCAGAGCCGAGCGCACCATCACGCTGTCGATGCCCAGGGCTTCGATCTTGGCGGCCGCCTCCTCGGTGATGACCTGGTTCTCCTCGACGATCAGCTCGTCGGTGATGGGATTGCGGATAGTCTCGCGGGCGGTGCGGGCCACGATCTGGGCGCGCAGCGGCACGTCGATTTCTTCGCCTTTGTAGATGGCCCGCTTGCGTACGCCCTTGCGGGTGCCGCAGTCCACTTCGCTGATGAAGACGTTCTGGGCCACGTCGGCGAGCTTGCGTGTCAGGTAGCCGGAGTCGGCCGTCTTGAGCGCGGTGTCGGCCAGGCCCTTGCGGGCGCCGTGCGTCGAGCTGAAGTACTCGAGCACCGACAGACCCTCGCGGGCATTGGCACGGATGGGTGTCTCAATGATCTCGCCCGAGGGCTTGGACATCAGCCCGCGCATGCCCGCGAGCTGCTGAATCTGACTGACGTTGCCGCGGGCGCCCGAATCGCTCATCAGCCAGACGGGGTTGAGGTAGCGGCGGCCCTCGGTGGCCGCGATGGGCAGCAACTGACCGTCTTCGCCGCGCCGATCGTTTTCCAGCTCCTTGAGCAACTCGGCCGTGACCTGTTCGCGGCAATGGGTCCACAGGTCCAGCAACTGGTTGTAGCGCTCGCGGTGGGTGATGGCGCCGGCGTGGAACGCCTTTTCCACGCGATCCACGCGTTTCTGCGTCGCGTCGATGATGGGCTGCTTCTGCGCGGGAATGCGCAGGTCGGTGATGCCGAAGGACAGGCCGGCGAGCGTCGAGCGTTTGAAGCCGATCTCCTTGAGGCGGTCCAGCAGGTCGATGGTGGCGGCCCGGCCGCGAACGGCATAAGTGTCGTCAATGACGCGGGCGCAGCCCTTCTTGCCCAGGGCGCAATTGTAGAAGGGCATGCCCTGGTCAAGGATGTCGTTGAAGATGATGCGGCCAACGGTCGTCAGCAGCCGCCGATTGGCGGCCATCTTCTGGACCAAGCCTTTCTGCTCCTCGATCACACCACCGTAGCGATCCGCGTCGAAGCGGACCCAGATCGGCTGATGCATGTGGATGTGGCGGGCATCGAAAGCCATCAGAGCCTCGGCCGCATCCTTGAACGCCTTGCACTTGGTCGGATCCGCTGGCTTTTCAGGCATCGACGTGATGTAGTACACACCCAGCACGATGTCCTGCGACGGGCTGATGATCGGACTGCCGTTGGCGGGGCTGAAAATGTTGTGCGGGCTGAGCATCAGCACATGGGCCTCGGTCTGGGCCTCGATGCTCAGCGGCAGGTGCACCGACATCGTGTCGCCGTCGAAGTCGGCATTGAAGCCCGAACACACCAGCGGATGCACACGGATGGCGTTGCCCTCGACAAGCACCGGCTCGAACGCCTGGATGCCCATGCGGTGCAACGTCGGCGCGCGGTTGAGCAGAACCGGATGGTGATCGATCACCTCGTCGAGGATGTCCCAGACTTCCGGATCGCGGCGCTCGAGCATCTTCTTGGCGCTCTTGATCGTGTCGGCCAGCCCGTGCTCCTTGAGCTTGCGGATGATGAACGGCTGGAACAGTTCCAGGGCGATCTTCTTGGGCAGGCCGCACTGGTGCAGCTTGAGCTCGGGACCGACGACGATCACCGAACGCGCCGAGT
>CAZUUQ010000098.1:0-9979 GCA_964622625.1 uncultured Phycisphaeraceae bacterium | reverse complement strand
GGCGCAAACCTAACAAGCGCCAAACGCGCTACGGGTGCGTTGGGAATGCTCTAGTTCTGCTTGTCATTACGCGCCACGGCCGGTCAGCAGCAACTCGACCATCTGCCACAGGGGGGCCGGGTCGGCCAGATTCGCCACCGCCGCGTCCGCGCCCGCATCCAGCAGATCGGCGACGCTGTACCGTCCCGTCGCCACGCCGAAGGCCACGCAGCCGTGCGCCTTGGCGCAGTGCACGTCGCGCGGCGTATCGCCGATGACGACCACGGCCGCGGGATCGATCGCGGCGTCGAACCGATGCTCGTAGCGCCGCAGCGCCAAGGCCACCAGATCCGGCCGACTGGGAGCCTCATCGCCCAGGGCCTGAATCTCGAACCAGCGCGGGTCCAGGCCGACGGCCGCGAGCTTCAGCGGCACGGCCGCGGCGTAGTTGCCCGTCAGCAGTCCAGGCATCACATCGCCGCGCGTCGTCCAGCGCTGCCGTACGGCCGCGACCAGTTCGATGACGCCCGGCATGGCCCGCACACCCCGGCGGCCGACTTCCAGCTCCACCGCCAGCCGCTCCAGGTAGGCCGCATGAAAGCGCGCGTGATGCGACGGATCATCATCCAGCCCATTGGCGGCGGCCGCCTCGGCAAAGAGCAGCGGGTCCAGCCCCCCGGCGGTGACGATGCCGTCCCAGGAAAAATGCTGGCCGAACAGTTCGCGGCTGACATGGGCGAACGCCCGCATGCCCGCGCCGTCAGTCAGCAGCAGCGTGCCGTCGATGTCGAACAGCAGCAGGACGCGGGGGGATCGGGTCCGTGGTCCGGGGTTTGGGGTCTGGGGTTGGGGCATGATGCGTAGCGGTCAGCGTGTCATCACACGCCGCGGGCGGTCGGCTCCCAGATGAGTTTGTGGAGCTGGGTCTGCAACTGCACGGGCAGGTGGTCGGCCAGCACCCACCGGGCCAGATCACACAGGGACAGACCTTCGCTGATGCCGCGAATGTGCTCATCAGGCTCGACGGCCGCCACGGGGCTGAGCAGTATCGCCCCCACCCGCCGCGCCAGGTCGTGCTGCACGATCACGTCCCGGGCCCATTCATAATCCCGCCGGCTGCACAGCACGAATTTCACCTCGTCGCAGGCGGTCAGGTGTTCGATGTTCGACCAGGCGTTGGCGTCGCAGGCGCCGCTGTCAGGCGTCTTGAGGTCCATGATGCGCACGACGCGCGGATCGCAGCGGCTGATGTCGAGGGTGCCGCTGGTTTCAATCAGCACCGTCTTGCCTCGGTCGCACAGGGCCGTCATCAGCGGGTGCACGTTGGCCTGAAGCAGCGGTTCACCGCCGGTGATCTCCACCAGATCGCAGTCGTGGTGACTGACTTCCTCGACCACTTCCGCCAGGGTCCGCCGCGCGCCGCTGTGAAACGCATAGGCTGTGTCGCAGTAGCCGCAGCGCAGGTGGCAGCCGGTGAGGCGGACGAACACGCACGGCCGGCCGGCATACGTGCTTTCGCCCTGGATCGAGTAGAAAATCTCATTGACCATGAGCGTGCGCTGCATGGGGAGGCTCCTGGCGAGGCTGGTCATTGTATTGTCGCGGAGGGGCGCGCTTCCAGCCTCATTCGGCCAGCAGTGGGGGGCACTCGTAGGGCCGGCCGCGGCCGCAGAGGCGGTCGTCGGCCTCTCGTTCGAGATTCTCGAGCAGGGCCGAGGCCGTCATCTGCAGCAGCGGGTGGACTGTCCCGGGCGACAGGTCCACCAGCGGCCTCAGTACGAACCAGCGGTCGTGCATCAGCGGGTGCGGCACGGTCAGGCGATCGGTGCTGATGACCTGCTGGCCGAAGAGCACGATGTCCAGGTCCAGCACGCGCGGGCCCCAGTGCACGCGCTGGTGTGGTCCCCGGCCGGCCTGCTGCTCGATATCCCGCAGGTGCTCCAGCAGTTCCAGCGGCAGCAGGTCCGTCTCCAGGCGCACGGCCGCGTTGAGGTACGATCCCTGGCCGATGGGTCCGACCGGCGGGGTCTCATACACCGGGCTGGCGCCGACCAGCGCGGTCTGCGGCAACTTCCGCAGCGCCGCCGCAGCCGTCCGCAACGCGGCCTCGCGGTCGCCCAGGTTCGAACCCATCGCCACGAACGCACGCTCCATCGCCAGATTGTGGCCGCAAAGCAGTCCGCGGGCAACGACCCCCGGCCGCATTCTTGAAACCCGCCGCTGTGCCCTATAATTGACGATTCACCCGCAAGCCCAGCGCAGCGACGGCCGCCCAACCGCAAGACGACCCTCATGACCGCCCTGGCCAACTCCCAGACCGATGCCCGACTCGACCTGGACCAGGTCAACGCGCGGCTTGCCGACGCCGACGCCGCGGCCATTGTCCGCTGGGCGGCTGAGCAGTTCGGCCGGGGACTGATCCTCACCAGCAGCTTCGGCGCGCAGTCGGCCGTGATGCTCCACCTGGCCACGCGCGTCGTGCCGGACATCCCCGTGGTGCTGATCGACACCGGCTACCTGTTTCCCGAGACGTATCGGTTCATCGAGCAGCTCACGGAGCGTTTGAAGCTGAACCTGAAGGTTTACCAGCCGGCCCTCACCCCCGCCCGGCAGGAGGCGTTATTCGGCCGCCTGTGGGAGAACGGCGTCGAAGGCCTCAACAAGTACCACCAGATCAACAAGATCGAGCCGATGCAGCGGGCGTTGGGCGAGTTGAATGTCACGGCCTGGCTGGCCGGTCTCCAGGCCCGCCAGACTGATCACCGCGCCGCCCTGCGCACGGTGGAAGTGCAGGACGGGCGCTACAAGGTCCACCCCATCCTCCGCTGGTCGGGCAAGGATGTGCATGATTACCTCAAGGCCCATGACCTGCCGTACCACCCGCTCTACGAGAAGGGCTACCTGTCGATCGGCGACACGCATTCAACGCGGCCGATCACCGCGGGTGAGGATGAACGGGCCGGGCGCTTCGGCGGCCTGAAGCAGGAGTGCGGCCTGCATCTGCCCACGACGGCCGAGGAGTCCGCCAGCCGCGACGCCAGCGGCCTGTAACGCCGGTCGGCATGCGCGGTCGTGTGGCGCATATCAATGAAAAACCCCGCGGCCCGTCGAAACGGGGAACGCGGGGCAACACAAGGACCGCCACGGTGATTCGGCCCGGGGCCGGCGGCCGGCCTGCTGCATATGCCGCCGCCCTGCCCGATCGGGCACTGCTTTGATCGACCGGCCGCGTCCGCCGGTTTACCTGGAGTCGGCCAGTTCGAGTTCCATCGAGCTGTCGATGAAGCCCTGCAGCTTGCGCGACCGCACGGGGTGCTGAAGTTTGCGCAACGCCTTGGCCTCCACTTGCCGCACGCGCTCGCGCGTGACCTTGAAGATGCGTCCGACCTCCTCCAGCGTGTACGTATAACCATCGCCGATGCCGTACCGCAGCTTGATGATCTCGCGCTCGCGGTAGGTCAGCGTCTTGAGCACCTGCTCGATCCGCGTGCGCAGCATGTCCTGCGTCGCCTGATCGGTGGGGTTCTCGGCCGACTCGTCCTCGATGAAATCGCCGAAGTATGAATCCTCGCTCTCGCCCACCGGCCGATCCAGGCTGATGGGGTGGCGGCTGATCTTCATCACCCGGCGCACCTCCGAGATCGGCATCTTGGCCTGCTCAGCGATCTCCTCGATCGTCGGTTCACGGCCCAAGTCCTGAAGCAGGCCCTTGGCGATGTTGCGCAGCTTGCTCATCGTCTCGATCATGTGCACCGGGATGCGGATGGTCCGCGCGTGGTCGGCGATGGCCCGTGTGATGGCCTGGCGAATCCACCACGTCGCGTACGTCGAGAACTTGTAGCCGCGCTTGTACTCGTACTTGTCCACGGCCCGCATCAGGCCGGTGTTGCCCTCCTGGATGATGTCCAGGAACGACAGGCCGCGGTTGCGGTATTTCTTGGCGATCGACACCACCAGGCGCAGGTTGCCGCCCGAGAGGTCGCGTTTGGCCTGCTCGTATTCCTCGAAGACGATGTTGACATCCGCCACGCGGGTCGCCAGTTCGGCCGGCTCCTCAAGCACCAGACTGCGCAGGCCCGCCAGCTCCTCGGTCATGACCATGACGTCTTCGGGATCGAAACGATCGGGCTTCTCGGCGGCCTGCGCCAGGTCGCGCTGAAGCTGCATCATCTTTTCGCGGATGGACCGCAGCTTCTTGAGCAGAGGCTGAATCTTGCTGGTCCGCAGGCTCAATTCCTCGATGAGCGTGGCCATCTTGCGGCGACGGGTCTTGATGCGGGCCTTGATCTGTTCGGCCTCGGCCTTGGTGGGACGAGCCTCCAGGGCCAGCCAATCCGCCCGGTTCTGCTCCAGCAGGCGTTTGACTGTTTTGAGGTTGACGGGGATGCGGGCGGCGATTTTGCTCTTGGCATCGTCCTCGGCCGTGGAAATCTTCATCGTCCGGTCGAACGGCAGATCGCCGTCGTTGACCAGCTCGAGGATTTCGACGGTCACGGCGATCGAGTAGTCGTTCTCCAGGACCTTGCGGCGGAAGATCATCCGCGTGACCTCGATCTTCTTGGCCAGGCGGATCTCCTCGTCGCGCGTCAGCAGGCTGATCTCGCCCATCTGCGTCAGGTACATGCGCACGGGATCGTCGATGCGGCGGTCGCCGGCCTCCTGGAGCGCCTGGGCCAGATCGTGGCCGATTTCAGCATCGCCTTCGCCGGCCGCGGGCGCCTCGCCGTCCTCAGCCAGGGGCGTGGGGAGGATGGGCTTGAGCGGCGTCGTCCGCGTCGGCTCGGGTGCCTGCGTCGCCGGGTCGCGGCTCGACTCGACCAGCAACGTGTTGAAGCTGTCCAGGCAGGCCATCAACTCGTCGATCCGCTCCGGGTCGACCAGTTCGTCGGGCAGACAGGCGTTCAACTCGTCGTAGGTGATGAAGCCGCGTTCACGGCGGCTGGCGATCAATTCGGCCAGGGCGGGATGAATCTCTTCAAGAATCAAGGGCGTGACTCCAGACAACGTTCAGGTAGGCCGCGTTCAAGGCCGACACGTGCCGGCCGGCCGGTTACCGCCGGACGCGCGGCATGCGCGTGGGCGAGGGGTTCTCACGATGATGTTCCAGCAACTGCCAGGCGATCCGCGCCTTGTGCTCGGGCGCGATGGCGTCCACTTCCCGTCGGTAGGTCTCCTGTCTCTGATGCTCCAGCAGCGCCCCGGCCATGCTCTGCAGCAGTGCCGGCAACCGCTGGTCGTCGCCTTCGCTCTGGCGCTCCGCGTCGATTTCGGCCTCGGTGGCCATGGCGATAAGATCCTTCTGGCCCTCGGACGCCAGTTCCAGCACAAGCCGCGGCAGGGCCACCACCTCGCCGGCTTCGGCATGACGGCAAAGCCGCCCGTACAGGCGCCTGCCTCCCTCCGTGACCAGGTCCGTCGATGCGATGGACTCGAACAAATCGCGCCCATCGACCAGGGGCTGATGCAGTAGCTCCGGCCTGCGGATCAGGCAACCCAGCAACAAGCGCTCAGCCGTGACAAGCCCCGTGATTTTAGGCCCCCGCGGGTCCGGATCAAGTACCTCGGCCTGTTCGCCAGCCCCGTCCCCGGACCGGGCGGGTGGCGCGGCCGATATCGCGGGGCTCGCCGGCCGCCGACGGGGGGCTGCGGCCGTCAACAGGTCCGACACCTGCTGGCCCGACATTCCCAGCAGATCCGCCAACTGCTCGACCAGCATCGCCCGCCGAATCGGACTCTGCCTCTCAGCGCCCAGTTCCGCCAGTTTCGCCAGATACCCCTCCGCCAGCCGCTGACGCCCCGTCATCGTGTCGGCCGCGTCCAGTTGCTGACGGAATCGCCGGAACTGATAGCTCAGGGCATCCGTCGCCGCCGCGATGCATGCGTCCCAGCGGGCGGGGCCGTCCGGCTGCTTGAGCAGCTCATCGGGATCCAGCCCGTCGGGAATGACGGCAATGGCCACATCGATCTGCTGGCTGATGAAGATCTCCAGCCCGCGATCCGCCGCCTTCATGCCCGCTTCGTCGCCGTCGAACACCAGCACGACCTTGTCGGCATAGCGGCGAAGTTCCTGCGCGTGCCGGGCCGTCAGGGCTGTGCCCAGCGTCGCCACCACGTTGCCCCGCCCCGCCTGGTGGGCCGCGATCACGTCCGTGTACCCTTCGACTACCACCGCCACGCGCTGGTCGATGATCGGCTTCCTGGCCGCGTGCAGGCCGTAAAGCGTCGCCGACTTGTCGAAAAGCACCGTTTCCGGGCTGTTGAGATACTTGGGCTCATCCTCCTCGCGCAGCCGCCGTCCGCCGAAGGCGATGGGCCGGTTGAGGCTGTCGAGGATCGGAAAGATCAGCCGGTGCCGCAGCTTGTCGAAATGCCCGCCATCCTGGCGTTTGCCCAGCAGTCCGGCCGCCTCGAAGTCGCCCAGGGTCAGTCCCTTGTCCTTGACCGTCACCGCCAGCCCGTCCCACCGGTCCGCCGCGCAGCCGAGCTGGAACAGCTCGATCATCGCCTCGCTCACGCCGCGCCGCTGCAGGTAAGCGCGGGCTTCGCGGCCATGTTCGCCGTGGCGCAGGATGCCGCGATAGAACCGCAGGGCGGCGGCATTGGCCTCGGCGACGGCCTGGCGCTGGTCGCGCTGTCCGGAGGCTTCGCGGGCCACCTGGCGCAGCTCGATGCCCGCCCGTTCGGCCAGGTGGCGCAGCGCCTCGGCAAAGTTCATCTTGTGATAATCCATCACGAAGCTGAAGGCGTCGCCCCCGGCCCCGCAGGAGAAGCATTTGTATATCTGCTTCTGCGGGGAGACGAACATCGACGGTTTGTGATCGTCATGGAACGGGCACAGCCCGACGAACTCGCGCCCCTTGGGCGCCAGCCGCACATGTTCGCCGATCAGCGCCACCAGATCGGTGGCCTGCTGCACGGCCAGTTTGACATCGTCGCCGCTGTTCAACACCAATAACCCCCGCGGGCCGCCTGTGGGGCGAGCGGCCGCGTCCTTGTGCCGGATGGCTGGGTGTTCGAGCGTATGAAGGGTCGGTGGCTTCGCCGGCACCCTGGGGAGGGAGTTATGGGCCGCCGGTGGTTGACCCTTGCGTCCGCCAATTCGTTCGCGCCTCGGTTAACGTTTACCACACGAAGCCGTGCAGTCAATCGCGCGTGGCCTTTCACGGCAATAAAACAGGCAAAAGCGCCAATTTTCGGGTCCGCTTCCACGCCGCCTGCGTTCACGCGAAAAGTGCTTCCGTCGGCCAGTCGGCCGCATCCGGGCGGATCGAAGGTTTCAGTTGGCCACGGCTTCGGATTCGCCGGCCGATCCGGCACGGTATGTGTACTTGCGCTTCAGAGCCTTGACGATCAGGCCCATCTTGATGGCCTTGGCCGAAACCCGCACCCGCCGCACCGAGCCGTCCACCACGGCCGTGACGGTCTGGAGGTTCGGCTTGAACTTGCGCTTGGTCTTGCCCGTGACCTTGGTGCCCACGCCGCCCAGGTACTTGGCCTTGCCGCGGATGGTGTAGCTGTAGCCCGTACGGGTCTTTCGGCCGGTGAATTCGCAGACTCGGGGCATGACCGCACCTCGGTAACTGGATACGCATGAGGGTTAAAACAAGCCCCACAATGTATCACACAATCGCAGGGTCGCAAGTCCCGCCCGTGCGGCCGCAACGGCTCGGCAAGGGCCTTGCGGCTGGTCGGCGGCACCGGCTGCGGTCCGATGATTGCCCCGACACGGCCCGATCTTGAAGCGGGGGGCGGCGCGCGGTACGGTAGGTCATGCCCTCCAATCAGCCTCAGCCTCGCCGGCGCAGTTCCCATCCCAGCGAATCCACCCACGCAGCCAGTCACCCGCCTGCATCGCCGCCGTCCTCCACGCCGTCGGACGACATGCAGTCGCTGCTGGCCGAGGCCGGGCACAAAACCCTCGACAGCGAGTTCTTCAGTCCGGTGCCGCCCGGTTATCGGCGCGGACACCACAAGTATGTGGCCGTCTTCGGCACGGTGATGTCGGGCCTGGGCAAGGGCATCTTCTCAAGCTCGCTGGCCAAGCTGCTCAAGGACAAGGGTCTGCGCGTCGCCCCCATCAAGATGGAGGGCTACCTCAATATCGACTCGGGCACGCTCAACCCCTACCGCCACGGCGAAGTCTTCGTCCTCGACGACGGCATGGAGACCGACATGGACCTGGGCACCTACGAGCGCATGCTCGACCAGGACCTGACGGCCGACAACTTCACCACCAGCGGACAGATTTACGACCGGGTGCTCAACAAGGAGCGGCACGGCGGCTACCTGGGCCGCGACGTGCAGATGATCCCGCACGTGACCGGCGAGGTGAAGTACCAGCTTCGCCAGCTCGCGATGAAGCAGGACGCGGACGTGGTGTTCGTCGAGGTCGGCGGCACGGCCGGCGACTTCGAGAACGGGTTCTACATCGAGGCGCTGCGCCAGCTTGCCTTCGAGGAGGGCGAGGACAGCGTCTGCTTCGTGGCCCTGACGTACATCATCGAGCCGCCGGCCCTGGGCGAGCAGAAGTCGAAGGCGGCGCAGCTCGGGCTCAAGAAGCTGATGGAGGTCGGCATTCAGCCGCACATCGTGGCGTGCCGGGCGCAGAACGAGGTGCTGGGCACGGCGATGCAGAAGATCGCGATGTTCAGCAACGTGCCGATCCGCCGGGTGTTCTCGATGCACGACCGCGAGTCGATCTACACGATTCCCGACGCGATGCGGCAGGCGGGACTGGACCGCGAGGTGCTGACGATGCTCGGCCTGCACGGTCGCGTCGATCAGCGGCACGAAGACGAGGCCCGCGAGCGGTGGCGGGTGTTCGTCAGCCGGCTCACAGCACGCCGGCCGTACCGCGTGCGCGTCGGCATCACCGGCAAATACGCGGCCCTGCGCGACGCGTATGCGTCGATCGACAAGGCGATGGAGCACTGCGCGGCCCATCTTGGCGCGGAGCTGGAGGCCAAGTGGATCGACACGACGGAGATCGAGCCGGCCCAGGCGGCGGGGGCGCTCGAGGGGCTGGACGCGGTGATCGTGCCCGGCGGGTTCGGCTTCCGCGGCACGGAGGCCAAGATCGCGTGTGTCCGCTATTGCCGTGAGAACGCGCTGCCGTACCTGGGCATCTGCCTGGGCTTTCAGATGGCGGTGATCGAGTTCGCCCGGCACGTGTGCGGCCTGCGCGACGCGGCCAGCACGGAGTTCGATCCCAAGACGTCCAACCCCGTGATCGACATGCTCCCGGAGCAGAAGAAGATCGAGGGCCTGGGCGGCAACATGCGTCTGGGCGGCAAGGACGTGCTGGTCAGCGCCGGCACGCTGGCGGCCTGGCTGTTCCGCGACGAGGCCCCGCCGCGCTGCGACTGGCGCAGCGAGTCGTTCACGGTGCGGCGGCGGTTCCGCCATCGCTATGAAGTGGACCCGCGCTACGTCGATGCGCTGACCGAGCACGGGCTGGTGTTCTCCGGCCGCCACCCGCGACACCCGATCATGCAGGTGCTGGAGCTGCCCATCAAGGATCACCCGTACTTCATCGGGGCGCAGTTCCATCCGGAGCTGACCAGCCGCCCGCTGCGACCGTCGCCGATGTTCATGGGTCTGGTCGCGGCCGCGATCCGCCACGCGCATCCCGATTTGGCCGCGCCGCAGATCTCGGCCCGCTGGTTGCCCGGTCCGGCCGACCTTGCCGCCACACCGCAGGTCGCGGGGGCGTAAGGCGAGGGAACTGGCCGCAGATCAACGCAGATGAACGCAGATGGGGGATGTGCGGGGTATGTCGATCAGCTACACGACGAGGCTGGAAGGCATTGAGCCGCGAATGCTCGTGGGCTTCTTCGACGGTTGGCCGCACCCGCCGTCGCCGGCGACGCACCTGCGCATACTTGCCGGCAGCAGCCATGTGGTCGTGGCGATCGATGAAGACGAGGGCCGCGTTGTCGGGTTCACCAATGCGGTCAGCGACGGGTTCTTTGCCGCATCCATTCCATTGCTGGAAGTTCTG
>CAZUUQ010000097.1:1700-10171 GCA_964622625.1 uncultured Phycisphaeraceae bacterium | reverse complement strand
TACGCCGATCGCGTCGGCCGGCGGCTGCCGCTGGTGCTGCTGGTGAGCTTTCTGTTCAGCCTGATTCCGGTCGTCGGGCTGATCCCGGGTGTGATCTACTATCGGCTCACGCTGATCGCGCCGTACCGGCGCTACATTCCCCTGAGCCGCAGCTTCGTGCTCAAGTGGTTGATCCGCATCTTCTTCTTCGTGCTGATCGCGTTCCAGTGGGTGCCGGGCCTTGGTGGTTTCGTCGTGCCCATCATGGCGCTGGTCAGCTATGTTTCGTATCGCGGCACATTTCACAGCATGCTGACATCGCAGGGCTGAGTATCTCCGCCAGTTCGCGATTCATGGCTGCCACCAGGTCTCACGCCAGGCTCCACGCCCGCGCGATCAGGCGCAGGCCGATCACAATCAGCAGCAGCAGGACGATGCGGCGAAACATCGTTGTGGACATGCGGCCATTGACCCAGAACCCCAGAACGACGCCCGCGCCCAGTCCCGCCAGTGCGGCCGGCACGTAGCGCAGCGACGCGGCCGTGAAATCACCGGCGATGGCGCTGCTGATGACGACCATGGTGGATGAGACGATGCCCACGGCCGCGAAACTGCCGCGGAACGGGCCGGGATCCCAGCCGCGGCACATGGCATAGATGGCGATCGGCGGACCGCCGGTGGTGTACGCGCCGCTGAGCAGTCCCGAACCGGCCCCGAAGAGGTAGCCCCAGCGCGGATCGCGCAGCCGCGGCAGCGCGGGGCCGACGAGCGAGTAGACCGCGAAGGCAATCACGACCGCGCCCAGCACACCCACACCCCACTGCTCCGGCACGACCTGCCGCGCCGCCACACCGATGCCCACAGCCGGCACCAATCCCACGATGAGCCGCGCGATCGCCGGCCACAGCACCACCTGGTGGTAGTGTCGCAGCATCACCACGTTCAGGCACACCCACGTCAGCGCCATCATGGCCACCGCTTCGCTGAGGCTCAGCACGCCCAGCCCCAGCAGCAGCGGCCCCACCACCAGGGCGGCCCCGAACCCGGCCGTCGTCTGCACGAAGCAGCCGAGAAAGTAGATCAGGCCCACGACCGCATAGGCCATTGCCGCGTCCATCTCCATGGACGGCGATTCTAGCGGCCGCGGATGACCGCGAGGCGCGTCCACTCATTCCGCGCTCTTCGTGCTCCGGCCGGCCGCGTCGCGGCTGAGAATCCCATCGCTCACATAGCCTCGGGCGGCTGGGAGAAGCCCTTGATGCGGTTGGGCTCGCGGCGCACCACCTGATGCGGCATGACGATCTGACGGCGCTGTGGTGTGAGGCGGGCCAGCAGTTCGGACGAGGGGCGATACGGATGCCGAAAGAAGCCCCACGACGGCCCGTAGCGGTAGACGGCGATGCGGCGCAGCCCCTCGTTCACGCGTTTGGCTGAGCCGTGCATGATCGCGTCGACAAACAGCAGCGCGTCGCCCGCCTGGAGATGCACCTCGACCGCGCCCTCCATGCCGTCAACCGAGGTGGCCGCCCCCTGCTGGATGCGGTTCTTCGCGTACTCGGGATGCTGAAAGTTCGCCTTGTGCGAGCCGGGAATCACCATCGTCGCGCCGTCGCCGGGACCGACGTCGTTGAAGGCCATGAGAATGTTGATCTGCCCGCAACTGAACTGGCCGTTGCGGAATCGATACTGGCATCGCTTGACGAGCTTGTGTCCGCCGGAGTGCACGCCGATGGCTTCGCCCGGGCCGCGCAGGCTGACGAAGTTCTCGTCGATGAACAGCGGGCCGTGATGGACGTCGAAGTCGTCCTGGCCGCCGACGAAGCACTTGACCTTCTCGATCCACGCGGGATGGTCGATCAGACGTTCGAACGGCTCGCCGGCTTCATAGATCTGCTGAAGGTTGACGCCGTCCTTGCCGCCGAAGGTGTGGGCGTGTACGCCGCCGTACCACTCGCCGTGTTTCAGGGGCGGCGCAAGCTCGATGATCTGGTCCAGTGTTTCATTGATCGCGGCCAGATGGTCGCGGTCAATGGCTCCCTTGAGCACGAGGAAACCGTTGAGGTCGAAAAAGAACTTCTCGCGGTCGGTGATGCCGGGCGAGTCGGTGGTGCCGGGCAGCGTCTGCAAGGGGCCAGTGGCGGCGAGGGTCATGGGCAGCTCCGAAGGTGGGGGAACACTGGAATGCGACCAATTCGCATCACGATAATCCATGCAATACCGGATTTCGACCGGGATTCATCCATTAATTTCCGGTATCCTGACGTTCATGGCAAGGAAACAGGCCACCCGGCTGCCGCCCATGGGCTTCCGCGCCTGGCGGGCGCGACCGAGGCCGATGGGCGACACGCACCAGCATCATGACATTGAGCTGAACCTCGTCGAGGCCGGCTGGGTCGAATACCTCATGGGCGGGCGGCGGATCCGCCTCCGGGCCGGACAACTGGCCCTGTTCTGGGCGGCCGTGCCGCACCGGATGACGCGGATTGAACCAGAGGCCGCGTTGGCCTGGGTCGTCTTTCCGTTGGAGTGGCTGCGGGACTGGCAGGTCACCGACGAACTGGCCACGCGCCTGGTCCGCGGCCAGATGCTCGTAACCGCCCAGCAGCCGGGGCGCGATCTTGACGATGCGCGGCGATGGATCGACATGCTCGGACGCGGCGACGCGCGCTGGCGGCGCGTCGCGGCCCTGGAAGTCGAAGCGCGGGTGCGGCGCCTGGCTCTGGACGGCGATGGGCAATGGCTGGCTGCCGGCGCCCCGGCCCGGGCCGGACGCGGCCTCGAGCCGCGCGGCGAACACGCGGCAGCGCCATCCGTCACCACGCCCGTCGAGCGTATGGCCCTGCTGCTGACCGAGCGATTCCGCGAACCGCTGCGCGTGGACGACGTGGCCGACCACGCGGGCCTCAATCCCAACTACGCGATGCGCCTGTTTCGCCGCGAGCTGGGCGTGACCATCGTCGAGTTCCTCACCCGCCAGCGGGTCTTCGCCGCGCAACACCTGCTGCTGACGACCGATCGGCCCGTGCTCGACATCGCCCTGGACAGCGGCTTCGGCTCGCTGAGCCAGTTTCACGCCACCTTCCGACGCGTCGTCGGCACCAGCCCCGCCGCCTTCCGACGCGCCGCCCGCCGCCGCGACGCGTGACGGCTGGGTTCCACCACAGAGCACACATTCAGATCGCGTCGCCGTGCCATGCCGGCCGGGTCTGTGACGCGTCGTCGGGGTCGGGCAGAAAGATATCGTCGGGATCACCGCCGTGCGGGCCGCCCAGGTGACCATCGGAGCCGCCCGGACCGGCGGTGTCGCCGCTGCGGGTCGGCTCGTGTCTGAGCGGCAGCAGGATGGTGAAGCTTGTGCCCTGGGCCGGGCCGCTCTCCACGCTGATCTGCCCGCCGTGCTCATCGATGATCTTCTTCGTCACCGCCAGCCCCAGGCCCGTGCCGCGCAGGCCCTTGGTCGAGTAGAACGGCATGAAGACGCGATGGCGGTTCTCCCGGTCAATGCCTTCGCCGTTGTCAGCCACCATGATGCGGGCCGCCTGCCGTCGCTCGTCGAACTCGCAGCTCAGCGTGACCACGCCCTTTTCGTCGGGCACGGCATCGAGCGCGTTGTTGAGCAGGTTGAGCACCGCCTGATGCAGCCCCGACGGATCAACGGGCACGGGCGGCACGTCTTCATCCACGGCGGTAAGCAGCGCGACCTTGCGGGCATCGAACTGCCGCTGCACCAGGGCGACGATCTCACCGAGCAGCCGTGGAAGGCTTGTCATCTCCAGCTCGGGGCGCCGTTGCTTGGAGAAGGCGAGCATGTTGAGCGTAAGCTGGCGGATGCGTTCGAGGTTGCGGGTGACGATCTCCCAGCCGTTGGCCACGACGCCCAGGTTGCTCTTACGCAGGCCCAGGTCGACGACCTCGGCCCCGCCGGCAAGACCCTGGATGATGTTCTTGATCGAGTGCGAGAGGTTGGCGACGGTCTGCCCCACGGCCGCGAGACGCTCGCGGGCGAGGCGTTCGGCGTAGAGGCGCATGTTCGCCAGGGCCATGCCCACCTGCAGCCCGATGGCCGTCAGCAGATGCAACTGATCGTCGGTGTACGTGTAGTTGGCGATCTTGCTGTCCAGGTAGATCACGCCGAACAGCGCGTCCTTGCAGACGATGGGCGTGCACAGGGCCGAGCGGATGCCGTACCGCTGCACGCTGTCGCCGGTGCTGAAGCGCTCATCATTCATGGCGTTGCTTGAAAGCACGCCCTGGCGACGGTTCACGACGTAATCGACGATGGTGCGGCTCACCGCGATCTGCCGCTCCTCGCTGCTGACCGGCTGGCGGCGGTGGCGGACGACGACCGGGTCGAACTTCTCAGCCGTCTCGCCTTCGAGCAGAATGAAGGCCCGGTCGGCCTGAAAGTGCTCGAGGATCAGGTCCATCGCCTTTTCGAGCAGTTCGTCGCGGCGCAGCGTCGAGCCGATCAGCTCCAGCATGCTGTAGACGACGTTCAGGTTGACGGCCGCGGCCTCGGTCGGGTCGGGCACGGCCATGACCATGGATTCATCGCTCGCGGCGACGGCCGTCTCGATGTGCGTGTCGACGTTTTCCGCCCCGAAGCGCACGCCCATGTCGCGGCGTTCGCGACCGAAGACCAGCAGCGTGTTGCCGGCACGGATCTGGTCGCCTTCCTGAAGCAGCGTACGGGCCACGACGCGCCGGCCGTTGAGGAACGTGCCGTTGGCGCTGTTGAGATCACGCACGTACCACTTGCCCTCGTCGGGCGTCAGCTCGGCGTGGCGGCGGCTGATCGTCTGGTCCGACAGCGGCAGGGCTTCGCTGGAGCGGCCGATGAGCTGCGGCTCGTCGTCGGGCAGTTCGAAGCGCCTGTCCTTGTCCGGCCCGCTGATGATCGTCAACACAAGCACGCGAACGTCACTCCCGCCGCTTCTGTCCAGGCAGTCTGCGCGTCAAGACGCGGCACCGGCCTCGTTGTCGGCCAGACGCTCGCGCCATGCCGCCAACTGCGTCTCGAACCCGCTGATGCCCGCGTTGCCGGCCGTGCGGTAGCGATGAACCACATTGGCCGGCCCAAGCCAGTCATACACATCCTCGCCGCACGCATCACCCGCGCCGGCGTCGCGGCAGGCGGCGTTGAAGTCGTCAAGCTCCAGGTCCGCGAGGCGCGGCACGGCGCGGTCGAGGCAGCCTTTGACCAGCCGGCCCACCACCTGGTGCGCGGTGCGGAACGGCACGCCGCGCGTCACGAGATACTCCGCCAGGCTGGTGGCATCGAGGAAGCCGCGCTCCAGGCCGTCGGCGATCCGCGCCTCGTTGAAGCGTGTGGACGCGACGATGCGGGCCGCCATCTCCACGCAGTCACGCACGCTGTCGAAGGCCGCGAACACGTGACGCTTGTCCTCCTGAAGATCGCGGTTGTAGCCGATGGTCAGACCCTTGCAGATCGTCAGCAGCGCCACCAGGTGGCCGTACACGCCGCCGCAGCGGCCGCGGATCAGCTCGAGCATGTCAGGGTTGCGCTTCTGCGGCATCATCGACGAGCCGGTGGTGTAGCGCGCATCGAGCGCGATGAAGCCGAACTCGGTGCTGGCGTAGATGATCCACTGCTCGGCCCAGCGCGACAGCCACTGGGCGGTCATGGCCAGGGCGTAGACGAAATCAAGGGCGACATCGCGCGAGGCGGTGGCGTCGAGGCTGCTGCCGGCCGGCTGCTCGAATATCTCCAGTGCCTGCGTGGTCGCCTCACGGTCGAGGGCCAGCGACGAGCCCGCGATCGCGCCCGATCCCAGGGGGTTGTCGCAATCCATCAGCATGAGCGTGGCCAGGCGGTCGCCGCAGCGGCCGAAGGCCTCCAGCCACGCGAGCAGCTCCGCGCCGACGACGATCGGCTGGGCGCGTTGCAGATGCGTGTAACCGGGCATGACGATGCGACCGTCGCGCGCCGCCAGGGCGACGAACGCGGCATAGAGACGATGGAAACTCTGCTCCAGCGCGTCGGCGGCTTCGTCGGCCCAGAGGCGCAGGTCAAGGGCGACCTGGTCGTTGCGGCTGCGGCCGGTGTGCAGCTTGCGGCCGCTGTCGCCGACCTTCTCGATCAGGGCGGCCTCGATGCACATATGGACGTCTTCGAGCTCGATCTTCCAGCCCGGCCAGGCTTCCCCCTGGGCATCGATCTCCGCGCGAATCTCACCCAGGCCGCGTTCGATCGCCGTCAGGTCGTCGGCCGTAATGAGCCCGACCTTCGCCAGCATGCGCGCGTGGGCGATCGATCCGGCGATGTCGTGCCGGTAGAGGCGGGTGTCGTAGGACAGCGACTCGACGAAGCGGGCGGCCAGCGGATCCGAGGCTGAGCCATGACCCTGGGCCGACTCCCAAGGCTTACCCGCGGCAGCCGGTGACGCAACCGGGGGATCGGCCGGCGTCTCGACACGGGACGTGGATGATCGTGGCTGTTTCTTCACGCCGGCAGTGTACCGCGCAAGCCGCCCCCGCCGGGAATCCGGACCCGCCCGGATGCCTCGTCAGAAGCAGTCGTCAGAGCCACCGCTTGCGGCGGAACCACCACAGCAGCCCGCCCGCCACCGCCAGGCACAACGCCCAGAAAGCCGGGTACGCCCAGGCGGCATCCAGCTCCGGCATGTGCCTGAAGTTCATCCCGTAAACGCCGGCCAGGAACGTGATGGGAATGAAGATCGTCGCGATGACCGTCAGCGTCTTCATCGTCTCGTTCATGCGGTTGCTCATCAGCGTCATGTAGGTGTCCGCCAGGCTGACGGCGATTTCGCGGTACGTTTCGATGATGTCGGCCACCTGCAAGGCATGGTCGTGCACGTCGCGCAGGTAGGTGCGGGTCTGCTCGCTCAGGCCGCTCTGTCCGTCGCGCTGGAGGTTGTACACCACTTCGCGCATGGGCCATACCTCGCGGCGAAGCAGCAGCAGTTCGCGCTTGATCTCATGCACCGCCGCGATGAGCCGCGTCCCGGAATCCGAGCCAAGCTGCATCTCCAGCTCCTCGAGCCGGTTGCCGTACCATTCGAGAATGGGGAAGTGATGGTCCACCATCGCGTCCAGCAGGGCGTAGAGCAGATAGCTCGCGTCGTTGGCCCGCAGCTTGGACGTGCTCGTGGCGATGCGCTGGCGGATCGGATCCCACACGTCGCCGCGGCTTTCCTGAAACGTCAGCACCAGGCCCGGCAGCAGAAACACGCTGACCTGCTCGATCCGCGGCTTGTCATCGATCAGGCGCAGCATCTGCATGACGGCGAAGATCAAAGGTGGTCCGTTGTCGGGCGTCTGGTCCTGCCCGCCGCCCTGGCTTTCGTGGGCGAACACATCGACCTTCGGCCGCTGGGGAATGTGCAGCATGTCCTCAATGGCCAGCGGGTGCAGGTTGTATCGTTCGGCCAGCATGCCGATGAGCCGATGGTCGCCCAGGCCGTCGACGTTGATCCAGCGGACCGTCGCCCAGTCCGGTCGCGGCGGCTGCGTCCAGCGATCGCCATTGGTGGATTCGTGCACCGCATGCTGCGCCGGCGCGTAGTCGATGCAGGTGACGGTGACCGGCTCGGCGGCGGGCGCGGCAGGCGGCGCGGCCTCGGCCAGTTGCCGCGCCGCGATGCCCGGTGCCGAACCCGGCGTCTTGCGGTGCAGCAGTCCCGTGACCCGCCGCGGGTCCAGAAGCCGACCCGCACGCTTCACCGTACGGATGCCTGTCTGCGCCAGATGCCCCAGCGGATCGCGGCCGTTCATCGTGTGACTCCGAATGCGTGCGGGCACAACCCGATCGGCCGCGGGCCGCACACTCAGAACTCGAACACCAGCGCCCCGTAGTAACGCAGGTCGTTGAGCGGCCCGCCGTCAAGCGGCTGCGACTCGTATTCGTTTTCCACGCCGATGCGCAGGCTCAGGCCGTCGGCCTTGCTGATGCGCATCTGCCAGACCGCGCTGGTCAGCAGGCGGTAGTCCTCGTCGTCAAACAGGCTCGGAAGATACAACACGGACGTGGTGACCCGCTGACCGCCGTCGAAGCGCAGAAACGCGTCGAATCCCAGCAGACCTTCAGGGCGGTGCCGATCATCGGCCGGATAAAACTCCCCGAGGTAACCTCCGCCGAACCGTCCCGTCAGCTCCAGTTTCCTGGTGTCGAGCAACTTGTATCCCAGGCTCGAGTCGGCCGTCGCGCGGTAATCCCACTCGCGGAACTGGTCATACTCGTACCGCGCCCGGTTCTGGAGCGACCAGGGCGAATCCGGAAAGAACGACTCCTCGAGCAGCCCCGTCGCCAGATGCGAGCGGGCGATGTCGTCATTGCGGTCGCGCAGACGATACGACAGATCCACTTTCCAGCGGTCTTCGTCGGTCCGCCGCTCACTCTCGAAATCCATGCGCAGGTTCGTCTCCACCCGGTCGGCGTCCCGCCCGTCAAAACGCACCGCCAGCCGCGAGTCCCACTGCCGCCGCAACGCCTGCCACCATGTCTCGCTCGC
>CAZUUQ010000097.1:0-1600 GCA_964622625.1 uncultured Phycisphaeraceae bacterium | reverse complement strand
TCGCCGGCAGCGCGGCCGAGGGCGGCGGTGTGACAGCCTCGGGTTCGTGGCCCGCGGCCGTCTGCGCCGCCTGGGCCGGCGTGCCGACCTCCCGCTGCATGCTGCGAATCTTCTCGCGCGCGATTGTCAGCCGGCCCAGGTCCGGGTGCTCGATCGTCACCTGCTGATCGTTCTGCTCCACGATGTGTCCGACAAGCACGTCGCCGCTGAGCAGCTCGATGCGATCCTGCCCCGCCGCCGACGCCGCCAGCAACAGCACCAGCCCCACCGTCCACAGCCATGCCGAACACGACCGCGCCAGAAATGACCTCCGACAGCCTCGCACCACGCGCGCTCCTCGCCGCTGCCGCACCCGCCGCGCCGCCACCCGCGGCGCAGCCCCACGGCAAGCCCCGGCCGCGGATCCCTCCGCAGCCGCCAACTGCCCGTTCGAGCATGTATCGGCCACTATTGCGGCTCGGGCCCAACTGTCAACCATCAGGGACAAAGGGAAACCGGGGCCGAGGCGATCAGCCCCCGGCTCCGCCGGGGGATCGCACAACACCAGGGGACCGAGGGGATCGGCGGGACCGGAATCGAGCGGCCGAGCTTGCCCGCCGCGTCGCTCCCCCATCGTCTGACCGATATCGCCCATTTCTCTCACGCTGTTCGTCCAGCGCGGCCGATAACAGCTCCAGATGCCCGCGCCAGATGCGGCACGGGCCGACCATCGCCGCCTGTCGGGGACAATGCCATGTCACATCCGCCGCGCTCCCTGGCGCATCGCCTGCTGCACTTGCCGGCTCTCATCATGACAGGCTTAAGCCTGCTCGTCGCCGCAAACAACGCGCCCGCTTACGACTATCAATGGATCGGCGGCGACGGCGACTGGTTCGATGTCGCCAACTGGACGGGTGCCGGCCTGTCAGATCCGTCACCCGGTGACGGCGACCTGATGTTTGTGATCCTTGACGATGACATCGACCGCCTGATCCAGTTCGCCGGCCCGGATTCACCGCGCTATCGCCACGTGTATCTGAACAACAGGGGCACGGGCCAGCTTACCTTGGCCATTCGTGACGGCACGTTCAAGCCTCAGAACCTGGCCGGCGGGTGGGCAATCATTGAGCAGACCGGGGGACAGGTCGCGGTGGACGACCTAACCGTGCCTCACCTTTACAGCCTGACCGGCGGGACGGTTGCGGCCGATCGGGTCACCATCGACTGGTATTCTGATAATCCGCAGGACATCGGAATTGGGCGTCGCCTGCTCCTTGATGGCGGCTCGCTTCATACGGGAAATCTGGAAGTGCATCGAGGCGGCGCGGTCGACTGGATCGATGGCCAGGTGACCGTTAACCACATCCTTGAGCTTGGCAGTTCTTACTGGTCAACCCTTCAAAACCCTCAGGCCTTGATGAGTTTTCCCGAACAGCCCGTCAGCGTTCACCTCGATCAGATACTCCAGATCCGCCAAGGCGTCACCATCGTCAACGGCCAGAATGTGAGCGTTGAGGTTGGCCCCGATGCGCTGGCCATCCTCGATCCCGGCATCGAGCCGACGCAGTTGTTTGGCTCCTACGTCAACCACGGCCTGACCGCGCGCATCGGCCAGCCGCTG
>CAZUUQ010000096.1:0-10364 GCA_964622625.1 uncultured Phycisphaeraceae bacterium | reverse complement strand
GTCCGCATCTCGCGCAGGACCGTCACGCGGATTTCGCCGGGGAAGGTCATCTCCTCGCTGACGCGGCGGGCGATTTCACGGGCGATGTAGTGGCAGTTGGCGTCGTCCACCTGGTCGGGATCGACGATCACGCGGACTTCGCGGCCGGCCTGAATCGCGTAGGCCTCGCGCACGCCCTTGATGGCCGTGGCGATGCCCTCGAGCTGTTCGAGCCGCTTGACGTAGCGCTCCAGCGTCTCCCGCCGTGCGCCTGGCCGGGCGCCGCTGATCGCGTCGGCCGCCATCACGATCGGCGTGTAGACGCTCGTGGCGGGGATGTCGTTGTGGTGGCCGCCGATGGCGTTGAGCACTTCCTCAGGCTCGCCGAAGCGCTTGCAGAAGTCCATGCCGATGGCCGGGTGGCCGCCCTCGGCCTCGTGGTCCATCGCCTTGCCGATGTCGTGCAGGAATCCGCACCGCCGCGCCAGGGCCGGGTCCAACCCCAGCTCATCGGCAATCACCTGGCACAGGTACGCCACCTCCAGCGAGTGCTTGAGAATGTTCTGCCCGTAGCTGGTGCGGTAGTACAGGCGGCCCATCATGTCGGTGATCTTCGCGTCCAGGCCCCGCACGTTGGCCTCGATGGCCGCGTCCTTGCCGGCCTTGACCACGCGGCGCTGGATCTCCTCGGTCATCTGCGTGACGACTTCCTCGATCCGGGCCGGGTGAATCCGACCGTCCTCCAGCAGCTTCCGCAAAGCCTCGGCCGCGATCACGCGTCGCACCGGGTCGAAGCACGAAACCACCACCACGCCCGGCGTGTCGTCCACGATCACGTCCACGCCGCTGGCTTTTTCAAAGGCGCGGATGTTGCGCCCCTCGCGGCCGATCACGCGGCCCTTCATGTCGTCGTTGGCGATCGGTATCGTCGTCACCGTGCTGTCGGCCGTGTGTTCCGAAGCGTAGCGCTGAATCGCCTGAAGGGTGATCTTCAGGGCGTTCTCCTTGGCGTCTTCCTCGGCCCGGGCCATGACACGCTGGATGACCTGGCCGGCCTCGTGCTGCATCTCCTGCTCCACCAGCCGCAGCGCCTCCTTGCGGGCGTCCTCAGGTGAGAGGTTGCTGATGCGAAGCAGAACCTGCTTCTGTTCCTGCGTGCTCTTTTCGAGAAGATGCCGCTGCTGCGCGGTCAAGTCATCCAGCTCGGCCTGGCGTCGTTCGGCTTCCGCCTCGCGCTGCTTGACCTTCTCGTCCAGCTCGTCGAGATAGCGTTCCTTGGTCGTCAGCACGTCCAGCTTGCGGTCGAGGTTGTCCTCCCGCTTGGTCAGCCGCTGCTCGATCTCCTTGAGCTGCTCGCGTTCCTGGGAGAGCTGCTTGTCGAATTGCTCGCGGCGCTTGGCCTGTTCATTGCGGGCGTCCAGCTCCATCTGCTTCTGAAGCGTGGCGGCGTCGGCCTTGGCGTCGTGCAGAATCTGCTCAGCCTCGCGGCGGGCGCTGCCGACGACCTGCTTGCCCAGCAGCCGGCCTGCCAGGACGAGCCCTGCAGCCCCGACGACCAGACCTATCACCAGGCCGACGATCATGCCCAGAGACGTGTCGGCCAGGACGGGGAATAGCATCAGTGGGAATTCGGATGGGTGGGCAGGCACGACAACCCCCTTTCAGTGTGTCGTCCGCGCGGGCCTGCGGCGGCGCGCGCGGTCGACCACGGTTGCAGGTTGGCGCGTGCCCGCGTCGCGGCCGCAACCGCGATGCGAACATGTCATCTGCCTGGCGCTGGCCAGAGGCCGAGGATCCGGAGAGATTGCCCGATGAGCAGGCCGGCCGTTGCCCGGGACGCGGCGGGGGTTTGAGCCATCTGCTGCGCTTGGCTTGTCGCGCTCAAACGGCCCGGCCGTGGGGGTGGCGGTGCGGCCCGTCGAACTGTTCAGACCAGCCCCTGCAACTCACAACGGGGACCGGTGTTGGCGAATCATCGTCAATCTATCCCGCCCGGGTTTTCCGGACGTCCGCGGACCCGTGAAGGTTCGCGGCTGATCGGTCGCGGCTGCCAGCAGCTTCGCTGCGCACACGCGCCGTATGTTGTCGCTGTCAGATCCGAGCGGATATCCGCAATCAGACCGAGCCAGCCATGGGGGCGAATACTAACGTTCATTTGGCATTTTCGTCAAATCGGATGATACGAGTTGGCTATCCGGATCAGCGGTTTTCCCCAAGACAGCCCGGTGTGCCATCGAGCCTGGGTGTGGCCTCGGGCGTGAAGGTGCGGGGTGTCCGCCCTCGCTACACTTGCCGGCCATGGTTGCCGTCATGCTCCTGATGCTGGTTGCCGGCATCGGCTTCGCCCAAGCCGCCAGCTCCCCGCGGCAGGTAACCTTACGTTGGCTGCGGCTCGGCGGGCTGGTTGCCTTGGGACTGCTGGTGACCGCCGACGCCAGCAGCGCGTTGACCGAGGGCTGGCGCTGGGGTCGGCAGATCATTTTCGGCCTGGTGGCGGTGCCGGTGATCGGTCAGTTGCTCGCGGTGCAGACCGCCCTTGTCCGGATGCAGCGCTGGTCGGCCGGCTGCACGTGGATGGTCGGTTCTCTGGTCGTTACGGCCCTGTTACTGAGGATTATGGCCGAGGGGAGCGTCGGTCCGGCACTGGCACAGTTCTCGCCGTCGCCGAAGCAGGTCATGGCCTGCTTGGCGGCGGCCGCACTCGGCGCCGCACTGCTCGGCGGCACGCTCATGACGATGCTGCTGGGACACGCCTATCTGACGTCCGGCGGCGAGATGAACCAGGCGCCGTTTCGGCGTCTCGTCACCGCATTGGCCGTGGTCTTGTTGCTGCGAACCGCGGCCAGCATCGCCATGGGTGTCTGGCCATGGTGGCACCATGGCCCGATTTCGCAAAGTGGCCTCGCGCATCCGCAGGTGATGTGGGATCTGACCTTGCTGACCGCACGCTACCTCGTCGGCCTGATCGTGCCGGCCGTGTTCCTCTACATGACCTGGGATTGCGTACGCCGGCGCAGCAATCAATCGGCCACAGGCATTCTCTACGTCGCCTTCGTCCTGCTGATCATCGGCGAAGGATCGGCCCTGGTGCTGATGCGATCGCTGCCGGGGCCGTTCTAAAGGCGCACGGGCCGCAGCTATGCGCGGCCGGTGAAGCGAAGTCCGCCGGTGATCTGCGGCGGGGGCACTTCCAGAGGCTTGCCTTCGCGCATTTGCCGATAGACCGCCGCGAGGTTCTCGCAGTACCGCTGCCGCGAGAAGAAACTGTACGCCTCGTGTCTGGCCGTATCGCGGAGGCTCCACGCGAGCCGGCGGTCGGCGTGCAACTGATCGAGCTTTGCCGCCAGTGACTCCGTGTCCCCAGGCTTGGCCAGCAGGGCTGAGTGTCTGTCCTCGATGATCTCGCTGATCCCATATGTGGCTTCGCCGACGATCGGCACGTTGGCCGCCATCGCCCACAGCAGCGCCAGCCCGCCGCCGCCTTCGCCCAGCATCAGGGCGGCGTCGGCTCCCGGCAGCACATCCCATGGCCGAGCCGCCGCGGGATCCACGCGGATCTCGACGCCGCGCGCCGCCCGCAACCTGCGTCGACCCAGGCGGGCCGGCAACACCAGCACCACGGGCCCGCGCCGGCCGACAGCCGCGACCACACCCATGGCGGTCTGAAAGTCCGCGGCCGCGGGTGGATCGGCTGGCAGCACAATCACCCGCGCTGACGAGTCGGTATCGACGCCCCAGCCACGGCGAAGCGGGTCGCGACGGTGCCTGTTGACGCGCGACATGTCCAGCCCCGGCCGCAAAACCACCACCGCTGCTTCATCAAGGCCGCCTGCCAGAAGTTCGCGCCTCTGTGTGTTGCTGATCGGCAACAGCGCCGTTGGGGCCGCCCCGCGCCCAGAACCTTGTTGCACGAGCACCCGCAGCCATCGCACATCGCGCGGTCGCAGCGGCTGCGCTACCGTCAGCAACCGCGGCACGTCCGGACACGCCATCGCTGCCAGCGACAACGCGCGTAGGGACCAGGCGTGCACCATGCAGATTTCCTGCTTCGTCACAAGCCGGCGCAGCGGTCCGACGGATAGCGCTGACAATCCCGGCCACGCGGACAGAAAAGTCTCCACCTGGACGCTCAGGGCGGTCAGCGCTTGTGCCTCACGTGGTCGACCGAGCATCGCTGTCCGCTGCTCGATATCACCCAGTCGGCCCAGCGCGTCGGTCACCATTGCCAGCAGCGCCGGTCTGGCCATGGCGGATCGATCGAGCAGGTGGAGGACGCGCATGAGAGGAAACATTCGCGGTTCAACGCGGTGTGGGGCGGTCGAGGGGTATCTGGTCGCGCCGGTGCTTGTAGAACAGACGGGCAACTTCCGCACCCGTACGATCAGCGAGATCCGTCAGGGTGGCGGGCACCTGTGTGCGGTGGTCAGCCAACTGCGTACGCGGCGGCAGGGCCGCGGCGACGAGGTATCCGCGGTCCAGCGCGCCCGTATCCGCCTCACTGGAGGGAAACAGTCGACGGCTTGCGGCGGCGTCAATCACCTTCACGTACACCTGTGCCTGTGGACGCAGCATGCCTGGTTCCTGGTGCAGTGAAACCATATCGACGTAGACATAGATGACCTGCTCGGCCCCCAGGGCCCGGCCGACGGCATCCACGGGCGTTCGGCCGTAGCGTTCGCCCAGTTCCGTTGTCAGGTCCGCCACTTCCTGCTGGTCGACCACGTGGGCCAGCACGCCGCGCTCGCGCAGGTCGAACCCGATGCGACCGGCCGCCACAGCCGATGCGCCGGGAATGCGAAATCGGCCGGCCGGATCGTCCACGAGCACCAATGTCGGTCGATCGGCGAGACTGTAGCGGGCGGGAACCTGCTGCGCATCGAACCCCGAAGCGAGGTAGCCCATCGGCACACATCCAGCCGCGGCCGTGATGAGCGATAGGAAGGGCGCCAGGAGAGCGCTGCGCCAGGAGGCGGGGGGGGTCACTGACGCACCTCATGGTCGTGGAACAGACGGGCGATGTTGCGGGCCAGAATGCGATTCAGCCCGGCGGTGATCTCCTGCGGCTGACCTTGCACCAGGCCGATCGACGTATCTTCGGGGTATTGCGCGGTGACGATGGCGGCGAAACGTGGGTTGGCCGGATCACGCGACTCCGATTCATACACGCTCACGTGCGCCGACGCCGTGCCCAGCCACAGGTAATTGTGGTCCGGATCGCGCAGGCGGTAATCGCTCAGATCGACGATGACGAGTCTGTCGGCCGCCAGCGGCTGGTAGGCCAGTGTCGGCGGCTGCAGTGACCAGAAGGGATGGCGCTGCTGGTACGCGATGCTGACAGCCGGATCGACCACTTCCACCGTGTTGGCGGGCAGTTGCCGGGCGATCGCCGCGGCCGTGGCGGTTGTCAGTTGCCCGGCCAAATCCGGTTGCCGTGCCAATGCCGCATCCGGGGCGGCTATCAGCACCGCCACACGATGCGATTCCAGTCCGCGGTAGCGCGCTTCCACGCGATACAAACGTGTTCGCTCCCCGCCGCAGCCCGCGAGCACCACCATCGCCGTCAGCAGCGTGGCGAACCGGGCCGTCTTGAACCGCGAACCCATGCGTGGCCCAGACATCAATGCGCTCCCAGTGTCATCATGATCCTGAAGGCCCATGCGGCCAGGATCGCCGTGCCGACCGCCGCCAGCGATGTCGGCCGCCACAGCGGTCTAAACAACGCCAGCACATCGAGGCCGCGCCACATCGCGTAGCCGCTGATCCACGCCAGCATAGCCGCCCCCAGCGCGAGGGCCGCACCCGCCGGTTGCACCATGAATGCCTTCACCAGTTGCCCGTGCGCCGCCAGCGACACGGCTGTGGTCATGCCGCAGGTGGCGCACGGCAGGCGGACGTATTCGTGAAAGCCGCATGCCGGCAGGCCAAGTTGCGTGTGCGTGCCCACGCCGCCATCGGCCGGCTGAAGGGCGTGGCCAGTCAGAAGCAGTCCCAGGCTGCCTGCCAGGATTGCGGCGGCGACCGCGCGACGACGCCATGGAGGCGGTGGGGGGGGCATGCTGACGCCGACTCGACTCATGCCGGCAAAGCCTAGACGGGTACTCGAGCATTGGCAAAACCCCTTACAATGACGCGATGACGCAGCCGTCGGGCAACCAGCATCGTGGCATGACAGCAGGCCGTTTGGTTGACCGGGAGAAGGCCGGCTTTCGCCTGCGTCGCCGTCGACGGCGGCGTATGGCCCGCGCCGCCCGCAGGGGAGTGGCCATCTCGCCCACACTCTTCACCCTCGCCAACGCCCTCAGCGGTTTCATGGCCGTTTTTCTGGCCAGCCGTCCGCCCGACATCGAACTGCCCCTGGGCATCTCGCCGCTGGTGTTCGCTTCGATGTGCGTCTTTGCGGCGATGTTTTTTGATGCCATCGACGGCCAGATCGCCCGGCTTACGCGCAGTGTCAGCGATCTGGGCGCGCAGCTTGATTCCATGGCCGACATGGTCAGCTTCGGCGTGGCGCCGGCCTTCATCGCCGTGCAGCTTGCCGGCGTCCGCCTGCCCTTTGTCTCGCTGCGCGGCGATCATTACTACGACCGCTTGGCTCTGATCGCCGCCTGCATCTACGTCGCCTGCGCCGCCCTGCGTCTGGCGCGGTTCAATATCGAGGTTGACCCCGATCACGCTCGCGGTCACACCGTCTTTCGCGGCCTGCCCTCGCCCGGGGCGGCCGGCACGGTCGCAGGATTGGTCATGCTGCACGCTTACCTGCTGGCAGGTGGCCCGCAGTGGCTGGCGCGGTCCGCCGCCATGGGCGTCCTGGGCGTCATGCTCCTGACGGCCTTCGCCATGATCAGCCGCCTGCCTTACGTGCACCTGATCAACCGCTACCTCCGCGGTCGGGCGCCGTTCGGTTACGTCGCCATGGGCGTGGTCGTCCTGCTGCTGCTTACCATCGCCCCGCAGTGGTCCATCGCCGGCGCTTTCGTCAGTTATGCGCTGTCGGCCCCGATCGTCCGGCTGCTGCGCCTGCGTCCCGGACGACGGTCCGCCGTTGCCACGACCCCCCAGCCTCCGCCGCACTGACGCCGCAGCCCGCACCGGCGTAATGGCGCGAATCCGATCGGCGCTTGCGATGGGCCGCGCCGGCGGCGAACATGACCCCATGCGCACCAGCTACAACCCCAATCCTCGTCGCTACGAGCAGATGACCTACCGCCGCGTGGGGCGCAGCGGACTGCTGCTGCCGGCCATCAGCCTTGGGATGTGGCACAATTTCGGCGACGACGATGACCAGCGCACAGCCCAGCGCATGTGCTTCGAGGCCTTCGATCTGGGCATCACGCACTTCGACCTGGCCAACAACTACGGCCCGCCGCCGGGGTCGGCCGAGAAGAATGCCGCCGATATTCTCAAGCATCTGCCGCGCCACGAACTGGTCATCTCCACGAAGGCCGGCTACCGCATGTGGCCCGGGCCGTACGGCGAATGGGGCTCACGCAAGTACCTGCTCACGAGCCTCGATCAGTCGCTGCGGCGGCTGCAAATGGATTACGTCGACATCTTCTACAGCCACCGCCCCGACCCCCAGACACCGCTGGCCGAGACGCTTGGCGCCCTCGACCAGGCCGTGCGCAGCGGCAAGGCCCTGTACGCCGGCATCAGCAGCTACAGCGCGGAGATGACCCGCGAGGCGGTCGACCTGTGCCAGAGTATGGGGATGACACGCATCACGATTCACCAACCCAGCTACAGCCTGTTCGATCGCTGGGTGGAAATGGGACTTGTGGATGCGGCGGATGAACTGGGGATCGGCCTGATCGCTTTCTGCCCGCTGGCCCAGGGGTTGTTGACCGACAAATATCTGCGCGGCATCCCCTCCGACTCGCGGGCCGCCAGCCGCACGGGATTTCTACGCCCCACGGATGTCACGCCCCAGCGCGTGCAGAAGGCGGCCGCCCTGGCACGCATCGCCGCCGAGCGCGGTCAGACGCTGGCCCAGATGGCCCTGGCGTGGGTGCTGCGGCAACCGTGCGTCAGCAGTGCCCTGATCGGAGCCAGCCGGGCCGAGCAGATCCGCGAGAATGTGGCGGCGCTGGCGAACATCAGCTTCACGCAGGAGCAACTGCGGCAGATCGAGCAGGCGATGACTCAGCCGTGAATCGCCGCGCGTGAGACGGAATATATGCCCATGACGACCGATGCCCACGATCACGTTGCGCAGCTCCGGGCGGTCAGCAAGATCTATCGCACCAGCCCCGGCGCGCCGCTGGTTCATGCCCTTCGGCAGGTCGATCTGCGGATCCCCCGCGGCCAGTACCTGGCCATCATGGGCCCGTCGGGCAGCGGCAAGAGCACGATGATGAACATCCTCGGCTGTCTCGATCGTCCGACCGAAGGCGAGTATCTGCTCGAAGGCCGCGACGTGCGGCAGATGGAGGACGCCGAGCTCAGCCGCATGCGCGGCAAGCACATCGGCTTCGTCTTCCAGGCGTTCAACCTGATCCCGCAATTGACGGTTCAGCAGAATGTCGAGGTGCCCCTGTTCTACCAGGAGATGTCCAGCCGCCGCCGCCGCGAAATGGCGCTCGCGGCCATCGAGCGCGTCGGTCTGGCCGACCGCGGCGAGCATCGGCCCAGCGAGCTGTCCGGCGGACAGATGCAGCGCGTCGCCATCGCCCGCGCCCTGGTCAGCGAGCCGAGCCTCATCATGGCCGACGAGCCCACCGGCAACCTCGACTCGGTCACCGGCCAGGCCATCCTCGGCATGTTCGACGAACTTCACCAGCAGGGCATGACCATCATCGTGGTCACGCACGATCCGGCCGTGGCCCGCCGCTGCGAACGGATCATCCGCCTGCGCGACGGCCGCATCGACCGCGACGAAGCCGGCGGCCTGCGATCTCAATCGACAGCCGCGGCGGACGCGGAACAGGGAGGCGGCGATGGCCATGTTGCCGGTGGATGACAACGGTTGCTGGCGGCAGGGGGGTACGCGCGCGGCCGGCGCAGAACGCGCGTGGCGGCTGATGGCCGTCGGCGATATCTGCCCGTCACAGGGCCGCAAGCTCGACGAGCTTTTCACTGCCGGCCCCGAGGCCGCGGCCGCGGTCTATGGCGACGTGCTGCCTGAACTGGCGGACAAGGATCTGTCGGTGGCCAACCTCGAACTTCCGCTGTCCGACCGCGGGCAGCCGATCATCAAGGACGGCCCGTGCCTCAGGGGTCCGCCGGCCGCCATCGAAGGTGTACTCGCCGGCCGCTTCGATGCGGTCACCATGGCCAACAACCACGTCATGGACTTCGGCCCCGATGCGTTCTTCGATACGCTCGATCTTTGTCAGCGCCGCGGGCTGACGGTTTTCGGAGCAGGCCGCGACATCGATGACGCCAGCCGCCTGGTGACCATCGAACGCGGCGGCCGGCGCGTGGGACTGCTGGCCTTCGCGGAAAATGAGTTCTCCAACGCCTCCGCCGCATCGCCCGGAGCCGCGCCGCTGGCTCCCGGCCCAAACTGCAATCTCATCGCCCGCAGCCGCGACACGTGCGACCTGCTGATCGTCTTCGTCCACGGCGGCAACGAATACTGCCCGCTGCCCAGCCCCCGCATGGTCCGCGATTACCGCGCCTTCGCCGACGCCGGCGCCGATGCCGTCATCGCCCACCACCCGCACACCGTGCAGTCCATGGAACTGCACGGCGAGGTGCCGATCCTTTACAGCCTGGGCAACTTCCTGTTCTGGCAACAGCCGCAGCCCACGCGGGAATTGTGGTGGCTCCAGATGGCCGCCCGCCTGCATTTTCAGGGCCGCCGCTGCGTCGGTCTGGACATCCTGCCCGTGGAGATGGATCCCGCCACCGCCCACCTGCACCTGCTGAAAGGCGGGCACAAGGCCGCCTTCTGCCGCCGGCTCAACCGTTTGTCCGAAATCGTCGCTGATGCCGACCTGCACCAGCGCTTCTGGCAGGCCTACTGCATCAAGCGCCTGCCGCACTACCTCAACTGGATGGCCCAGACCCGCGCGGCTCTCGGCCGCAGCGCGTGGTGCCGCGCCTGGCGGTGCTGCCGTCCAGCCCATCTGCGGCACTGGCTCAAACGAATGGCAGGGAACCGACCCGCCCTCCAGCGCCACGATCCACGCCTCCTCGCCGCCGCCCAGCTCAGGAACCAGTACGCCTGTGAGGCCCACCACGAAATTGCCGTCACCGCCCTGGATCTGGTACGCCAGGGCCGCGACAAGAGCCCCCTGGGTGTGGAGGCGGAACTGGCACAGCTCACGCTCGACGCCGAATGACCAGTTCCCGTGGCAAGCCGGCGCTCGCTTCACCGACGTGCAAACGGAAAAAGCCCAGGCATGGCCATGCCTGGGCCTTCGAGTTCTCATTCCTGTTATGCC
>CAZUUQ010000095.1:0-10477 GCA_964622625.1 uncultured Phycisphaeraceae bacterium | reverse complement strand
CCCCGGCTCCGCCGGGGGATCGCCGCGATGTCTGGGGCTGACCTACGTGGCCGTAATCGTCGCGGCCGCCTCTTCGCTCTCGGCGTAGCCGATGCGGCAGGCACGGGCGCGGATCGTCACCGTCTGGCCCTTCTCGATACGGATCGGGCCGGCGTACAGCGTCCAGCGCGCGTCGTCGCCGCTCTCGCTCGTGCAGGCAATTGACGCGCCTTGCGTACCACAGGTCAGTTGCACGAGCATCGGGCCGGGGTACTCGCCGCTGACGGGGCGGGCCGCGTCGTCGGGCTTCATGACGGTCTCGTCGCCCCAGTGGCCGGGGGCGATGGGGATCAGCAGCGGCTTCGACGTCCGCGGCTGCTTCCCGTCGGGCCACCAGCGGCGGACCATTTCGTACTCGTCGATCCGGCCCATGTCGCCGACCTCGGCAAGCCAGTCGTCCGTGGCCGCGCGCAGGCGTGTCAGATGATGGGCGCAATCGGGGTCGGCGGCGAGGTTGTGAATCTCGTGCGGATCGGCATGCGTGTCATACAGTTCCTCGGCCGGGCGGCTGGTCTGCATCATGATCCGCTGCGGACCTTCGAGCCTGCCCTCCAGGTGCAGGCGGTAGATCTCCTGCATGATCGGGTGTTTGTTGCGGTACGGCACCCACATGGCCTTCTCAAGCTGCGGCAGGTAGTTGCGGATGTACTTGAAGCGTGCGTCGCGGGCGGCCCGGATCATGTCATACGACACGTCGTAGCGGTCGCGCGAGGCGAAGACGTACTGCCGCGGCGGCGCGGCCTTCGGCCCCAGAAACGCCCGGCCCTGAAGGTGCGGGGGAATCTCCACGCCGGCCAGCGACAGCGCCGTCGGCCCGAGGTCGATCGTGCTGACCATGCGATCGTCCACCGACCCCGGCTTCACATTCCGGGGGCGCAGGCGATCGGGCCAGCGGACGATCATGGGCACGCGGATGCCCGAGTCGTACGGCCATCGCTTGCCGCGCGGCATCGGGCCGTGGTCCGACCAGTGCATGACGATGGTGTTGTCCGCCAGGCCGTCTTCCTCGAGCTGGGCCAGCAGTTCGCCCATCACGCGGTCGGCGATGGCGTGGTTGGTGTACATGCGGGCGATCGACTGGCGGACGCGCGGCGTGTCGGGCAGATACGGCGGCACGGGCACGGCCGCGGGATCGACCGCCAGCTCGATGTCCTTGTCCTCCCACATGCCGCTTTCGTGCGTGTTCGTCGGATTGAACACGGCGAAGAAGGGCTGATCGGGGCGCGGGCGATTGCGCCAATGGGCGGTTTTCGAGCAGTCATCCCAGGCGGTGCGCGGGGGGCTGAACTGGTAGTCGGTTTTGTGGTTGTTCGCGCAGTAATATCCGGCGGCGCGGAGGTACTCGGTGAAGCAGTGGACGTGCGGCGGCGGGCAGACTTCGTAGGGAAAGGCGGCGGCGTCATGCGGGCGCGGGTGGCTGGTCCGCATGTGGTGGGCACCGATGCTGATCGCGTACATGCCCGTGATGACGGCACATCGGGCCGGGGCGCAGACGGGGGCCGTGGAGAAGGCGTTGGGGTAGCGGCAGCCCTCGGCCGCGAGGCGGTCGACGTTCGGCGTGCGGGCGACCGGATCGCCGTAGCAGCCGTAGAAGGGATACGTGTCCTCGAAGGAGATCCAGAGAATGTTGGGGCGGCGGGATGTGGTCATGATGGCAGTTCCACGCGGAGGGTTGGGGCCGACGTTACAGCCCCCGGCGGCGGGCGGCAACATGCCGGCGCTGCGAGCAGGTGATATGCTCTTGACCAGGCGGGCGCCATGTCATGGCGAAAGCCCGGAAGAACCGCATCGCAAGGAACCGCAACCATGAAGAGTGTGCGACGTTGGCAACAGGCCGCGGCAATGGCGATGGTCCTCGGCACGATGTGCGGCTGCGGCGCGGCCTTCGGCACGGGTGGCGCGGAGTCGTCGGGTGCGGGGACCACGCGCGAGGCGGAGCTGGCGGCGCTGCGTTATCCGGCCGACGCGCGGCACGGGCAGGACGTCGACGTGCTGGTCATGCCCGCATCGCAGCACATCACGCTGGTCAACCGCACGACGACCCCGCTGAACAGCGTGCAACTCTGGCTGAATCAGCAGTACGTCGCCATCGTCGATGACCTCGGCGTCGGCCAGCGGCAGCGCATCCCACTGGCGCGCTTCATCAACCGTCACGCCGAATCGTTTCCCACGGCCGGCTTCCTGGCCCCGGACCGGGCGCTGCGTCTGGTGCACGCGGAGATTTTCGACCCCGCGGCTGGCTCGCGCCACCGTGTTATTGTCCTGCTGGCTGACGAATAAGACGCACCGCGCCATGAACAGCCGCCCGCCAACCGAACTGTGGAAACGGTACCGCGAACACCTGTGCGCGTGCCCACGCGTGGGTATGACGCTCGACATATCCCGGATGGGTTTCGATACCGACTTCTTCGCCCGCATGGCCGAGCCAGTGGCCCGCGCGTTCGAGGCCATGGCCCAGCTCGAGGCCGGCGCGATCGCCAATCCTGACGAAAGGCGCATGGTCGGCCACTACTGGCTGCGAGCGCCGCACCTGGCGCCGACGGCCCAGATCCGCCAGGATATCGAGCAGGCCGTCGCTCACATCGAGACCTTCACCGCACAGGTGCACACACGCGGTCTCGCGCCGCCCCACGCGGCACGGTTCACGGATGTGCTGACCATCGGCATCGGCGGCAGCGCATTGGGCCCGCAACTTATCGCCGATGCCCTGGCGGCCCGACGCGACAAATTGCGTCCGCACTTTGCCGACAACACCGATCCCGACGGCATCGACCGGCTGCTGGCGGATCTTGGCCCGCGGCTCAAGAGCACACTGGTGGTCGTCATCAGCAAATCCGGCAGCACGAAGGAGACGCGCAACGGCATGCTTGAAGTCGAGGCGGCATTCAAACGTAAGAAGCTGCCCTTCGCGCGCCAGGCCGTCGCTGTCACCGGCGAAGGCAGCCAGCTCGATCAGCACGCGCGATCGCAGGGCTGGCTGGCGGGGTTCCCCATGTGGGATTTCGTCGGCGGGCGCACGAGCGTCACCTCGGCCGTGGGCCTGCTGCCGATGGCCCTGCAGGGGGTGAACATCCGCGATTTTCTCCGCGGGGCGGCCGACATGGATGAGTTGACGCGCTGCAGCGATACGCGAAAGAACCCGGCCGCGCTGCTGGCGCTGATGTGGCATTGGGCGACCGGCGGCCGCGGTGAGAAGCAGATGGTCGTGCTGCCCTACAAGGACCGTCTGCTGCTGCTGAGCCGCTATCTGCAGCAACTGGTCATGGAATCGCTTGGCAAAGCCCATGACCTGAACGGCAGACCCGTGAAGCAGGGGCTGACGGTTCTCGGCAACAAAGGCTCGACCGATCAGCACGCTTACGTGCAGCAGCTCCGCGACGGATTGGACGACTTCTTCGTGAATTTCATCGTCGTGCGGCAGGACCGCGCCGCCGCGGCCGCAAAGCAGCAGATCGAGGTCGAGCCCGGCATCACGACCGGCGACTATCTGCACGGCTTCTACCTGGGCACGCGGCAAGCGCTGGCCGACAGCGGCCGCCAGTCACTGACGATCAGTCTGGACCGGCTCGATGCGAAGCGGCTGGGGGCCTTGATCGCGCTCTACGAGCGCGCGGTGGGCTTGTATGCAAGCCTGATTCACATCAACGCCTACCACCAGCCCGGCGTTGAAGCCGGCAAGAAAGCGGCCGCCACCGTGCTCGAGATTCAGCGCCAGGCCGTGGCGTATCTGCGAAAGTCAGGCCAACCCGCCGACGCCGACACCATTGCCGCCGCCCTCGGCCAGCCCGACGCGGCCGAAACCATCCAGCACGTGCTCGAACACCTGGCGGCGAACAAGCGCTTCGGACTGCGACCATCGGGCGCACGGTTCAGCGTGGCGAAACCCTGAGATCGCGGACCGGCTGGCGGGCTTCCGCGGCGAACCGGCGCGTCGGCCTTCAACCGCCGTTGCTTCTCATCAATGGTTTGCTGTCCGGACGGGGCTGCAGCAGCGGCACGGGGTGGTCAGTGACAACCGGCTTGATGCCGAGCTGCTCCTCGATGACCGCATGGAGGTCGTCCGCCCGGTCCGGCGCGCCCACCATGTAATACCCTTTCATGAGCAGCAGCGGCAGCATCTTGGAAGGAAGATCGGCGCCAAGGCGGACGCCGGCGTCAATGTGACGCTTCAGACGGGGATCGACAAGGGCGCCGGCCAGGCGGTCTTCACCGATCAGATCGCTGACGTATTGCGCGGCAATATCAAGCGGGCGCGGCCGCACGCCCGCCATGGCCCATGTGTCAAACTCCTCGAACCTGGCTGGTTCGACGAGCCAGACCGCTGCCGCCAGTTGTGCGTATGCACAGGCATATCGGTACTCGTCGCGGACGAACTCGCCGATGACAGCGTTGCAGTTGGAACTCAGTGGAAAATTGACGAGCACGACACCCAGACGGTGACGGTAGCGGTCCAAGGCGTGTCGGATCTGCCGGTGCAGTTGGCGACAGTGGTTGCACGTGTAATCGTAAAACAGCACCATCAACTGCTCGGCGTCCGGTGAGCCGAGCATCGGCATGCGACGGGGGTCAATCGGCTGGGGCGCCCCGGGCACATGAAGCCGCCGCAGGGGCCCGATGCCGGTGTCGAACGTGACACCGGAATTGATTTCACCGGCTCGGTTGCTTACCGCCGCAGGTTCATGTCCGTCCGCGGGGCCCCCGTCGGGGGGCGCAGCGTGAGCCATGGGAGCTACGGTGAACGTCGCCGTGGGACTGACCCTGGGCACGCCGACAAGCACCAGCAGACCGGCAGCGGCGGCCGCGACGGCGCCGCCCATCCTGCGGAATCCCAGGTGGATCCGCACGTCATACACGGCTCGGAAGATCAGCGCTGCGCAGATCAGGGCCACCATGTGCGCGGCCATGCAGTAAGGACATATAGACCGGAGCTGCACGATCTGAAGGAAGGTGAACCAGACGGCAGCGCCGACCATGCTCAAACCCACGGCCAGCAGGCATGTCCATACAACTGCCGCCTGCCGCCTGCCCCACCGTGTCATCGACAGCACCATCAGAACAAGAATCAGGCCGTAACACCCCATGGCAATGGCCGCGACGGGTATGCCGAGCCAGCGTGAGGCCGCGCTGCTGAGCACCTGGTCGCAGGACGAACCGGACGCGCAGCCGGCCAGATGACCGGCACGCAGCGCGTTGACTGTCAGCAGAAAAGTCAAAAACCCGCCGACGGCCGCGGCGGCGGCGAGCAACATCCGTGTCAACGTACCGGGTTGCGGGCAGGCGCCGATCGGGCGCGCATTTCGGTTGTTCGCGGGGGATTCGCGCGGGACGTGGGCAGTGGTCACCTGATGGGTGGACATGATCGAGCACCTCGACAGCCCCGGAACAAGGCCGCACATGACTGCGACGCTCACAATGTCTCGGACGGCGCGGTGGGCATGACGACCTGCCCCAGCGCCAAAAGGGCAACGGCGATGGCGGCAATGGTGACAAGCGTCAACACATGCTTCCAGCCAAGGCGCGGCATGAGCCGAGGATCGTCAGTGCGGCCTATCGGCGCCGCGCCCAGCACCACGTGCAGCAGCAGAACGCCGACAGCGTGGACGGCCGCACAATAGCCGCAGCTCCGCTGGACGTGGAAGAGCATCAGGCCGATGAACCACATCGCCGCGAAAGCGAGCGCGGCCGACAGGGCGATGAGCGCGGCCCACGCGGCGCGGCGCTGCCGCCACGGGCGCCTGGGATGCGTCCCGGGAAGAATCGCCAGCACGGCGATATACAACGGTACGGCCAGCATGGCCACGGGCAGGCCGAGAAACCTGGCCCACGCTGTCTCCATGACAAGCCGCGTGCACGACCCGCTGGGACATCCCACCAGTCGGACCAGGCCCAGTGACACAAGCGAAAGGTACGCGGTCAATACCAATCCGCAGAGGCCCAGTCCCAGCATTATAAGCGCGTTTAGCGGCCAGCCGCCGATGTGGCGCCCGCCGCGTGACACGTCGGGCGCCACGACCTGCACTCTTCCATGGACCGTCATTGCATGGCCCTCCCAGGACACACGGAACAGAAGCACCCCGCGCCGATTCGTCGGCACAGGGCATGGGAATGGATTCACTGCAGAAGTTCGAGGATATGCCGCTGCGTGTCATTCGCGGCGCTCCCGTCGTCCGGCTGGTCACCGCGTTCGCCGGCGGCGACGCCAGGGGTGACATCCAGCTCGCGTTCCAGCCAGTCGTAGACAGCCTCGCCCTGCCCGATCATGCCCAGCACGGTGTGGCCGGGCACGGACAGGTCGGGCCGCCGCCACATCACCACGGGCAGATGATCCTCCAGTTCGCCGTCCTCCAGCGTGCCGGGCATGTGCGGCTTGGCGTGTATGTTGGCGTACATGCGCTCGATGACCCAGGCATCGGACATACCCTGATTCAACCCTTCCTGACCCAGGAGCTCAGCGGCCTTATCGATAGCCTGAACAATCGTTCTCGCCGCGGCAGGCTCATCGGGATTGCACAGGTACATGTGGAACTCCTCAAACTTCGCCGGGTCGACCCGCCACACGGCCAGGGACAGACGCGCAAAGCCGCAGGCGTCCGCTCTCTCCGCAGCCGCTTCGCCTTCCACCCGCGGATTGCATATGGGGTGGATGGGATACACCACCGGCATGACCGCCACCTGCCCGCCGTAACGCCGGCGGACCTCGGCCAAGGCTCGCTGCGTCACGCGGGAGCGCGCATCGCTGTAATCGAAGAAGCTCAGCAGAATGGCCGGCGCGTCCGGGGAGCCGAGCATCGGCATCTCATGCGGCGCCAGCGGTTTGTCACCGCCGAGGGGAAGAACCAGCCGTTCCCGGCCCGTGCCGGTGTCGTAGAAGTTCAAGACCGGATCAGACCAATGGGTCGCGGCCAACTGGGGGACAATGACGCCCAGCAGTGCGGCTGAGATGCCCGCGGCCGCGGCGGCGCCCGTCTTTCTCGTCGTGACGCGCTGTGAGAGGTACATGACGCTGGCCACCAGCCCCAGCACCACCACTGCCACCACCCATGGCTCGATGCTGCGCAGTATCACCGCCGCGACCATGGCGAACCACATGCAGGACACCGCGACGCAGCCGGCCGCGATCACGGGGATCACCGCCGGCACAACTTCGCGGACGACGGGCAACCGCACCAGCAGCAGGAACGCGAAGGCCGCCAGGGCGGGCACCACGATCGACACACCCAGCCAACTGCCCCAGTGGCTGCTGAGCAGGCTCCGGCTTCCCACCACCGGCGCCGCAGGTCCGAGGGTGAGCACATATCCCAGCACACAGGCGCACGCCAGCACCAGGAGCTCGGGGGCCACACGCATGCACTGCATTGTGAACTGACCGCGGTGCAGCAGTGGCATCGAAACACGGGAAGTCAGATTCATTGCGGTTCTCCCATATGCGAACAGGCCATCGACTGTGCGTCTGCATCGTGGCGGCATGGCCGCGCTCAGCGGCGAGGTGACGTTTACCGGTTGCACGGGATCGGCGGTTTGACCGCGCCATCATTCACGCCTGACCGGCGCGGTGTACCGCCTGAAGCACGCGAAAGTTAGATCGAGTAGCAGCAACTGGGGGCATAGAACCCCTGCTGCCAGCACCACCAGTTGTTTGCGCACGGCGCCGCGGGATTCTTGCACACCATCGGCACCGCCCACGACTTGGGAATGTTCCAGCGGCGATTGTATGGCGACGTGCTTCCGACCCAGCTGCCGCTGATGTTGCTGCCGCTGGGATAGTAAAATTTGACAGTTCCGCTGCAGCCCAGGTCATAGCCGCTGTTGAAGTTTGCGTAGTGGCTGTACTCATTGACGGGCCAATTGACACCGCCAAAGTTGCATGGATACCCCTTGTAATACGTCACGACGCTGTCGGCCTGAACATTTGAGTTGCAGCCGATGGCATAGGCGGAGGATACGATCCCCAGCGTCACCATCAGGGCACTTGCGAGCAGTATGCTTCTTTTCATCGTTCGTCCTTCCTTTCCTGGTTGACTCCTCGCCGCGCGAGGAATGACTATGGACAGTGTCGCCACTGTCACGCACGGATCCGCGTGGCTGTTTCGTGCCATCCCGTGCAACCGGTAGACGCCACGCTCCTGTAATGCCATATCGCGGTGGAATTCCCCGCGTTCCCACGCGGTGCGACGCGAGCCGGATGCACGCACGGCCGGCGATATTCACTGGCTTGCCATAGGTATTGCTCCTTCATCCGATGCGGGGCTGAGGCGCTCCTGCTTGAAGTCCGGGTATTTGCCGGCTCGACATCGTCGCGCGGGCGTGCCCGCAGCGAATAGTGAGCCGGGCAGGCATTGTTCCCCATTGGGTGGATCGGGCGCCTTGAGTGATGCACATCGCGGTATCATGCACGCGGTGTCGAATTTCGAGCTGATGCGTGCTCACAGCGACCGCTCCGCATGCTGGCAGGCTGTTGCGCTGGATGAAGATTGGCCGCACATCGGCGGATCAGCCCGACGCGAGGAGTCACGATGATGCGTGTTCATGTCAAGGCTCGGCCAGCCGCGATCGCGGCCGCGGCGCTGACAATGGTGCTGTCCGCGACGGCGCCCGCGGCGGACTACTACGTGGCGCTCGATGGTTCCGACGCCCATGCCGGCACCGATCCAGACTCGCCGCTGGCGACGCTCCAGCGTGCGGCCGACCTGATGGGGCCGGGGGATACGTGCCATGTCCGCGGCGGCACGTACCGCCAGAGCGTCCGCATCACGACCAGCGGCGAGCCGGGGCGGCCCATCCGGTTTCAGGCGATGCCCGGCGAAGCGGTGCTGCTCGACGGCACCGATGTGCTCGATGCGACGTGGGAGGCGTGGCGCGACGGCATCTATCGCACGGCGTGTGACACGCGTTTCGAGCAGTTGTTCGTCAACGGCAAGATGATGGTCGAGGCCCGCTGGCCCAACGCCCCGTTTCAGCAGCGGTGGGATCGCCGCACCTGGGCCGGTTCGGCCGACGGCAGCCGCAAGGATCTGCTGATAAGCCCCGGCCTGTTCGATTCCCCTATCGACTGGACCGGCGCGATGGCGATGCTCAACGTCGGGCATCAGTACAAGACCTGGGCCCGCCGCGTGCTCAGCTTTGACGCGGCCGCCGGCTCATTCACCTACGAACTGGGCGAGCGGCTGGCGGACGGCCACGAAGACGGGTGGATGTGGGCGGATGACAAGTTCTATGTCTTCGGCAAGCTCGAAGCGCTGGATGCGCCCAACGAGTGGTTCCTGGATGCAGAAAGCCAACTGCTCTATCTGCATGCGGGCGGCGGCGACCCCGGCCGCCGCGTCGTGACGTACAAGAGCCGGCCCATCGCCATCGAGGTTGACGGGGCCGATCACGTCGAAATCCGCGGGTTCCGCTTCTTCGCCACGACGCTGCGCGTCCATGGCAGCGACTGCGTGATCGAGGACTGCCGCCTGTGGTTCCCGACTTTCAGCCGGGACCTCAAGGCCGGCGTCACGGCCACGGACATCCGCGGCGATCGCAATATCGTGCGGCGCGTGAGCCTGGGATACAGCAACGTGGGCGGCCTGCGCGTCGTGGGGCGCGGCAACGTTGTTGAGAACTGCATCGTCCACGACGTCAACTGGGCGGGCACCATCGAGTACCCCGGGATCATGGTGCGGACGGCGCCGCTTGAAAGTGAAAGCGGCGAGAATGGCGGCGCGGCGGGCGGCGGGGGAAACCGCGTGCTGCGGTGCAGCGTCAGCCGCGTGGGCAACATCGGCATCTGGTTCCTCGGCCCGGACAATGAGATCGCTTTCAACCACGTGTACGATGCCGGCAAGGCGTGCAAGGACATCGCGGCTGTACACACCGGCAACATCCACACCCGCGGTAGCCGCGTACATCACAACTGGATCCACGCCAGCACGGGCATCGGCCTGCGCGGCGACGACCAGACGCGCGGCCTGATCGTGCATCACAACGTCATCTGGGACTGCGGCACCTGGGGTCTTAATGTCAAAGGCGATGACAACCTGGTGTTTCACAACACGCTCATCGGGGGGTATGGCGGCATCATTCTGCTGCCCACGGATGCGGAGCCTCAGAAGTGGTGGACGCCCCACCCGACGCTGCCGGTGCAGAACGTCAAAAGCCGCTACCTCAACAACGCCGCGGCCATGCTGTTCTGCCGGTCCGTACCTTTGGTCGATCGCAGCCGATTTGTGGGCAACCTTTTCCCAAGCGAGCAGGCCGGCCACAGGCCACTGGAGCCGCCGCCGTCCAATGCGGCGTGGTTCGTGGACAGCGGGAACCTCGAATTCCGCCCAGCGCCCGGCTCGCCGCTGATCGGCGCCGCGGTGCCGGTGGAAGACAACCCGGGTAGTGCCGACGCGACCTCGGGCACGGACCTGGGTGCTTACAGCCATGACGGCCCCTACTGGATTCCCGGCGCGAC
>CAZUUQ010000094.1:0-10480 GCA_964622625.1 uncultured Phycisphaeraceae bacterium | reverse complement strand
GGGGGAAACTCAGCGGGCGGGCTTGCCTTCCGCTCCCAAGCGCACCTCTGTCCGTCTGCTTTACTTCCTTATAAGTAGACGATGACGCGCACAATAACCGTCACGGCCGCGGCGAGAAACGCCAGCAACGCGGCGATCTCCCCGATCTGCGCGATGCCCGGGTGCGTCAGCCGCGGGTGCCAGTAACAGTGGATGTGCAAAAAGGCGGCGGCCGCGATGCAGGCAATGCCAACCGCCGCGGCGGTCAGGCCGTGCACGAACAAGACACCACGCCAGCCGAACAGCACGGCGGTGCCCGTCAGCAGACACGCAATCCCGGCCGCAACAAGAGCCAGTGGCATGATCACGCCGCCGAACCATCGCGTCCAGAAGGTATCGGGAGCCTCGTTGGCCCATTCCCCGGCGCCGTGCGTACCCGACCTGGGAAATGGACTGAGCACCATGCCGAAGCCGCCTTCACATTCGACCGTACCCGCATCTTACCCGGCGATCACCCGCTGCAACCCTCCCGCGGGAGGATCGATTCTGCGGCATCCTCTTGACGCATGCATATCGAATAGGCATACTTTGATGTATGAGAACAACGCTGAACATTGACGATGCGGCGCTGTCGCGGGCGGCCGAGTTGACGGGTGTGCGCGAAAAGACAGCCCTCGTGAGAATGGGCCTGGAGGCGCTGATCGCCCGCGAATGCGCCGTCCGCCTCGCGGCCCTCGGAGGCAGCGAAGGAAAGGCCAAACCCATTCCCCGCCGTCGTCCAGCCGCCCGACGCCGCGGCCGCGGGGGCGCGTGACATGGTGCTTGTGGACACCTCTGTCTGGATCGATCACCTGCGCAAAGGTGAAACGCACCTTGTGGAATTGCTCCATGGCGAGCATGTCGTGTGTCATCCGTTCGTCATCGGCGAATTGGCTTGCGGCAACATTCAGCGTCGCGATGTCATTCTCGCACTGCTGACCGCCCTGCCGACACTTACCAAGGTCGACGATACGGAAGTCCTGAACTTCATTGATCGTCATCGTCTCATGAACCAAGGTCTGGGCCTGATGGACGTGCATCTTCTGGCCTCGTGCGTGCTGGCGGGCGACCGCCTCTGGACCCGTGACAGTCGCCTTGGCACCGCGGCGGCCAGACTGGGACTCACGTATCCCACACGCCGGGCCTGACTCCCGGAGGGTGAGCGGCGGGGCCTGATGTCGTTTCAATCAGGCCCCGCAAACGACTTGGGCGGTTGCCATTTGCCCGGTTGGCCCCCATAATTGGATGTTGGCGGCGGTCCTGCCTTGACCGCCACCGCCCGAGTTTCCGGCTGCCCCGCCCGCCCGGCAAGCCGATACATTCCAGTGCAAAGCGCCGCAGCGCGAGGTGACCATGGCCCGAAGTCGTCGCAAGATCGGTGAAATCCTGCGTAAACAGGGCAAGCTCAACGACCAGCAGGTCCACGAGGCCCTGCGCGTCGCCAAGGGCTCGGGACAGCGTATCGGTGAGGCCCTGGTCGAGCTTCAGTACTGCACCGCCCAGGACGTCGCCCAGGCCCTGGCCGCCCAGCACGACATGGAGTACATCGATCCCAACGTCGACGGCGCCATCGACAAGGGCGCCATCGACCTGCTGCCGATGGACTTCATCAAGAAGTTCCTGGTGCTGCCGGTAAAGAAAGAGGGTGGCAAGCTCAAAGTCCTGATTCACGATCCCAACGATCTGAACCTGCTCGACAGCCTGGGCTTCCGGGCCAATATGGAGGTCATCACCGCCATCGCGGCCCGCGAGAGCATCAAGCAGTACCTCGACGAACTGCTGAGCGAGTCGTCATCGAGCATCGACCAGACCATCCGCGAGATGTCGATGGACGTGGCGGCCGACGAATTCGGCGCGACGCTCGATGCCTCGATCGACATGGAGGCGGCCGACAGCGACGATCAGGCGCCCATCATCAAGCTGGCCAACCAGATCATCGAAGAGGCGGTCAACGGCAACGCATCGGACATCCACATCGAACCGTTCGCCGACCGCGTGCGCCTGCGTTACCGCATTGACGGCGTGTGCCAGGAACGCGACCGTCTGCCCAAGCGGGTGCAGGCATCGCTGACGGCCCGGTTCAAGATCATGTCGGGCATGCGCATCGAGGAGAAGCGCGTGCCGCAGGACGGCCGCATCAAGAAACGCGTGGGCGATCGCCTGATCGACTTCCGCGTCAGCGCGTGCCCGGCCTACCACGGCGAGAGCATCGTGCTGCGTATTCTGCGACCGGAGTCGGCACGTATCGGTCTGGAGAACCTGGGCATGCGGGCCGACACCCGCGAGCAGTTCGAGCAGATCATCCGCCGGCCCAACGGCATCTTCCTGGTCACCGGCCCGACGGGTTCGGGTAAAACGACGACGCTCTACACCGCGCTTGACGCGCTCAACCGCCCGGACAAGAAGATCATCACGGCCGAGGATCCCGTGGAGTTCTCCTTCAAGGGCATCAACCAGTGCCAGGTGAACACGGACATCGGCTTCGGCTTTGCCAACATCCTGCGAGCGATGCTGCGTCAGGCGCCCAACATCATCCTCGTCGGTGAGATCCGCGACAAGGAAGTGGGCGACGTGGCCATTCAGGCCGCCCTGACCGGGCACCTGGTCTTCTCCACCCTCCACACGAACGACGCGCCCTCCGCCATCACACGCCTGATCGACATGGGCATCAAGCCCTTTCTGGTCGCCAGTTCCATTCAGGCGGTGCTGGCCCAGCGGCTGGTGCGACTGCTGTGCGAGAAGTGCAAGCAGCCGGATGAAAACCCCAATCCGCGAATCATGCGCCTGGTCAATCTCACCAAGGAGGACGCGGCCAAGCACACCATCTACAAGGCGGTGGGCTGCAGGCACTGCTTCAACAGCGGCTACAAGGGACGTCAGGGCATCTACGAGCTGATGCTGCTGAATGCGGAGATCCGCGAACTGGCATTCAACCGCGCCCCGCTGAACAAGATCCGCGAGGCGGCCCTGCACACGGGTATGCGCAACCTCCTGGGCGACGGACGACTGAAAATTCTCGACGGCAAGACCACCCCTGATGAGGTCGCCCGGATCACCCAGGCCGAAGGCGTCATCATTGAGGAGCAGGAGGACGAGGCCGCCGTCGGCTGACCAGCGGCACGGGATGGGCGACGCACACGTCCGGTCCCGGACATTGGACCTTCCAGACCACGCCCTGCGCGGAGCACCCACCACATGGCATCCGTGATCCAGATTGACCGACTGCTCGACACCGTCATCAAGCAGAACGCCAGCGACCTGCACCTGACCGTCGGCAAGCCGCCCACCATTCGCGCCCGAGGGCGGCTGGTCGAACTGCGCACCAAGAGCCTCGAACCCGAGGACACGATGGCTCTCATGAAGTCCATCGCGCCGGAACGATCGCAGACCGAGATTCAGGAAGAAGGCGGCAGCGACTTCGGCTTCGCCTACGGCGATCAGGCGCGCTTCCGCGTCTCCATCTTCAAGCAGAAAGGCGTGGTCGGCCTGGTGCTGCGGCAGATTCCCAACGAACTGCTGAGCATCGAGGCCATCGGCCTGCCGCGCATCTGCGTCGACCTGATCCGCCGACCGCGGGGCCTGTTTCTGGTCACCGGCCCCACGGGATCGGGCAAGACCACGTCGCTGGCCTCCATGATCAACTATGTCAATGAAAACCTCGACCGCCACATCATCACGGTCGAGGACCCCATCGAGTATTACCACCCCCATAAAAAGAGCATCGTGAACCAGCGTGAGGTGGGCACCGACGTGCCCAGCTTCGCCGAAGCCCTTCGCCGGGCTCTGCGCCAGGATCCCGACGTGATCCTCGTCGGTGAGTTGCGCGACCTGGAAACCATCGAGGCCGCGATCACCGCCGCCGAGACCGGGCACCTGGTGTTCGGCACGCTGCACACCACGGGCGCGTCGGGCACCATCAACCGCATCATCGACGCCTTCCCCGTCGCCCAGCAGAACCAGGTCCGCGTGCAGCTCGCCTCCGCGCTGATGGCCGTGGTCAGCCAGCAGTTGCTGCGTCGCATTGACAAGAAAGGCATGGTCGCGGCTTATGAGTTCATGCTGGTGACGCCGGCCATCGCCAACCTGATCCGCGAGAATAAGACCTTCCGCATCGATTCCTCGATTCAGACAGGCAAGAAGTTCGGCATGCAGCTTCTGGACGACCACCTCTGGTCGCTGTTTGAAAAAGGATGGATTGATCCAGAGGACATGATCGACAAGTGTCGAGACACCGAGTCGATCACGGCCCGGCTCAAGCGCATCGGCGTGACCATCGGCCGCGCTGAACTGGATGAGGCTGAGATTCAAGCCGCCGCCGCTGCAAACGCAAACGCCGGCACCAGCGCAAAATCAAGCGAGTAAATCGCAACTAGTTGGCTGATGGCGCCCGGGCATGATGCCGACGCTTGTCCTACACGATAGATGTCGATTGCTCTATTACCTTTGAATTCAGCATCCAAGCCGCCACTTGGCCCGTAAGATATGAATGGCGGCTGAGGTTCGGATCAGGGTCGATGCCGCGTCGCAGTTGCCCGGACGCAGCGACGATCCGCAGCGCACCGCCAAGGTGCAGGAGCCTGTTATGGCACTGCGACGTATTCTCAAAAAAGCAGGTGACAAAGCCGCGCAGAACGGAGGCAACGCCGCTGTTTCGGTTTCCGCCGGCGTCAGCCGCAGCAGTATTTCTTCGGCCGGCAGCGAGTTCAAGGGAAGGCGCATCGGCCAGATCCTGCGCAAAATGGGCAAGCTCAACCGCGAGCAGGTCCACGAAGCCCTCGATCTGCAACAGCAGCAGGCCCGCAAGGGCCAGCGCCGGCTCATCGGTGAATTGCTCGTTGAACTTGGCTACCTCACGGCCGCCGATGTGAGTGTTGCCCTGGCCGCCCAGAGCGGCATGGCGACCATCACACTCACAGCGGACACCGAAATCGACGAATCGGTGATCAACCTGATTCCGCGCGACGCCGTCCTGGCGGATCAAATGCTGCCGGTCGCCTACGACGCCAAGCGCCGCCGTCTGACCGTGGCCCTGACCGACCCGGGCAACGTCCGCGCCACCGACAACCTGCGCATTCTCACCAGCTACGAGATTGAGCCGGTCATCGCCGACCCCGCGATCATCCAGCAGTTGATTCAGAAGTATTACGGCGGCGAGGAGGATGAGGGTGAATCGCTGGCGGGTTTGATCGGCGACCTGCAGGCTGACGAAGAACTGGAGCAGTTCGCCGGGCGCGGCGAGTCAATCGACCTGGACTCGCTGATGTCGGCCGCGGACGACAACAAGGTCAAGCGACTTCTGAACCTGGTGCTCATGCAGGCGATCAAGGACCGGGCCTCGGACATCCACTTCGAGCCGTTCGAAGACGAGTTCAAGATCCGCTACCGCATCGACGGCGTGCTCTTCGAGATGGTTCCCCCGCCGCGGCACCTGGCGATGCCGATCGTCAGCCGCATCAAGGTCATGTCGAACCTGGACATCGGCGAACGCCGCCTGCCGCAGGACGGCCGCATCGAGTTGACGGTGGACAAGCGCTCCATCGACCTGCGTGTGGCCGTGCTGCCCACGATGAATGGCGAATCCGTCGTGATGCGCGTGCTCGACCGTCAGAACATTCAGCTCGACATGGACCAGCTCGGCATGCGGGCCGAGGACATGGATGTCTTTAACCAGCTGATTCACAAGCCCAACGGCATCGTGATCGTCACCGGCCCCACCGGCTCGGGCAAGACGACGACGCTTTACTCCGCCCTGCGGGCGCTCAATACGCCGGACGTGAAGATCTGCACGACCGAGGATCCTGTGGAGTATGACGTGGACGGCCTGGTCCAGGTGCAGGTGCGCCCCGAAGTGGGACTCACCTTCGCCCGCGCGCTGCGCAGCTTCCTGCGTCAGGATCCCGACATCATCCTGGTCGGTGAGACGCGAGACCTGGAGACGGCCGAGATCGGCGCCCAGGCGTCGTTGACCGGCCACCTGGTGTTCACCACGCTGCACACCAACGACGCGCCCTCGTCGATCGCGCGTATGCTCGACCTGGGCATGGAGCCGTTCCTCATCACCGCGACGCTCGAAGGCATTGTGGCTCAGCGGCTGGTGCGGCGCATCTGCACCAAGTGCAAGGAGCCGTTTGAGCCGGCCGAGGAGCAGCTTCTGGAGCTTCAGCTCACACCCGACGACGTGCAGGGCCGCGAGTTCTACCGCGGCCGCGGCTGCGACGCCTGCAACCACACCGGCTACAAGGGCCGCGTGGGCCTCTACGAAATCATGGTCATCGACGACGACCTGCGGGAATTGATCATGCAGCACGCCTCGACGCAGTTGCTGCGGGCCGAGGCCCGCAAACGCGGCATGCGGACCCTGCGCCAGAGCGGCCTGATGGCGATCTACGAAGGCACGACCACGATCGACGAAGTCGTGAAGGAAACGCTCAACGAAGAGGATTGACCGCGTGATCCGGGTTTGCGCGGCCAGGTGAATGAAAAGCTGTGCGGAGGACTGAGCGATGCCGAGCTTTCAATACGAAGCGATGAACGAAAGCGGCAAGCCGCAGAAGGGCACCATCAACGCCGCCAGCAGCGAGGATGCGATCGCCCGCATTCGCAACCAGGGCCTGTTTCCGACCTCGGTGCGTGAGCAGAAGGTCAAGAAGCAGGCGGCGAAGTCGGGGGCGCCCGGCCGCGCGACAGGTGCGGCCGGCGGCGGAGGCGGCGGCACATCCAAGCGCAAGAAAACCTTCGTCATCGGCAAGGCCAAGCCCAAGGAGCTGACCAACTTCACCCGTCAGTTCTCCACGCTCCAGGATGCCGGCCTGCCCATCCTCCGCTCGCTGCAGATACTCGACCTGCAGCAGAAGGCCGGCGTGATGAAGAACGTGCTCGGTGAGATTCAGGAAGACGTGGCGGCCGGCATGACACTCTCTGACGCCATGGCCAAGCAGCCCAAGGCCTTCGACCGCCTCTACTGCAAGATGATCGCCGCCGGCGAGGTCGCCGGCGTGCTGGAGATGATCCTGCAGCGTCTGGCCGACTTCCTCGAAAAGGCCCAGAGCCTCAAGAAGCGCATCAAGAGCGCGATGACATACCCCGTCATCGTCATCTTCGTGGCCGTGGTCATCGTCACCGCCCTGATGCTCTTCATCGTGCCGCAGTTCACCGGCATCTTCAAGGACTTCGACTCCGAGCTGCCCGCCCTCACGCAGAAGCTGATCGATACCTCCAACTGGCTGGGCGGCAAGTGGCTCAACGAGGACAACCCGCAGCGCGTGCCCGGTGTGGTCTGGGTCCTCTGTTCGCCCATCGTGTTCTTCATCCTCTACAAGCTGCTGCGCAAGAGCAGGTACGGCAAGATCGCCGTCGACCACGCCATCCTCTACGTCCCCGTGGTCGGCCAACTCATCAAGAAGACGGCCGTCGCCCGCTTCACGCGCACGCTCGGCACGCTCATCCGCGCCGGCGTCCCCATCCTCGACGCCATCACGATCACCAAGGAGACCAGCTCCAACTACGTCTACGAACAGGCCCTTCAGAACGTCCACGACTCGGTCCGCCAGGGTGAGAGCTTCGCCGAGCCGCTGCGCAAGGCCCGCGTCTGCGACGCCATCGTCACCAACATGATCGACGTCGGCGAGGAGACCGGCGACCTGGACAAGATGCTCCTGAAGATCGCTGACAATCACGATGAAGAAGTCGACAACCTCGTCGAGGCGATGACCAGCCTCATCGAGCCGCTGATGACCCTCGCACTGGGCGGGATCGTCGGCTTCATCGTCATCGCCCTGTTCATGCCCCTGGTGGCGCTGATCCAGTCGGTGACCGGCTGACCCGCCGCCGCACCGCCGCGTGGATGCGGCCCACGACGCAAAGCGGAACACGAAACGGAACGCGCACATGACTCTCCTGACTCCCCAAGCGCGACACCCCCGCAAACCCCGGCAACCCCGGCATACCCGCCCCGGTGCCGGCTCCCGCGGCTTGCACGCGCTCCCAGGCCGAGGCCTTCAAGGCTGGATTCCCACGCCGTACCCCGCACCCCAGACCCCGGCCCCCACCACCCCCGCTGCCTTCACGCTCATCGAGATGCTCGTCACGGTGAGCATCATCGTCGTGCTGATGTCGATCGGACTGGTGGTCGGGTCGCGCATGCAGGCCAACGCCCGCCTGACCGAAGCCCGCTCGCTGCTTCTGAAGGTGCAGACCGTCGCCGACGAATACGAAGCCGCCACCGCGGACCGCCGCGGCTACGGCCTCAAGATCAACCACTCGGCCCAGGACGCCCACGGCATGAGCGCTTCGGCTCCGATCGACTGGTCCGAGGACATCCTCAAGACCGTGCAATCCAGCACCACCAGTGAGGACAAAGGCAAGCTCGACACCGACGATGACGATGACGCCGTCACCAAGTACCGCAGTATCGAGCGCTTCGTCTGGGCCGTCTTCCAGATGCCGCGCACGCGCGACCTGCTGATGGCCAGTATCGGCGGCAAATACCTGCGCGACACGGACGACAACGGCTTCTATGAGATCGTCGACCCGTGGGACAAGCCCTTGTTCTACGCCGCGTTCGTCGATCACGACGACAACATCACCTTCGACGATTTTCTGCCGCAGCGTAAGAGTTGGACCACGACCGGCGACTACCGCGCCAGCCCGCAGGACATCGCCCGCTGGCAGCCGTTCTTCGTCTCGGCCGGCCCCAGCGGCCAGTTCGGCGACGAACAAAGGGACTTCACGCCGCATCACTCGGCCAGTAACGACGCCAATCGCGACGGCGTCGATGATCGAGCTGACAACCTCTACTCCCACGACCTGGAGCGCACCGCCGACGAACAGGCCGACGAAGACGCCACGAATTGACCACACGACGCCATGCCCGCCCCGACCCCACGAGTCCGACCGCCGCAACACGCCGCCACGGCATGGCGCACGCCGCCCTATGGGCTTCGCCACGAGCCGGTCGACGGCGAACTCACAGCCGAGCCGCGAGCGTCAGCAAGCGGTCCCGCGCCGCGACCGGCCGACACCCGCATCGCCGCCCCGCCCCGCAACCCGAAACCCGAAACCCGAAACCCGCACCCCCCCGCCTTCACGCTGATTGAGCTGCTGACGGTCATCGCCATCATCGGCATCCTCTCGGCCCTGGCGATTCCGACGATCAACGCCCTGACCCGCGGCAGCCGCGTCGAGGCCGGCCTCAACACGCTCGGCGCCGCTGTCGCCCTCGCCCGCGCCCACGTCTGGCGGCCGCAGACCTTCGTGCAGGATCTGCCCGCCCGCGTCAGCGGCACCACCTACGTCTGGGCTCCCGCGCCCGAAAGCTCAGCCGGCGTGGCGATGCTGGTCACGGCCCGTGAAATTCGGATCGTCGAGAACCATCCCATGGCCGTGGACAACAACGACCTCGCCCTCAAGATGACCAACGCGGCAGACGCTCCATGGGATCGTCCGCGTTACCGCAACGCTTTCCGCGACATCGAGGGCGTGGACTACGTCCGCCTGCCCGGCGGCGTCGGCCTGGCGGGCATCACCCGCGGCAATGACGGCCTGATCTTCCTTGCCCCGCCCTTCGCCATCCGCTTTGACGCACAGGGGCGCCTTGTCCACGGCAAGAGCGCCGCGGCTGCCGACCGATGGGTCTACTACAATGGCCGCGGCGCCCCCAAGGAGTTCACGGGCGTCAAGTACGACCAGATCAACATCAATACGACCAGCCCAAACAGCACGCTGGGCATGCGTTCCTGGGCTTCTGCCAACCGCAATCCTGGCGAGTGGGACCCCACCCATCCAGCCTACGGCAATCTTCCGCTCAATCAGCGGCGGGACAAGTGGTTCGAAGACCCCCACACGGGCCAGCGCAAGCTCGCGCTGCCCTTCGACGCCATCGACACGTGCGTCGGGGTGATCGTCTACGACAAGAACGCCTTCAACCAGTTGGCCGGCGGCTGGCCGGCTTTCGAGGTCAGCGCCAGCGGCGTCGATCCCATCCTCGACGCCGACTCCAGCGATCCCGAAACCGCCATCGCCGCCTTCCTGCTGCGTCACGGCAAGCCGGTCTTTTTCAACCGCTACACCGGAGCGCTGATGTACGACTGAACATGAGACGAAGTTTTACCACAGAGAGCACAGAGCACACAGAGGGGAAGCAGGAGGTTTGACAGGCACATGAACGGCCGCGGGAACATCGCCGATTGCCGATTGCCGATGCCGCAGCGGGCCGCGCTGTCCGTCAATCCAAAATCAACAATCAAACGGCCTCAACAGCGGCCGTGGCCGTTAAATCGAAGATGCTCCCGCGCCTACACCATCATCGAAGTCATGATGGCCATGGGCATCTTCGTGATCGGCTTCACGGCCGTGATCTCGCTGTTCCCCACCGCCATGGTCGTGCAGCGCGAAATCGCCGACGACCTGGTCATCCAGCGCGTCGTCGAACAGGCCACAGCCGTGCTGCGGAACAAGCCGGTGA
>CAZUUQ010000093.1:0-10505 GCA_964622625.1 uncultured Phycisphaeraceae bacterium | reverse complement strand
CGGCAATGATCCGCCCCTTCGCGGGGCGAAGGCGCGGCTTGGGGTGTTGTGGACACGCGTCGAGCCGGTAGACTGCCGCCGGGCATCGCGTGGTGCGGCCCGGCGTCGTGATGTGTTTCTGATTCACAATCAGGTCAACGTAAGGTGCAAGACATGAAATCGGTGCGTTTGGGCGTAATCGGCTGCGGTGGCATGGCACAGTCGCATATGGGTTACTTCGAGAAGGTTCCCCGCCTCAAGTTCGTCGCGGCCGCGGATGTGGCGACCGACAACCTGCGCAAGGTCGTCGAGAAGTACGGCGTGGAAGGCTACGACGACGGGCACAAGCTGATCGCCTCGGGCAAAGTCGACGCGGTGCTGATCGCCACGCCGCACTACTATCACCCGACGTATGCGATCGCGGCGATGAAAAAGGGCCTGCACGTGCTGTGCGAGAAGCCCGTGGCGGTGACGGCCGCCGATGCCGCGAAGATGATCGCCGCCCACAAGAAGGCGCCGAAGACGAAGTTCGGCATCATGTTCCAGATGCGCACCAGCGCCAAGTGGCGGATGGTCAAGAAGCTCATCGATGCCGGCGAGATCGGCGACATTCGCCGGGTGACATGGATCATCACGGTGTGGTTCCGCCCGCAATCGTATTACGACTCGGGCACCTGGCGCGCGACGTGGGCCGGCGAGGGCGGCGGCGTGCTGATCAACCAGTGCCCGCACAACCTCGATCTGCTGACGTGGATCTGCGGCACGCCCAACCTGGTCGACGCCCATGTGCAACTCGGCCGCGACCACCGCATCGAGGTTGAGGATGAAGTGAACGCCTATCTCGAATGGCCCAACGGGGCAACGGGCAATTTCATCACCTCCACCGGAGAAGCGCCGGGCACCGACCGCCTGGAGATCGCCGGCGACCTGGGCAAGCTGGTGGTGGAACGCGGCAACGTCATCGACGTGGTCAAGAACCACATGCCCACCAGCGTTTTCAGCAAGACCACCGACAAGATGTTCGGCAAACCCGGCACGGACCGCGTCACGTACGAGCCGACGGGCGCGGGCGAGAATCATCAGGCGGTCACTGAGAACTTCATCGCCGCGATTCTCGACGGGGACGACCTGATCGCGCCGGGCGAGGAGGGCATCCACTCGCTGGAGCTGGGCAACGCGATCCTCATGAGCGGCATCAAGCGCCAGTCGATCAAGATTCCCACGCCCCGCGCGGCCTATGAAAAGATGCTCAAGGAGCTGATCCGCAAGTCGACTTTCAAGAAAGGCCCGGCGAAGAAGGTCCAGGAAGTGAACATGGCCGTGTCGTTCCACAAATGAAACGGGGGCAGGCAACGCCTGCCGGCACAGCACCACCTTGCCTGACGGCTTTCTCCAGGACACGCGCTCACGGGCACGTAAGCGCGCGGCGGTCGGTCACCAGATGCGTCATCGGCTGATCGTGCGGATCGGTCGGCAAGGCGGCGACGATCTGGCATTCGAAGCAGAGCCCCACGCGGACCGGTACGTGCTGGGCGGCGAAAAAGCGATCGTAACAGCCCGCACCCGTGCCCAGGCGGCAGCCCGACGGCGTGAACGCCAGGCCGGGCACGATCGCCACGTCGATCGGCTCCATCAGCGTGCGAAGCTCACGCGGCGCGAGGATGCCGTACCGCGCCGGCGCCAGGTCATCGAAGGACGCGATCATACTGGCCTGCATGGTTCCCGGGCCGACGATCCGCGGCACGGCGATGGTCCGGCCTTCGGCCAGCCAGGCGTGGATCAGGGCGTGCGTATCCAGTTCGCCGGCATAGCTGACGTACGTGAAGATTGTGCCCGCGTCGGCGACCACCGGCAGTTCGCGCAGCCGCTGATGGGCGGCCGCGGACAGGGTGGCCCGCTGGTCGGCGGGGATGGCGTCGCGCAGGGCGCGCATGCGGGTTCGCAGGGCGGCTTTGTTCATCGCAGCCCGTCCGGTTCATGGCCCGGCTGGTGAACGTGCTCGCGGCCCACGGGCATGGCCACCAGCACGGCCTCGGCGTCGGCGGTGTGTTCGGCATGCGGATCGATTCTCAGATACCGCGACAGCAGCGGAACGGCCGCATAGATCACCGGCGTATCCAGCAGTGCGGCGGCGAACTTGAAGGCGTAGCCGGTGAGGATGAACGCGAGCAGTTGGGGCCAGAGGTCGGCGTCGGCGTCGATGGGCAGGGCGTGGGCATAAAAATGCGTGATGAGAATCACGGCTATGGTGTCGACGATCTGGCTGACCATGGTGGAGCCGTTGTTACGCAGCCACAGGTGCCGGCCACGGGTCAGTTTTTTCCAGAAGTGGAACAGGAAGACGTCGCAGAACTGGGCGGCCATATAGGCGATCATCGAGGCGGTGACGGCCCCGAAGGCCAGGGTCTTGATCTGGAAGAATGTCCAGCCGGTCTCGAGGTACGCCTGTTTGTCCTCGCTCCACCGCGGCGGAGGTGGGAATCCCGTGGCGGGGTCGAGGGGGGCGAAGCCAGGTAGCTGGCTGCCCGCCCAGAGAATGAAAACCACCCACAGGTTCAACAGCAGGCCGACCCACACCACGAAATTCGCCCGTCTCCGGCCGTAGAACTCACTGATGAGATCGGTACACAGGAACGTGAGCGGGTACGGCAGCACGCCGACGGCCACGGCGAATGTCCAGGCTCCGGGCGAGCCCCACTGGAGGCTCCATGTGGCTGGGTTGTACCACTGCAGAGCTTCGGTCCCGTCGGCCGGGCTGACCCCGGCCAGCACGAGGAACCGGCTGATGCCCAGGATGTTGAGCATCGCCAGCGTGCCGAGGAACAGGCCCGCCAGGATCAGGAAGACGCGTTCGCGTCGCTCGTGGAGTTTGCGAGGCGAAATACCGATATCGCGGGTTGCGGTCATAGGGTGATCCGAAAATGGCGTCACAGCGTATGCGATGGATGGGCGGCCATCAGGCGTGCCCATCTTAGCCGCCCCGCCATGCCGCTTCCGTGCACCGGCCGCTTCACTCCGCGCCGTGGCCGCGTATAATAGGCCGTAGTCCACGGGCCTCCCGGCCCGGATACGCCAACTTCCAGGCGGGAAAATCAGGCGGCAGACAACCATGGTTGCGGATCTTCTACAACTTGCCCGCAGCACCAAGTACCCCGTCGAGGCGTTCGCCTTCGTGCAGCGGGGCCTGGATTTCACCGTGCAGCGCACGCACGGCAAACGTGATCCACAGGCCCCCATCGCGAGCCGGCACATCAGCGGCCGCCAGCTCTGCCACGGCCTGCGCGACTATGCCATTCAGCAATACGGCCTGCTGGCCCGCACGGTGCTCAAGAGCTGGCACATCCGCGCCAGCGAGGACTTCGGCCGCATCGTCTTCGCCATGGTCGAGGCCGGCCTGCTGTCGAAGACAGACGAAGACGACATCGCCGATTTCGTCGACGTGTTTGACTTCGCCCAGGCGTTCAACCCCCAGCTCGAGCTGGCGGAGCACAACTGAGGCGCGGAACAGGAGCGCGTTGCGGCGCGGTTCCCGCTCCAGCATAATCGCCGTTCATGACGTCCTCCCCACTGCCCAATGAGCCGCACCTCTGGCAGCGCCGCTGGTTTCGCGATCTGCTGCTGCTGGCGCTCATCGTCCTGCTCGCCCTGATCATGTGGCGGGCCCGGGCGATCGTCATTCCGGCCGTGCTCGGCCTGGCGCTGGCGTATGCCGTCAACCCTCTGATTAACCTGGCCCAGCGCCGCATGGGCGTACCCCGGCTGCTGACGACGCTCCTGGTGCTGGTGGTGCTGGCGGCCGCCATCGGCGCCCTGGGATGGTTCGTCGTGCCCAAGCTGGTGGACCAGACCGCGCAACTGCTTCGACGGGCGGGCGACTACACGGAATGGGTCATCGCACGTATTGACTGGGACTGGCTGGTGAACCTGCTGACGCCTCAGGACAAGGCGGCGGCCCAGGAGAATGCGGGCGCGGGCGCCGCCGCCGCCGCGGTCGATTGGCGCGGCATCATGAGCACATCGCTGGCGTGGCTGGGTGTCGGCCTGGGCGCGGTGGGAGCCGCATTCGTCTTCACCGCGTATCTGGTCGTCGCCATCCTCGTCGTACTGTTCTGCTTCATCTTCTTCAGTTGGCGGTTCGAGGCCATGGCGGCGTGGTGTCGCGACCTGATTCCCGCAGGCCGCCGCCAACGTGCTCTGCACGTGATCGGCCGCATGGATCGGGCCGTGTCCGGCTTCATTCGCGGCCGCCTGATCCAGTCGCTGGTGATGGCCACGATCCTTTGCGTGGGCTGGAAGTTCACGCATGTGCCTTACTGGATGCTCCTTGGCGTGTTGTCGGGCTTGCTCAACCTCATCCCGTTCGCGGCGGTGATCGGCTTTGCGGCCGCCTTGGCCCTGACGAGCGTGGACCAGCTTACCGGAGAGCAAGGTTTCACCTGGGGCATGCTCGTGTGGCCGACGGTCGTCTACGCCGTCGCCCAGTTGCTCGACGGCTGGGTCGTCGAGCCGCTGGTCCAGGGCAAGTCGACGGATCTCGACCTGATCACGGTACTCCTGGCGGTGCTGGTCGGCGGAACGCTGGCGGGGGCGGTCGGCATGATCCTGGCCATTCCCGTGGCCGCGTGCCTGAAAATTCTGGCCCAGGAACTTCTGCTGCCGCGCCTTCGTGCGGCCGGCCAGACCGATGACGGCCGGCCTCCACCGGGAATTTGAACCGGCGCCATGACATCCCTTGAATCGATGACGCCGTCGGGCAAGGATGCAGTACCTCCGGATGCCTCTGCCGCCATGCCTCACACGCGCCGACAACGCGATCTTTCAGCCCGCGGCGACGGGCGACACACCCCGGCGGTGCGACTGGCCGTTTTGCTGCTCGCGCTGTGTCTCGCGCCAGTCGCGGCCGGTGTGTCGCCACAACGCCGTCCCGGCTCCGCCGCGGCCGAACGCCGTGAACGCGAGGAGGCCGCCCGGCGTGAGGCGGCCGCCCTCGAGCAGATGCATGCGCGGATGGGCATGGTGCTGGATCGTGTCCGTTTCGAGCAACTGCCCGCCGGGGACGCGCTGGTGTGGTTTCAGGTCCGCACGGAGCTGCCCCTGGTCATCCACTGGCCGTCCCTCGAGGCCATGGGCATCGACCGGCAGACGCCGCTGACCGTTGACCTTGAGATGGTTCCGGCTTCGCGGCTGCTGGACCTGATTCTCGACCAGATGGGATCGATCCCGGCCCAGACGGTTCCCGAGGCGGCCCTGGTCTACGACGTGACGCCGTGGTACGTGCATGTGATGACCAAGGCCGACGCCAACCGGCGCCCGGTGCTGCGCGTCTACGACGTGCGGGCAATGATTGCGGGCGTGCCAAGCTTCAATGCGCCGCCGCGGATGGACCTGGGCGGCATCCTCACCGACGAGCAGGGCTTCACCGCTGAAATGGAGGAAGAGGAGCAGCCGCCCACGCGCGAGCAACGCGGCCAGGCGCTGGCCCAGATCATCCGTGACACCATCGAGCCGACCATCTGGCAGGCCTATGGCGGGCCATACGGCTCCATCCGCTACCACGACGGCCGGCTGATCGTCAACGCGCCGCTTTACGTACACCGCCAGATCGTCGCCAGCGTGCTTCACAAGTGGTAAGTGGTCGCAGCCATCGGCCGATGATCGCTGCGCCGGCGGCGCTGTCCGCACATGCAGGTCGATCAGGCGGCCGCCGACCAGTCGCTGGGCGACGTGAATCTACTGTCGCCGGTGTTCGACCGCCGTCTGCAGCGCGGCGGCCAAACGATGAGCGGCCTGAAGTCAGGCGCCGCCTGGGCGCGAGCCGGTGGCGTCCGCGGCCGGTGACGGCGTGCCCGACGGCGCCTCCGCCTTGGCCGCCGGCTTGTCGCCGACGATCAGCGACGGGTCGATCCGCTGTTCCACCTGCTGCTCGATCCGCGTCATCGCCTCGCGTTCGTATTCCCAGTCGTCGAGCTTGAGGCGCTTTTCGCCGGCCTGCGTGCCGTAGTGGACGTAGGCGATGCCCTTGGTTTTCCAGCGGGCCTTGTCGAGACGGGTGATCTGGTTCCAGGCGACCTTCGGCCCCCAGCTCGCGGTCAGGCCGGATTCATCGGCCTCGATCCATCGGCCCACCTGGCGGATGAAGCCGGCGCCCAGGAGCAGCCCCACCGGCACGAGGACAAAGCCAAGCAGCCGCTGCATGGGAATGTCCCATCCGGCCCGCAACTGCCCGGGCGCATCGCCGCTGAAAGTCGTCGGCCAGTCGTGTTCCGCCGCCGCGTCGGCCCACGCCGCCTCGATGGCGTCGAAGTCATAGCGCCCGTCGGCCGCGGTGTGTTCCTCCCTGATCTGCTGATACGTCGTGAACATCGCATGCTGGCGCGGGTAGCGCACGAAACCGTCATACAGGAACGCCAGGCCGAAACCCAGCACGATCACGGTCATCAGCAGCGGCCGGGCCAGATAGCCGCGGCGAATGTCGGCTCGAATCTTCATCGTGGGCAGCCCCTGCAAGGTGTGGCACCGTCCAGCGGAACTTTCACGGATGTCCGCCACAATAGCGGCCCGGCCCCGCGTCGTCCAAGTATTTTCACGCCGCCCCGTCTCCCAGGCGCAGATTTCCAGCCGCCACGGGCGGCTGTTCCGACGGCGTTTCCAGGGGCGCGTCGATGAAAGCGTAGGCCAGCATGTGGCACAGGGCCATGTGGACGTCCTCGATGCGGCCCATGTGCGGCTCAGGTACGTGCAGATGCAACCTTGCCAGGCGTCCCAGTTCCCCGCCGTCGCGCCCGGTGAGGCCGATGCTGCGGCAACCGGCGCGGTTGGCATATTCGACGGCCGCGACGACATTGGGCGAGCGGCCCGAACCGGAGATGGCGATCAGCAGGTCGCCGCTGCGGGCGAAGTTGCGCAGGTGCTCGACGAAGACGCGGTCGTAGCCCACGTCGTTGGCATAAGCGGTGACGGTGGGCATGCTGTCGGTCAGAGCCATGACGCGGAAGCGCCGCCGCCGGTTGTGGCTGGCGCCCTTGACCAGATCACACGCCAGGTGCGAGGCCGTGGCCGCGCTGCCGCCGTTGCCGCAGATGAACACCTGTCGATCCCCGTCGCGGGCCTGCCGCAGCCACTCGACGGCCAGACGGACGCGGTGCATATCGACGGCTGCCAGAGCCGCCACGACGCGGCGCCGGTAGCTGTCGAGGAACGCATCAACGTCGGCGATCATCCGCCCCGCTTCGCCGTCGGCTCGGCGCAGCACCAGCGGCGTCACGTCGGCCGGCGGTACGGCCACCTGCGGCGTTATCGTTCCGGGGGCCAGGCTGCTCATGCATCGCTCCGTGATTTGCGGCCGCGTGTCCATGGCGGCGATGGACGCATGCCTGTGTCATCGGTCAATGCGACGCCCGTCCTATAACGGAAACCGCTGCGGGCGCGTGTATGCCTGACGTCAACCGGCGACGCAGTCGCCGGCTCGGACGGGGGCTGCTAAACTGTGACGAATCCGCCCCGGCCCCACACCGAGACCACGATGCCCGACTCCCCCATGAACACGGTTCCCGCACGCCTGGCCCTGGCCGACGGCAGCGTCTTTCACGGCACGGCCTTCGGCGACCTCACACCCCGGACCACCGACGGCGAGGTCTGCTTCAACACCTCGATGACCGGCTACCAGGAAATCCTGACCGATCCGTCCTATGCCGGCCAGATCGTCACCATGACCTATCCGCTGATCGGCAACTACGGCATCAGCGAACAGGACATGGAGTCGCGGCGGATCTTCGTGCGCGGGTTCGTGGTGCGCGAGCTGGCCAATCGGCCGAGCAACTTCCGCGGCACGCGGCGACTGGAGCAGTGGCTGGCCGAGCAGCGGGTCACGGGCATCGCCGGCATCGACACGCGGGCCTTGACACGCAAGCTGCGCATTGACGGGGCGATGAACGGCGTGCTGAGCACCGAGGTTGACCGGTCTGACGCTGAGCTGGTCGACAGCGCGCGGCAGAGCCGCGGACTCGTCGGCCTGGACCTGGCCACGCAGGTGAGCATCGACCGCTGCATGACCTGGAGCGAGCCCCTGGGCGACTGGTCGCCGCTGCAGGGCGTCGTGCCGCCCTCGACGCGGCGGCACAAGGTCGTGGCAGTGGACTGCGGGGCGAAGCTCAACATCCTGCGCAACCTCGTGGACCGCGGCTGCGACGTGACCGTCGTGCCGGCCGCCAGCTCGCCGGCTGCGATCCTTGAACACAAACCCGAAGGCCTGTTCATCTCCAACGGCCCGGCCGACCCGGCCGCGGTGACGGCCACCATCGACACACTGCGGCGGCTTCGCGGCAAGCTGCCGATCTTCGGCATCTGTCTCGGGCATCAGTTGCTGGGCCTCGCCCTTGGGGCGAAAACCTACAAGCTCAAATTCGGCCATCGCGGGGGCAACCAGCCGGTGCAGAACCTCGACACGCGGAAGGTGGAAATCACCAGCCAGAACCACGGCTTCGCGGTGGACACCGACACGCTGCGCAAGGCCGGGGCCGAGCCGACGCACATCAACCTCAACGACCAGACGCTCGAGGGCTTCCGCCACGGCTCGGAACCGATTTTCGCCGTGCAGTACCACCCTGAAGCCAGCCCCGGCCCGCACGATGCCCGCTATTTGTTCGACTGCTTCATGGATATGATGCAGACGGGCACGAGTCCCACGGCCGAGCAGATGGATGCCGCGCAGCGCCGCCGCAATGACGTAAGCCGTTACGCGGCCGTTGAAGCGTAGCGTCGCCGCCTTCCCGCCTCCTCTGGGGGAGTTTTCCCGCATTGACCACACGCGCCCATGAACCGGTTGCCCCATCCAGCACCCACTGGTCGCCAGCGGATGCGGCCGCCCTGTACGGCATCGATCGCTGGGGCCAGCCCTATTTCACCGTCAACGGCCGCGGCCACGTGGCGGTGCATCCCACCGGCGAGCCGGACCGGCAATTCGATCTGAAGCTGCTGGTCGATGACCTTCAGGAACGCGGCCTGCCCACGCCGCTGCTGGTGCGCTTCCCGCAGATACTCGAACACCGTCTGGCGTCGCTGCAGGAGGCCTTCGCCCGGGCCATCGCCGAGTGCAATTACGAGGGTGGCTACTGCTGCGTCTATCCGATCAAGGTCAACCAGCAGGCGCACGTGGTGCGCGAGATACTGCGCCTGGGTCGGCGGCACGGCTTCGGGCTGGAGGCCGGCTCCAAGCCGGAACTGCTGGCGGTCATGGCCCTGGTCGACGATGACACCACGCCGATCATCTGCAACGGCTTCAAGGATGCGGAGTTCATCGAAGGCGTGATCCTGGCCGAGAAAATCGGCAAGCGCATCATTCCGGTGGTCGAGAAGTTCAGCGAACTGCGGCTGATCGTGGACGCGGCGCGGCGGCACGAGGTGAAGCCGACGATCGGCGTGCGGGTGAAGCTCGCGGCCCGGGGGGCGGGGCGCTGGGAAATGTCGGCCGGGCCGCAGTCGAAGTTCGGCCTGACCATCGCCGAGGCTCTGGATGCCATCGACCTGCTGCGGCGCGAGGGCATGGGTGATGCGCTGAAGCTGCTGCACTTTCACCTGGGCAGCCAGGTCAACGACATCCGGCAGATCAAGAAGGCGATCACCGAGGCGGCCCGCGTGTATGTCGGCCTGCGCGAGGCGGGAGCGGACCTGCAGTATCTGGACGTCGGCGGCGGACTGGGCGTCGACTATGACGGCGCGCAGACCGACACCGAGCCGAGCATCAACTACACGCTGCGCGAGTACGCCAACGATGTGGTGTACTACATCGGTCAGGTCTGCACCGAAGCGGGCGTGCCGCATCCGACAATCTTCAGCGAGTCGGGTCGGGCGATCGCGGCCTACCACAGCGTGCTGGTATTCGACGTGCTGGGCCGCTCGCAGCACCCGCGCGACGCGGCCGACACAGTGCGCCGCGTCCGCGCCCGCGATGACGCTCCCGCGCCGCTGGCACAGCTTGCGGACACCTGGCAGGGACTGAACACCGACAACCTGATCGAGTACTTTCACGACACCCAGGTGGCGTGGGACCAGGTGCTCAACCTGTTCAACCTCGGCTACTGCGGCCTCGAGGACCGGGCCCTGGCCGAACGGCTGTATTTCGCGATCTGCTCGCGGGCCCTGGAGCACGTACGGCAGATGAACGAACCGCCGGCCGACCTGGCGCACCTCGAATCGCTGCTGGCCGAGACTTACTTCATCAACGTCTCGATTTTTCAGTCGCTGCCCGACAGTTGGGCCATCGGCCAGGTCTTTCCCGTGATGCCGATCCATCGGCTCGAGCAGCGCCCCACTGTCCGGGCGGTGCTGGCGGACATGACCTGCGATTCCGACGGCAAGCTGGACCAGTTCGTGACCGGCGACGGCCTGCAGCCGGTGCTGGAGGTGCATCCGCTAGAGGACGCGGCCGCGGCCGACGGGGAGCAGCCGGCATATCACATCGGCGCGTTTCTGGTCGGCGCGTACCAGGAGATTCTCGGCGACATCCACAACCTCTTCGGCGACACGCA
>CAZUUQ010000092.1:0-10585 GCA_964622625.1 uncultured Phycisphaeraceae bacterium | reverse complement strand
GTGATCGAACAGTTCACAACCGACAATGCGGGGTGGACGCTTTCAACCATCACCAACGGCGGCTCGGTGACCGACCTTCCAGCGGATTGGGCCGGCAGCGGCGGGAATCCGGACGGGCACCTGACTGTCGACGTGGACGCCGGCGCCGCCCGCCCTTACGCATTCGGCCTCGGACTCACCGAGATCAACCCGCTCGGCGATATGACCGGGCTGGTGTTGACCGTCGACTTCAAGACTTCCGGAGCGATCACCGGCCCGACGGCGAACAGCATGGTTCGCTTCTATGTCGGCACTTACGTGGAAGGCGGAAACAACTTCTTCGTGACCAGCGATGCGTTCAGTTGGGATCCCAACGGCGACACGCAATGGACCACGCACCAGGTCATGTTGCTGGCGTCCAATTTCGTCGTCTGGCCCAACCAGAACGCGGGCACCCGCACCTTCGACCAGGTCATCGCCGATCCCGACGCCATCGGCCTGGTCTTCGCCGCCGACATCGCCAGCTTCACCTCCAACTTCAGCCTCGGCTTCAGCAGCGCCACGGGGGCCGTGATCGCGATGGACAACTTCGGCGTGGTCGTCCCCGAGCCGACGACCGGCGCGGCGATGCTCCTGGTTCTGGGAGCGCTTGCCCGGCGGCGGCGCTGATGGCCGACACGTCAGGGAATGCTCGGAATCCACACACGCAGCGCAACGGCAGCCCCATGTGGCAACGTGGGGCTGGTTTTTTGATGATGCTGACTTGGGACCTTGACCTGTCCACCGCCGCCAGGCGATAATGGTGACGGCTTGCGGGAGCCAATCGGTCCGCGAAAAGGGCGGCGCCCACCTGCACACGTGCGACGGACAATTCAACCTTCTTTCCGCCCCGCACGCGGACACGGGCGACACGGAAGGAAGGTCCCCATGTCCGCTGAATCGATCGATCCCGCTGCGCCTCGCGGCCCCGCGCCCGAGGGACTTGATCGCCGTCTGCTGCGCCACCCGCCCAACCTCGAGCAGTTACGCAAGCAGGCCAAGGAAGTGCTGGTCGCCATGCGCGCCGGCGACACACGCGCCCTGGGCAAACTCGATGTGCTCAAGCTGCCTCGTGACAAGCCGGCCTTGCATCAGGCGCAGCTCATCGTCGCCCGTGAATACGGCTTTCAGAGCTGGCGGCATCTGAAGGCGTACGTCGATTCGTATTATGAGCTGCATCAGCAGGGACACATCGCCCTGCAGTTCCGTCAATGGGTGTGTAATGATGAGTGGGCGCGTGTCCGCAAAGCCCTCGAAGCGGACCCAACACTGGCGAACGACGTGTGGCATGTCCTCGACTCGACGACGGGGAAGAGGTCCCCCGATTTGCCGGTGATGCTCGAAGCAGTGATCGCGACACCGGCCGGCTGCCGCTCCAGAGTCGTCCTGACCCTGCTGCGCTATCCGATCAAGTTCGATGTCTGGATCGCGGCGGCCACCGATCAGGTCGATGTCCTTGCGGCGATGCTCGAACGTGATCCGACGCTTCGCGAGCAGATTGGTCCGAATGGCTACACCCCTCTGCAATGGGCGGCCCGCGGCGGCGCTGACGCGGCGGTTCGGCTGCTGGTCCAGAGAGGCGCGAATGTCGGCCGGATCGACCGGATGACGCGGAAGGTGATCCAGCGCACCGGGCAGACGCCCTCGGGTGGGTGGGTCAGCTACCAGGATTGCGGCTGGAGGCCGCTGCACCATGCGGCGGCGATGTGCGGGCCGGACGGCGTTCGGGCCCTGCTCGACTGCGGCGCCAATCCCGCGGCGCCGCTCGCCGACGGTCGGCGGCCAATCGACGTCGCCGCGATGCTCGGACGCGACAAAGTCGTACGCGCGTTTGTCGATGCCGGTCAAAGCATTGACATTCACGTCGCCGCGGCCCTGGGGCAGCTCGATGCTGTGCAACGCTTCGTCGAAAGCACCCCCGCAAGCATCCAGGCCGCACTCGACGGCGAGTCGAGTCTCTCACCTGTGCAGATTGCTGGCCTCTGCGGCCGTCAGCATCTCGTGGACTGGCTCATCAATCGCGGCGCGGCCCCCAAACCGGCCACCGTCATCGAATGCTGGGGCCAGGTACGGAATTGGACGCCCTCCGAGGCACGATGATGGCCTCAATCCGGCGCGACGCATTCGAGCAGGTCGTCGATCAGCGAGTCCAGGTCGGTTTCAAGCACCTTGAGCCGTCCGCTGAGCGCCAGCGTCGCCAGGCCGTGCAGCGCGATCCAGTACCGCCCGGCCTGACGCAGCGCCCGGCGGCGCAGGGCCGCCTCGCTCACGCCCTGACCTTCAAGCCGCTGCCGCACGCGCTGCAGCAGCATGTCGAACCCGCCGGTGCGCATGGCCTGATGCAGGGCGTCGTCGTCGGGCGGCAGCGGCTCGGTGAACATGAGCTGATAGAGATTCGGATGCTCGATGGCGAAGTGGATGTACGCCCGCGCCCCGCCGCGCCACGAGCCTTGCGACTCGAGCGTCGAGTCGGCCTGGCAGCGGCCATGGAGCATCTCGAAGCCGCGCTGGATCATCGCCCGCCGCAGGCCGGCCTGACCGTCGACGTACGTGTAGAGCGTCATGGCCCCGACGCCGAGCCTGGCCGCGATGGCGCGGATGGTCACGGCCGCGGGTCCGCGGCGGTCGAGCAGACGCATGGCCGCATCGACGATCAGGTCGCGGCGGGCGTCGGCATCGGCCGCGTGCCAGCGGCGCAGGCTTCGGGATGGCGGGGAGGCGGACTTCACGCGGCTGATCCGTGCTCAGGCTGCGACAGGGCGTGGCGGCCGTGCCGCGGCCACGTTTTCACCGTCGCCGGTGGACGGCGGGGCGCGGCCGGGCAATGATCCCTGTCGGCGTTGACGCGGCCTCGCCGGATTCGTACGATGTACGAGAGTATATCGTACGCTGTACGGGATCGCAAGCCTCCCGGCCGCCGTCCCCGCGGCCGGCTTCCATGACGAGGACGAAGATGACCTGCCGCATGAGCATGACCGGGCCGGCCCGCCTGGCCCATCGGCACCAAGCCCCGCGCCGCGGCGTGCGGAACGGGTTGCTGCTGGGCGTGTGTCTGTTGTCCCTTGCCGGATGCGGGCGCGGCGATGACGTGGCCGATCAGGAGGCGGCGGCCCCGCCGATGCAGGGCCCGCCGCCCGCCGCGGTCCGGCTCGGCGCCGCCATGCAGGAAGACCTGCTCACCCGCTGGGACGCCGTCGGCCAGTTGCGGGAGATTCGCCGCGCCGTCGTCGCCGCCGAGGTCGCCGGTCGCGTGGTCGAAATGCCCGTCGATACCGGCGACGCGGTGGTCGGCGGCGAAACCGAGTTGGCGACGATCGACGCGGTGTGGGCCAGGCTGGCCCTGGCGCAGGCCGAGGCCGACGTACACGGAGCGGAAGCCCTGCTCGACCAGGCCCAGCGCGACTTGCGCTTCCTCGAGGAGTTGCAGCAGTCCGGCTCGGCCAAGCCGCGCGAGGTCGACGACGCCCGGGCCGTGGTCAAACGCGAGCAGGCCCGACTCGACGCCGCTCTGGCGGCCCGCGACCGGGCGCGCAACGAAGTGGAGCGCACCGTGGTGCTCGCCCCGTTTGACGGCGTGGTGGTCAGGAAAATGACGGAGGTCGGCCAGTGGCTCGACCCCGGCGCGCCCGTGGCCGAGGTCGTGACCACCGGCGCCATCGACGCGGTCGTGGACGTGCCCGAGGATCTGGTCAACCACGTGCAACCGGGCCAGGAGATCGAGGTCGTGATCGAAGCGACGGCGTTGCGGACCACGGGGCGGCTGATTTCGGTCACACCGCTCGGCGCCGACGCGGCCCGGACCTACCCGGTCAAGCTGCGGCTGGACGACCGCGACGGCCTGCTCAAGCCCGGCATGACCGTGGTGGCGCAGATCCCCACCAGCGAGCGCACGCCCACGCTGACCGTCCCGCGCGATGCCGTGATCCAGAGCGGCAACGGCCAGGTGGTGTGGATGGCCGTGGGCGAACCGGACCGGCGGATGGCCATGCCGCACCCGGTGCGTGTGCTGTTCGGCCACGGCGACCGCTATGCCGTGCGGCCGCTGCCGACCGCCGGCCCGCCGCTGATGCCCGACATGCCCGTGGTCATCGAAGGCGCCGAACGCTTGTTTCCCACGCAACCGCTGATCCCCGCCGCCATACCCGCCGCCGCCGACACGCCCGGGGCGGAGCAGACGACCACAACCGCCACCGCTCCCGCCGCCGGCTGACTCGCCGCGGCCGCTTCCGGGTGAGGTAACCCCATGGATCCCATTCAGTTCGCCATACGCAACCCCGTCAAGGTCGCTGTGGGCGTGCTGCTGCTGGTGCTGTTCGGCCTGCTGTCGCTGCGGGTGATCCCTGTGCAGCTCGTGCCCAACGTGGATCAGCCGATCATCACCGTCACCACCACCTGGGCCGGCCGCAGTCCCGAGGAGCTGGAGCGCGATGTCATCGAGGAGCAGGAGGACCGGCTCAAGAACGTATCCAACCTGCGGAAAATGACGTCCTCTGCTTCGGTGGGCCAGGCGCAGATCGAGCTGGAGTTCTTCGTCGGCACGGACATCAAGTCGGTGCGGCAGGAAGTCTCCGACAGCCTGCGCGAAGTGCCGGAATATCCCGCCGAGGTCGATGAGCCGGTCATCACCGACGGCACGGGCGGCGAGGGCGACCCCATCGCCTGGCTGATCCTCACCAGCGATACGCCCGACTTCGACGTACAGACCATCGGCGACCTGGTCGAGGACCGCGTCAAGCCGTTCCTCGAGCGCATCCCCGGCGTCAGCGAAGTGCGCGTGTACGGCGGCCGCGAGCGTGAGATACACATCGAGTTCGATCCCGCCCGCATTGCCCAGCGCGGCATCACGTTCAATCAACTCGTCAGCGCCCTGCGCCTGGAGAACGTGAACGTCTCGGCCGGCGACCTGGAGGACGGCAAGTACGACGTCCGTGTCCGCACCGTCGGCCAGTACGACGACCTCGAGCAGATCCGCAACACCATCGTGACCTACGGCGAAGGCGGGCCGGTGCGCATCAAGGATCTGGCGACCGTGCGCCAGTGGTATGAAAAGCAGCGCAGCTTCGTCCGCTCACGCGGCCAGACGGCCCTGGCGATACCGGTCTATCGCGAGACCGGCGCCAATGTCATCCGCATCGTGGAGGGCACCACGCGCTATGCGGGTCTCAACGGCCGCGTCGGGGAACTGAACCGGCCCGACGGCATCCTGGCCGGCATCGCCCGACAGGTGCAGCGCGAACGCGATCTGCCTGAACCTCCGCAACTGGCCATCGCCAAGGTCTACGATGAGACCGGCTACATCTACGACGCCCTCTCGCTGGTGCGGACCAACCTGTTCATCGGCGGCGCCCTGGCCGGCCTGGCGCTGCTGCTGTTTCTGCGCAGCGTCCGGCCCACGCTCATCGTCTCCCTGGCCATTCCCATCTCCGTGATCGGCACCTTCGTGGTGATGACCGCCTTCGGCCGCAACCTCAACGTCATCAGCCTCGCCGGCCTGGCCTTCGCCGTGGGCATGGTCGTGGACGCCGCCATCGTCGTGCTCGAGAACATCGACCGCCACCTGGGCATGGGCAAGCGGCCGCGGCAGGCGGCCTACGACGGCGCCCGCGAAGTGTGGGGCGCCGTGCTCGCGTCGGCGCTGACGACACTGGCCGTCTTCCTCCCCGTGCTCACCATCGAGGAAGAGGCCGGCCAGTTGTTCCGCGACATCGCCCTGGCGATCTGTGCGGCCGTGACGCTCTCGCTGATCGTCGCTGTGACCGTCATTCCCGCCAGTGCCTCGCGCTTCGCCCAGTCCCAGCACGTGCCGAAGACCGCCGCCTTGCGCGCCGGCCAGCGGCTGTGGGGCCTGGCGAGCCTCATGGCATGGTTCCGTGACGCGTATGCCGAACTGATCCACTGGACCACGCAGCGCAATGCCTTCGGTGTCGGCCTGCGGGCGAGTGTGGTGGGGGCGTTCACGCTCGCGGCGGTGCTCGGCGCGGTGCTCCTGATGCCGCCGACCGATTACCTGCCGCGCGGCAACCAGAACATCGTCTTCGGCGGCATGCTCACCCCGCCGGCCTACAACCAGCCGTTCAGCCTCGAAATCGCCCGGCGCGGCGAAGCCATCCTGCGGCCATACTGGGAGGCCACCAGTTACGCCGACCTCGAAGGTCTGCCGCCGATCATCCATCCCTTTACGCAGCAGGTGGTGGAGCATATCCCGCCGATCGACAACTACTTCTTCGTGTCGTTTAACGGTGGCATCTTCGGCGGGGCCACCAGCGTGGACCGCCAGAACGTCGAGCCCATCGGCGGTCTGCTGAGCTACGCATGGAGCAGCATCAGCCCCGGCTCCATCGGCTTTGCCGAGCAGGCGACGCTCTTCGGCCGGGGGCTGGGCGGCACGCGCCAGATCGACGTCGAAATCGTCGGCACCGACAACGACCGCGTGCGGCAAAGCGGTGAGGCGCTGTACATGCAGCTCGCGACCGCGTTCGGCTACGGCAAGGTGCGCCCCACGCCGGCCAACTTCAATCTGCCCGGCCCGGAGATGCGCGTCACCATCGACCGCGTGCGCGCCGCCGACCTGGGCATCGACGTCGCCGCCCTGGGCCTGGGCGTGCGCGCCCTGGTCGACGGCATCACCGTCGGCGACTACCGCATCAGCGGCCAGTCCATCGACATCGTCGCCCGCCGCGGACGCGATATGACCCTGTCGCCCGACGACCTGGGCCGCATCCCCCTGGCTTACCTCCGAGACGATGGGCAACGCGGCACGATTCCCCTCGCTTCGGTCGCCCGCATCGAGCGCAGCACCGCCCCGCAGTCGATCCTGCGCATCGAGGAGCAGCGGGCCGTCAAGCTCGAACTGGTGCCCCCCGAAGACGTCCCCCTGGAGACGGCCGCCAACCAGATTCTCGGCGTCATCGCCGACCTGCACGATCAGGGCGTGCTCGGCGGGGAAGTGAATGCCAGCCTCGGCGGGTCGGCCGACAAACTCGCCGCCGTCCGCGAAGCCATGCTCGGCAAGTGGTATGGCTGGACCATGGACAGCTTCGTGAGCCTGGGATTCTCGCGCATTTTCCTGGCGCTGCTGGTGACGTATCTGCTGATGGCGGCCCTGTTCGAGAGCTTTCTCTATCCGTTCGTCATCATGTTCACCGTGCCGCTGGCGACGGTCGGGGGCTTCATGGGCCTGGCACTGATTCACAAGATCGAACCACGCCAGCAGCTCGATGTGCTCACCATGCTCGGCTTTGTCATCCTCATCGGCATCGTGGTCAACAACGCCATCCTGATCGTTCACCAGGCCCTGAACTTCATGCGCGGCCTGGGCGAGAGCGAAGCCGACCGCCGTGAGGCGCTCGCCCCGCGCGAGGCCATCCGCGAGTCCGTTCGCACCCGCCTGCGCCCCGTGTTCATGACCACGCTCACGTCGGTGTGCGGCATGCTGCCGCTGGTGATGATGCCCGGATCAGGCAGCGAGCTGTACCGCGGCCTGGGCAGCGTGGTGGTCGGCGGCCTGATCGTCTCCACGTTCTTCACGCTGGTCGTCGTGCCCCTGCTGTTCAGCCTGGTCATGGACGCCCGCCTGGCCCTGCTGGGCACAACAGGCGTCGAGATCATCGCCCCCGACCGCGCTCCCAATGGCGCCGTGGACGCGGCGCCTGGTCCCGTGTGACCGCCGTTCACGCTCAAGCGGCATTTGCCCACCTGCTACAGACCGCCCGCCACGCACCGGCCCGCTGGGTCCGAGAAGCGACACACGTCATGACCCCATGGGTTCCGAGCCGATCAAAAGGCAGGTCGAGGCGATCCCTCGGCTGAACATGCCGGCCCGCGTGGTGCGGATCGGTCCCGTGAGAGGCTTTGCCATGACGCCCAGACCCACTGCCGCCGCCACGACCGGACTCGCCGCCCCGCGCCGCGGCCGCCGCTACTTCACCGTCGAGCAGGCCAACGCGGCCCTGGTCTACGTCACCCGCATCGTCGACGACGTGACCACCACCTACGCCGCCGCCGTCGAAGTCCGCCAGCGCATCGAGCAGCCGCACGTCGAGGACAGCGTCGAAATGCTGCGCGATCAGTACGAGGAACTGATGGATCGGCTCAACGAGTATCTCGATGAGCTGCACCAGGTGGGCGTGGAACTCAAGGACTTCGAGAAGGGGCTGCTCGACTTCCCGGCCGTCCACCAGGGCCGTGAGATTCTCCTCTGCTGGATGCGCGGCGAAAAGAAGATCCGCTCCTGGCACGAGATCGACACCGGCTACTCCGGCCGCCAGGACGTCGCCACGCTCGAGCACTGACCCGCCCCCGCATATACGGACACACCCCGTTCCGCCATTGAACGGCGTCGCTTGCGGCGCGCGCCCACGCCAGCCGAACCTCACCCCCGCCGCAGCGTCAGCAGCAGAATCTCCGCCGGCGCGTTGGTCCGCAGGGGAAACCAGTTGCCCGCGCCGTTCGAGACCACCAGCCGGCTTTCGCCCTTCTCGTATAAGCCCGACCAGTAGCGGAACATCGCCGGCCCCGCCCCCCATTCGCGCGTGAGCATGAGTTGTCCGCCGTGCGTGTGACCCGCAAGCGTCAGCGGGATGCCGTGCTCAACCGCGTGGTCAAAGGCGTGCGGATGATGCGCCAGCAGGATCGGGAACGCCCCCGGCTCGCGCTGCGCCGCCACAGTCTCCACGTGCGGCGCGATGCTCTGCCCGCGATGGTGCCACCGCACGCCCAGCAACTGCACCGCCTGGCCGCGAACGTATACCGTCCGACTCTGATCCAGCAGCAGGGGAAAGCCCGCCTGCCGCACGCCCCGCTCGAAGGCGGTGCGCCCGTCGAACAGGTCGTGGTTGCCTTCGATCAGCCCCAGGCCCGCGCCGGGGTCGATGCGCTCGAGCATACCCAGGGCCTCGGACAGGTCGCGGACGGTGTAGTCGATCAGGTCGCCGGTGAACAGCACGATGTCGGCCCGCAGCTCGTTGGTCTGGCGCACGATGCGGTCGAGCACCGGCCCGCGGGTGAACTTGCCCACGTGCGTGTCGCTCAGGTGGGCGATGGTCATGCCGTCCAGCGCCGCCGGCAGTTGCGGCAGGGGCACCACGATCTCGCGGATGCGCAGCCGCCGCTTCTGCGGAATGCTCACGCCCAGCGAACCGAGCGTCGCCAGCATCGGCAGCGTGATCACGCATGAGCTGACGGCAGCCCCCATCACCTGGCGGCGCGTCACCCCCGCGTCCGGATTGTCGCCGCCGGGCGCGTCGGCCCCGCAAGCCCGCCGCAGCAGCATCCGCACGCCGCCAATCCCCCGCCCGCCGATCCACAGCCCCATCAGCGGCAGGGCCAGCAGCGGCAGGAAAATCAGGCCCCACAGCATCACCAGCGCGATCAGCCAGCCGGGCGGGGTCGCGGGCAGTCCCGCCAGCGGCGCCATGTCGAACCGCCCAGCCAGGAACCAGCCGTAGCCCAGCAGGATCGTCACTGAAAAGCAGGCCAGCGCAATGCGCCAACCGCGCGGGCGGCGGCGTCCCCGCTGCCGTCCCATCGCGCGCAGGCGCCCATCCGCCCACCACCACCAGGCGAGCGTGAGCATCGGAATGCCAACGATAATCAAGTGGAAAATCGGCATCGTGGCGGGCGATTATAGCGCGGCTTGCGGGTCCGGCGCGGCGAGGGGTTATACTGTCGTCGTTCCATTGCGTCGGTCGCCATCGCAGGGAGGCGAAACCATGTCACAAGCCGCCACGCACGAAGCCGCTGCCGACACCACCACCCAGCCCCGCACTTCGTCCCGCATCATCGCCCTCATCAACCAGAAGGGCGGCGTGGGAAAGACCACCACCACGGTCAACCTCGGGGCCGCCCTCGCCCGCCTGGGCCATCGCGTGCTCTACATCGACCTTGACCCCCAGGCCCATCTCACGCTCCATGTCGGCATCGATGCCGACCAGCTCGAACGCTCGGTCTACGACCTGCTCGTGGACGACGCCGTGTCGGCCGAGCAGGTGGTCGTCGACTGCGGCTCACACATGCAGCTTCTGCCGGCCGAGGTCAATCTCGCCGGCGCGGAGACGGAACTGGCGTCGCTGGCCGAGCAGGGCCGCTCGCAGCGCCTGCTGGCGGACAAGGTCCGGCCGCTGATCGAAGAGCGCAAGTACCACTTCGTGCTCATCGACTGCCCGCCGAGCCTCGGCCTGCTGACGATCAACGCCCTGGCCCTGGCCCGCGAGGTGCTCGTGCCCATGCAGGCCCACTTCCTCGCCCTCCAGGGCCTGAGCAAACTGCTCGAAACCGTCGCCCTCGTGCGGCAATCGGTGAATCCCGATCTCAGGGTCGCCGGCGTCGCCCCCTGCATGCACGAGGGCAACACCATCCTGGCCAACGAGGTCATCGCCGATCTCAAAACGTTCTTCGACGCCGCACGTTCCATGGACGTCCCCTGGAGCCGCGCCCGCGTGCTCGATCCCGCCATCCGCCGCAACATCAAGCTCGCCGAGTGCCCCAGCTTCGGCCAGACCATCTTCGAATACGCCCCCGACTGCCACGGCGCCAAAGACTACGACGCCCTCGCCCAGTCCCTGCTGGC
>CAZUUQ010000091.1:0-10667 GCA_964622625.1 uncultured Phycisphaeraceae bacterium | reverse complement strand
CAACGCCCGCGGCGCCTGGCCGGCCTGTTCATCGTCACGGGCGATCGCGTTCAAAAGGCGCCTGACTGGCATCACGTCCGTCCGCCGACTTCCACACGGACATAGTGCTCGCGGCGGTCGTCCACCATGTGGATGCGTCCGTCCGGCTGCAGTTGCTGGTCCACCAAGAGTTTCCCCACCTGTCGGGTGTCCGGCCCCAGCACCACGATGTCAAGGTGATACATCGTGCTGCCGAAGCGATAGTGCAGCTTGAATCCGCCCCAGTGCGGCGGCAGCAGTGGGCGAACGGTCAAGGTGTCCACCTCCAGCTCCAGCCCCAGGAGGCTCTCGAGGATGAGCCGGTACATCCAGGAAGCGCTGCCGGTGTACCACGTCCATCCGCCGCGGCCTTCGTGGCCGGGCAGCGTATACACGTCCCCCGCCAGCACGTAGGGTTCCACCTTGTAAGTCTGTACGTGCTGCTTTGTATCGCCGTGACGAACGGGGTTGATGAGTTCAAAGAGCTTCCAGGCTTGCTCGGTTCGGCCGAGTTGCGCGGCAGCCATGACCGCCCAGACCGCGGCGTGGGTGTACTGTCCTCCGTTCTCGCGCACGCCCGGAACGTAGCCCTTGATGTACCCGGGATCCCAGTCGTGCTTGTCGAAGGGCGGATCGAACAGACGGATCAGGCGCAGCTTTTCGTCCACCAGTTGCTCGATGGCCGAATCCATGGCCTGGTGGGCGCGCTGTTCATCGGCCGCGGCGCTCAACACGGCCCATGCCTGCGGAAGTATGTCGATGCGACATTCGGGGCTCTGGGACGAACCCAAGGGCCGACCATCATCGAAGAAGGCGCGGCGATACCACCGGCCGTCCCACCCATGGGCCGCCACGTTCTGCTGAAGTTTCGCCGCCCATTGCTCACATTCTCCGGCGAACTCGGCATCGGCGCGCTGGTGGGCGATCGGAATGAACTGGCGGAGCACATGGATGAGGAAGAACGCCAGCCAGACACTCTCGCCCCTGCCTTCGAGTCCGACGCGGTTCATGCCGTCGTTCCAGTCGCCGGCACCCATCAGGGGCAGGCCGTGCGCTCCCAGACGCATGCCGCGGCGCAAGGCCAGGACACAATGCTCGTAAAGACTGGCGCGGTGATCGGATACGGCGGGACGATCGTAGTAGGACTCCTCCTGGTCAGGCACGGGCCGGCCGTCCAGGAACGGCAGTTGTTCCTCGAGCACGCCGGTATCGCCGGTGCCTTTGACGTAGCGGCACACAGCCAAAGGCAGCCAGAGGTAGTCGTCTGAAATGCGGGTGCGTACGCCGCGGCCGGTAGGCGGATGCCACCAGTGCTGCACGTCGCCGTCGCGGAACTGCCGGGTGGCGGCCAGCAGCAGGTGTCCGCGGGCCAGCCAGGGGCACTCGTACAGGAACGCCATGGAATCCTGCAACTGATCGCGGAAGCCGAACGCCCCGCCGGACTGGTAGAACCCGCTGCGGCCCCAGAACCGACAGGAGAGCACCTGATAGAGCAGCCAGTTGTTGACCAAGACATTCACCGTGGGGTCGGGTGTCTCAACGTATACGCCGCCCAGGAGGCGCTTCCAGGTTTCCCAGACGGCCTCCAGGGCTTGTCTCGCTCCGCCGACGCCGGAGAACCGTTGAAGCAGGGCGCGGACTTCGCCCTGTGACCCGGCTGCCCCGAGGCAGAACACCATCTGTCGGGTCTCTCCCGCGGGGATTTCGATATAGGCCTGGATCGCGGCGCAGGGGTCCACGCCCGCCCCGACACGGTTGGACAACTGCTTGCGCGTCATGGCCTGGGGCGAAGCCAGCGAGCCGTGACGGCCGAGAAACTCCGTACGGTCCGAAGTGACGCTGCGGTCCGCGGTGCTGCACTGGTAGAAGGCCACCCGGCCGGGGAAGTCAAAGGCGTATGCATTGGTGGCGAACAAGGCCCCGGTCTGTGGGTCGGCCTGACTCACGATATGCATGGCGTTCTGTTGCCGGCTCTCACCGAGCACCCAGTCCACGCAACCGGTGACGCTCAGACGGCGCGTTCGGCCGGACAAGTTGCGCAAGGTCAGGGCGCAGAGCTTCACCGGGGCATCGACCGCCACATAGACCATCATCTCGGAGAAGACGCCATGCTGCGTGTGCTCGAAGGCTGTGTAGCCCAGTCCATGACGACAGACATACGGCGTGCCGCCGCCCGCCGGAGCCGCCGTCGGTGACCAGAAGCTGCCGGACTCTTCGTCGCGGATGTAGTAGGCTTCGCCGGGGGGATCGACCACCGGATCGTTGGTCCAGGGCGTCAGGCGGAACTCGTGGGCGTTCTGAAACCAGGTGTAGCCACCACCGGACTCGCTGACGACGGTGCCGAAGTTCGCGTTGGCGATGACGTTGACCCAGGGTGCAGGCGTCACCTTGCCGGGTTTGAGGATCACCACGTATTCGCGGCCGTCGGGTGTAAAGCCTCCCAAGCCGTTGTCGCAGACCAGGTCGCGCGGGGGAAGCTCGCGCTCGCCGATCATCGGAGCCTCGGGCCGGCGTACGGGGTTCAACGCCGGTATGGGCGGATGCGGCCGGCCGTGGCGGCGCACCTGCTCGGCCAGACTGCCGGCGCGGTCATTGAGCACCACGCGGGCCGCAGCCTGGAGCAACAGCCGATCGTCCTCAGGCAACTGGTCGGTGTTGCGCACGAAGATGCCCGCGGACTGATCGAGCATTTTGGCCTCGGTGCTGCTGTTGATCAGCCCGATGACCTCGTCGTGCAGGCTCTGGCGGTAGCCGGCGTAGGCGTCGGACCAGATCACCAGATCCACGCGCAGTCCCTTGTGGCGCCAGTAACCATGGGCCTGGACGAGTTGACGCACCAGCCCCAGTCCGGAGTGGTCGGAGAGGCGCACCAGGACAATGGGCAAGTCGCCTGAGATGCCGTAGCTCCACAAATCACTTTGCCCTTTTCGGTTGCGGGCAATCAGGCTGGCCGGAGCCCGCCGCCGCGGGTTGGCGTAGAGGATGGCCCCCGCCAGGCGGGCGAAGAGTTCGGCATCAGCCTCGCTGGCGTGCAGGTGGTGCAGCAAGACATGGCTGTGTGTCCACGCGGTTTCGAACACGCGGTCCGCGAAGCGACGGTCCTGGTAGCGATCCAGCAGCAACATCGCCTGTTCACGGGTCTGGGCCGCGCCGGTGATGGCGTCCAGCGTGATCGACTCGCCCGGCGCCAACCGCACCCGGTGGCGAATGGCCATGGACGGGTCCAGCACCGCCCCGGCCGTATTGGACAGCGGCCCCGGCTGATCCAGCGCCTGCGGGCGCGCCGCATTGCGCTGCCGGCCCAGAAAACGCAGCCGGTCGGTCTCGAAGGACAGCACCTCCTCCCCATGTACACCATGGGCCACGATGGCATGGAACATCCACGGAGGCTCCTCGCCGTGCGAGCGCGGCCGACGCGTGGCCATGATGGCTGACCGCTCGCGCAGCAACTGCGTCTCCACGAACAGGTTGTGGAACGCCGGATGCGCCGCGTCCGCCCGGGCGTCCATCAGCACCAGTTCACTGAAGCTCGTCAACTCCAGCGTGCGCGTGCGTCGCGAGGTATTGGTCAGTCGTATCCGGCGTAGTTCAATATCATCCTCCGGCGACACCGCGATCAACATCGAGGTCTCCACCTGATGCTGCACGGCGTGGAACTCCACCCGCCCCTGCGCGAAAATCGCCTCGTAACGTTCCAGAGGCGCGACGCAGGGCTGGTGCGTGATCGACCAGGTGCGCTGTCGTTCCACATCGCAGACGTAGAAGAATGTGCCCCAGGCGTCAGACGTGGGATCCTCCCGCCAACGGGTGAGAGCTATATTGTGCCACCGCGAGTAGCCGGCGCCCGCGGCGGTGAGCATCACGCTGTAGCGGCCGTTGGACAGCAGGTGTACGTGCGGCCAGGCGTCGGCGAGTTCCTCCTGTTGAAATACCCGCACCACCGCGGCGCTTGAAGCGCCGTCGCGGTTGGCGTTCGTCTGCGCCGAGAGTGAACTGCTCAACAGGCGGGCCCGCTCCGATACCGGCACACGCTCGTGCAGCAGCACTTGGGCGGCGCGGAACTCCGGATCGGCCAGGAAACGCCGCTGCATCGGCCGATCGCGCAGCACGTAGTCCAGGGCCAGCAGGCTCATGCCACTGTGGTGCGCCATGAACGCGCGCACCACGACCGAGTCCTGACCAGCGGGTACGCGGCTGGGCGTGTAGTCCACCGCTTCATACAGTCCGCAGCGCCCCACAAGGCCCAGTCGCGCCATCTCGGCGATATTGGCCGCGGCCTGCTCGGGCATCACCATCAGGGCCATGACCGCCGCATACGGCGACACCACCACGTCATCGGCCAGACCGCGCTTCAGGCCCAGATCGGGCACTCCGAAGGCGCGATACTGGTACGTCATGTCGCGGTCCAACTGGTTGTAGCAGGACTCACTGACGCCCCACGGCACACCCAGCCGCCGCCCATAGCGCACTTGGCGGCGCACCGCCCCGTACATGGTTCGGTGCAGCAGCGTGCCTTCGTAAGAGGGCATCACCAGCAGCGGCATGAGATACTCGAACATCGACCCGCTCCAGGACACCAGCGTCAGCGGGCCGGAACCAGGGGCCGCCTGTCGCCCCAACAGAAACCAGTGTTCCTGCGGCAACTGGTTCTGGGCCACGCCCAGGTAACTGCACAAGCGGGCCTCGGAGGCGAGCAGGTCGTAGCTGCCGGAGTCCGGACTACGGTTCTCCACGCTGAAGCCGATCGACAGCAGCTTGCGGGAGGAGTCATAAAGGAAGTCCAGATCCATCTCCGCCAGTTCGTCGGCGCGTTGGGCCAGGTCCTGAAGCGTGGTGATGCGCTGGGCCGCTCGCTCAGCGGCGTCGCGTAAGGCCTGCCGCCAACGGCGCAGATCCGACGCGGCTTCCGTGCGCTGCGTCTGCGACAGCAGACCGTCGAGCTGGGGTCCCCAGCGGTTCTCCAGCGTGGCCAACTCCGCCAGCGAGGGAAGACGTCGCAGTTCCTGCTGCAGTTCCTGCGGAACCGCGGGGGACAACTGCTCCCTGGGGGTCTGCATTAAGCCGCCATGATTGTTGCTCAACCAAGGCAGCAGGTACGTCAGATCGCTGCGCAGATCCATCAGATGGCGCTGGAGGGCGGTGATCCAGAGCAGCACCTCGGTGTCAACGATCGGCTCGGTGGCAGGACGGGCCAGGTCCTGCTCGGCCTGCTGCAGTACCGCCAGCATCGCCGCGGTGCTGTGATCCTCGCCTTCCAGTCGGACAGCGATCCCGTCCAGGATCTCGCCCAGATCCGTCAACGGGGCGGGGGGAGCGCCGCGGGCCGTGCGGGCCTGGTGCAGTTCGTCGCGCAGTACGTCCAGGGTGTCGCGCAATCCCTGCCGCCATTGCGGCGGAAGGATCGGCTGCTCCCGCAACTCCAGCAGGCCGCTGCGCAGAGTGATGAGATGGGCGCACAGGTTGCCGCTGTCCACACTCGAGATGTAAAGCGGGTGCAGAGGTTCGAGATCGCGGGTGCTGTACCAGTTGAAGAAGTGGCCGCGATAACGACGCATCTGCTCCATGCTGGCGAAGGCCCTCTGGGTGCGTTCGATCAGGTCGCCGGTCGAGACATAGCCGAAATCGTTGGCCGCCAGAACACTGAGCACTCCCAGGCCGAGGTTTGTCGGCGAGGTGCGCTCCGCCAGCACGGATCGAGGGTGTTCCTGAAAGTTGTCAGGAGCCAGCCATTGCGTGGCGGGACCCACATGCTGTTCGAAGTACGCCCATGTGCGCCGCGCCAATCGATGCAGCAGACCGCGATGCTCCGCGGTGAATTGCGGCTGTCGCGGTGCGAGGGGCCGACTGATCCACCACGCCAGCCACGGCCCCAGCAGCCACAGCGCCAGCAGCGGCACCGCCGGCGCCAGCGCCCAAGGCCGCGCCCACGCCAACCCCGCCAGCAGCGTGCCGGCAAGCATCGGGTTGGCCAGCATGTCGAGGTAGTGCCGACCCAGTCCGCCGCGCGCCAGACGATTGGCGGTGTGGGTGGTCTGCCATTCCAGCAGTCTGCGATGGCTCACGCATTTGCGCCAGGCGGCGCGTGCAATCGCGCCCAGGAACACCACCGACTCAAAGGGCAGAAACGCCAGATGCAGCAGTTCCGTCGCCACTTGCCGGCACTCGCCGGACCCCACTCTCAGCAGGTGCAGGTTCCACGGCACGCGTTGGGGCTTGCGCAGCACCGCCACCGCGGTACGCAGGGCGTCGGGCAGGAACCAAAGCCCCAGCAGGCTCAACAGACACCACGACACGTACGGCAATGGGGCAATCACCGCCCCGACCAGGGCCGCCAAGAGAGCGCCCGGCAGCAGGCTTCGCCGCAAGTTGTCCAGGATCATCCAACGGGAGAGCGCATCCAGGGGATTGGGCTGCCGCTTTCCCCTGGGCCCGGGCACGCGCCCCAGCAGCCACGGCGCGATCTGCCAGTCACCGCGGACCCAGCGCTGTCGTCGGCTGACATCCGCCAGGTACTGAGAGGGATGGTCTTCGATCAGTTCCACATCATTGACGAAGCCGCAGCGGGCATGCACGCCTTCGAGCAGGTCATGGCTGAGAATGGCGTTGTCGGGAAAGCGCTCGCCCACCGCGGTCTGAAAGGCCTCCACGTCGTATATGCCCTTGCCGATGAACTGTCCGCGCCCGAAAAGGTCGTGATAGAAGTTGGACACCTCGCGGGTATACGGGTCGATACCCACTTCGCCGGCGAACAGACGGGCGAAGCGTGATCGCCCCGCCCCCAGCAGGCTAATGGCCACACGCGGCTGGAGCACGCCGAAGCCGGCCTCCACACATCGCGTGTGCGGATTGATGCGCGGCCGGTTGAGCGGGTGGGCCATGGCGGCCACGAGTTTCCAGGCGGCTTCCGGCGGCAATTGCGTGTCGGCATCGAGAACGATCACGTGCCGGACACTGCGCAACTGGCGCAGGTCACCCACCACGGTGGTAAAGGCCTCGGCGTCCCCCTGGTGCAGCAGGAGATTGAAATCGACCAGCTTGCCGCGTTTGCGCTCGTGTCCCATCCAGACACCTTCGCAAGCGTTCCAGAGACGCGGCCGACACAGCAGAAAGAAGCGATCGTCCTGCGGCGCGTACTTGGCGTTGAGCGAGGCGATGCCCTCGCGAGCCGCGTCGAGCAGCGACTGGTCATCAGGCATGTGCTCGCGTGGAGCATCGCACAAATCCGCCAGCATGACGAAGCGCAGATTCGCGTCGCGGTTCACCAGGTAGCGCAGCTCCAGGCCTTCCACCAGACTGCGCGCCGAGGCGGGGGAAGTCAGCAGGATCGGCACGGCCACGGCGGTTCGATGGCCCTCGGGAATGGCCTTGGCGAAGTTCATGCGCGGCAGGCGCCGTGGTGGCAGCAGGAGCGTCAGGGTCCAGTTCACCAGGGCCACCGCCGGCCGCGAAAGCACCAGTTGCAGCAGGGCCACCGCCAGCACCGCCCAACCCCATCCATACGACCGCAGGGGCCAGATCAGCGCCGCCGGCACCGCTGTCAACCCCACCAGCACCAGCAGCACGGCGCCCAGGTACCAGGCCAGCAGTTGCGGAACGAACCATCGTGCCACGCGCAGCCGCAAGGGCACGCGATAGCCCACCGCCTGCTCCAACTGACGGCGGCCTTCCTCCAGCAGGAAGTAACCCACGTGACACTGCCGGTGGTCCACGTGCGCCTGACGATGATTCTCGGCAGCCAGGCGCACCGCCTGCGTGGCGACTTCCGACTCGGTACAACGGCTGCGCCGCGCCAGGTGCTCGACCACATGTCGATATCCGTCACGCGAGGCGAAGTCCATCTCCGCGTAGACGCCAACAGGGTCACGACGCAGCGCTGCCTCAGTGACGCTCTGTTGTTCGACGAAATCACGCCAATCCGTGCTGTTCAAGGACCGCAGGGTCGTGATGCTGTTGGCGATGGAGGCCTGATCGGCCGTCTGCTCCTGGCTGTCGGCCTGCTGCACGTGCTCGAGGGTTTGACCCGTCTCTGCCAACTGCTGCTCGAGCCAGTTGAGCACCAGCCCCAATGCCGTGTGCTGTCCCTGGAGGTTGCTGACCAGTTCCGTCACCAGCGGCTTGGTCAATGGCAAACCCTCGCGCACGAAGTCCGCCAGTTCGGTGATCAGATTCCGCGGATGATCCTGCACCACCTCGATGAAGCGTTGCGACCATTTCAGGGCCAGATCACGCTGGGCTCTGCGAGCGGCCACGCGGTGCGCGACGCGACGCAGGTTCTCGATGACGGCCAGCCGCAGCATGATCGGCACGGCCCACAATTCTCCGAGCTTCAGGGGCGTCACCGATTGGTAGGCCTGGATGAACGCTGCCAGACTCTCCGGATCAGCCCGGCCATCCGTGTGGGCCACCAGCTCGAAGGCCACGTCATACACCCGCGGCAGGCCGCGGTGCCCGCCGCTGCGCAGGCGAGGCAATTCACGGCTGTAACCTGAAGGCAGGTAATCGCGCGCCACCTCGACGTGGTCTTCAACGAGATAGTGGTTGTCCAGCAGCCACTCGGCTGCGGGGGCGACCTGCCGACCGCGGGCCACGGCGACGGAAACCAGACGGTAGGACTCGAGGATGACCTGCTGGTTGTCGCGAAGTCGCCGCAGCAGGAGTTCCGTGCCCGGCGCCGGGTCCACTTCGTGACTCTGGGCCAGCAGGCGGGCATGACTCTCCAATTGCGTCAGGCCGAACAACGCCGCACGGACTGGCGCCTCCTCGCCAGCCGGGCGCGTGCGCCCCAGGGCCGCGTTGATCATCCGACCAAGGAACTTTCGACTTGTCGCTGGTTCAAGCAGTGTCATGAGTCCTGATCAAGGAAAGAAGGCACGCCCGTTGCCCGGGAAACGTGGATGCAGGCATAGGCATTCGACCCATCAGGTGAGCAGGAAGGCTGCCAGGATTGTAGTACGGACCGGGACTGCGCGTGAGCGGACAGCGCTTGCGGCGGAGGTTGTTCGACATCGCCGTGGAACTCTCATCGCGCCGAACCCGACCGTACGCGCCTATGCTGCCTCATGTGCAAGATGCCGGCCCAGGCGGATGGCCGGCGACGTATCACCGACCAGGGGGACAGTCATGAAAATACTGCTCGTTCATCCTTCGGGTCTGATGTACAGCGAGGTGTATCTCAAACTTGAGCCGCTGGGCCTGGAACGGATCGCCGCGGCGATCCGCGCGGCCGGCCATGACGTGCGGCTCCTTGACCTCCAGATTTTCACGCATGCTGAACTCGATCGTGAGTTGCTCCGGTTCGCCCCCGACGGGGTCGGCTTCTCACTCAACTACCTGGCCAACATTCCCGAGGTCATCGACCTGGCCAAGGGAATCAAGGCCCGGCACCCGGGCACATTCATCTTCGCCGGCGGGCACAGCGTCTCGTTCGTCACCGAAGAGGTGCTGGAGCACGCCGACGGGGCCATCGACTGCCTGATCATGGGCGAAGGCGAAGTCACCGCGCCGCGCATGCTCGAGGCTGTGCCCGACGTGTACGGCCTGCCGGGCGTCGTCACGCATGAAGGGGTCGGCCCGAAGCCCGAACTGCTTGATGACCTCGATCGATTCAAACCCGCCCGCGATCTGACACGCCGGCGAAGGCGCTATTTCATCGGCGTGCTCGATCCCTGCGCCTCGATCGAGTTCACCCGCGGCTGTCCGTGGGACTGCTCGTTCTGCTCGGCCTGGACCTTCTACGGCCGCAGTTACCGCCAGTCCCGGCCCGAAGCGATCGCCGACGAGATGGCCTGCATCCGCGAGCCCAATGTATTCATCGTCGACGATGTCGCCTTCGTCTATCCCGAGCACGGACATGCGATCGCCGACGCGATCGAGCGACGCGGCATCCGCAAGCGTTACTACCTCGAGACACGCTGCGACGTGCTGATACGAAACGAAGATGTCTTCCAGCGCTGGGCGAAGATGGGCATGGAGTACATGTTCCTTGGCTTTGAGTCGCTCAATGAGAGCCAGCTCAAAATGTTCCGCAAGCGCATCACGCCCAATCAGAATTTTAAAGCCCTGGAGATCGCCCGCCGCCTGGGTATCAGTGTGGCCATCAATCTCATCACCGATCCGTCGTGGGACGAGGATCAGTTCAGGCGGGCGCAGGAATGGGCCATGCAGGTGCCTGAGATCGTGCACCTCACCGTCGCGACGCCCTACCCGGGCACCGAGCTTTTCCACACCGATAAGCGCCGCCTGACCTCGCGGGATTACCGCCTGTTCGATGTCCAGCACGCCGTCCTGCCCACCGCGCTGCCGCTCGAACGGTTCTACGAACTGCTCGTTCAAACGCAGGCCAACATCAACCGCAAGAACCTCGGCTTCAAGAACCTCATCAAGCTTTCCCACGTCCTGGCCCGGCAATGGGTGCGCGGCCAGTTCAACTCCACCCGGATGCTCTTCCGCTTCAGCAAGGTCTACAACGCCCAGCGGCAATACGGCGACCATCACAAGGCCGTCCGGTACAGCATGCGCAGCGCCGAACAGAACCCCCGCGTTATCACCTCCGGCAGACAGCTTTACGTCCACAACGCCGACCTGACCATCAGCGCCGCTCCGCCGGCCCACGACAGCGGGGCCGAGGTGGCCTGACCCCGCGGGCGACG
>CAZUUQ010000090.1:7110-10694 GCA_964622625.1 uncultured Phycisphaeraceae bacterium | reverse complement strand
GCATTCTGGCGCAGATGCGATTCCTGTTTCAGCGCGACCGCACCGATCCCGACACGCTGCTGGCCATGGCCACGGTCAACGGTATGCAAGCCCTTGAAATGCCGCCGAAGCACGCCACGCTTCAGCCCGGCTCGTCGGCGCGCCTCGCGACCGTCGCCATCGATGCAGCCGACGGCGTCGATCCGCTCGTGCAGGTGCTTGAGAACGCCGCCGCCATCACACTACTGCCCGTCGATCGCTGAATCATCCCTTCAGCAAGCCGCGGCCGTACGGCGAAGAGCGAATGGGGCCGGCGCCCGGCGACGCCGAATAAAATGGTTTCCTATACTCCCCGCCCATGACGGAATCTCGCTTGCCATCTCAATCATTGTCCGACACCGCCCGTGCCGGTCTGCCCGCGCGCGTGCTCGAATGGTGGCCGCTGCTTCTGTGGCCGCTGGGCATCGTGCTGGTGGTCAGGGCCGATCACTTCGCATGGACGTGGCTGCTGACCAAGCCCCACCTCGAAATGCTTGGCCTGGCCGTCGTCGGCCTTGCGGCCGGCATTTTTCTTGGTCGCGCCCGCGTCAGCGGCGATCCGCTGCGCCTGATCCTGGGCGTCTTCGCGTTCGCACTGCTCTGCCGCGAGCTTCACTTTCCCGGCACGGGCGTCGGCGTGTATCTGGCCATGGGCGCCTGCTGTCTCTGGGCCTGGCGCTGGCGGCATCGCCTTGCGCCCCTGTGGGTCCGCAAACCGGTGAGCACCTGGTTTCTCTGTGCGGTCATCAACTACGCCCTGTCGCAACTGATCGCCCGGCGGTACCTGCGGTCGATCCTGCCGCGCGAGGGCGAGCTGCACGTGTACTACGAGGAAGTGAGCGAGGTCGTCGCCCACATTATTCTGCTGGTGGCCGCGCTGCTCTGACCCGCGCGGGCTGGGCGCGTGCACCGGACGTGCAGCGTGCATACAGGCGGTGTGGATGCGGCGATAACCGGCTTTCCGCGGCCGGGCCCTAGCGCACCAGATCGCGCACGCGATCCAGCATGGTCGTCGTCGAAGGAATCGTCAGCTCACCTTCTCTGCTGACCGGCACCCGCATGTCGCCCACCAGCGGCGCGGTCACCGACAGGCCCAGATCGGCCTTGTACGGAATCGACACACCGGGCCGGGCGCCCTTCACGAGGTTCACCACGTCCAGGTAGTTGATCTGGACCGGCACGCTGATGACCTTGCTGCCCCCGGCCGGCACCGTCCCCTGCACGGCGGCCTGCCCGGTCAAAAATGTCTGCCCCGCGCTGGACAGCACATAGTCCAGGTTCGTCAGCGGTAGGGCGGCTGTATAGGGGTTGTCCACCCGCACGTCGAACAGCATGGTGGCCTCGCTGAGACTCGCCCCCTGCACCTTAACACCCGTGATCGCCGCGCTGGGCTTCTGCACCAGGCTGCAACCACCCGCCCCGGCCACGAAAACAGCCGCGGCAACCGCAAGCACGCACCGACACGCACATGGCGTTCGCATGGGTCTGTTCCTTTCATCAGTGCTTTCGTCAGTTCTTTCACCAGTATCCAAGGTCAGCCCGACCACGCCTCGCCGACAGCCTCATGGCGACACCCCCGCACGCAAGGCGCCGCTGACACCGGAGATTCTAGCGCGGCCCGTTGTTCGCAGCCGCCGGACGGTGTTTCTCACTGGGGATCGGCCCATCGCGCGGGCGCGTTGCCGTATGCGGGCGTCCGATGGCATCGCCGCGGGGGCCGCGGCACGATCGGGTCTGACATGGATGCACGGCTGCTCTTGCCGGGTCGCAGCGATGGCCGCGCCGGGGTCAGCCTCGTTGGCGGACGGCCCGGCGACGTGACGCCAGCCACGCACTGAAGACTGCCAGTAAGAGTTTGATCGGCAGGCTGGAGAGTTCGACGTGGCGACACAGCGAACGCTTGGCCAGTTCCACCTTGTGTGCCGGCGTTTGTGCCGGATGCCGTTTTCTGGGCGCGTGTCGGCGGGACGTGTCGTTGCCGGTGCTCACGTTTTTCTCCTGCATAGACCGGCAAACACAAGCAGGACGATGACGGCCACCAGTCCGCTGGCGCCGCCCGTCAGCGCCAAAGCCGCGGCGCCTTTTACGTCGTTTTTGAGGCCGATCAGGTCGGACTTCAACACGTCGATCTCCTCTCGCAGCCTGGCATCGTCAGTCATGTTTTTGACATTCATGGTCAGCAAGTAGAGCGGGTAGAGCGAAGCGACGGTATTCAACAACGCGCAGCGTTAAACCCGCCGTTTGCACAAGGTGAATCAAGTTGGTGGATATCGCCGCTGCGCGGCTCTATCCACCCTGCCACAGCATCCGCGTTCATCCGCGGCATAAAGTAATCACCCCGGCCGGACCGCCCACTTGAGTTTGCGGGCCAATTTCTTCCAGTAGGTCATGTGCGGGTGGTGCACGAGGGTGATCGTGCGGGGGTGGCGGCGGACGACGACCTGGCTGGCGACGCGCAGGGGGAAGGACTTCTGGCCGTCGATCACCAGGGCGGTGGCTTCGTTGGCGCGGATGACGCGGAAGTGCAGGCGGCTGTCGGCCTGGACGAGCGTGGGGCGGGCGGCGAGGGTGTGGGCGCAGATGGGCGTGATGCACAGGGCGGGGATGCCGGGGCTGACGATCGGCCCGCCGGCCGCGAGGTTGTAGCCCGTCGACCCGCCGGGCGTGGCCACGATCACGCCGTCGCCGGCCAGCAGCGTGCCGGGCGTGTCGCGCGATTCGGGGTCGATGGCCATTTCCAGCTCGATCATGCGGTAGGGCGGCCCGGCTGTGATGACCGCGTCGTTCATGCCCAGCGATGTGAACGCGGCGGCAGGGGGCTTGTCACCGCCGCCCCCGGTGCCGCTGGCGCAGTGATCGTTCATATCCAGCCAGCGGCACGGGCCGGCCGCCACCCCGCTTGCCGGCTCATACGCGGCGACATCCAGCAGCAGGCGCTGCGACGTGCGCCACTGCCGGGCCGCGATGGAGGGCCAGTGTTCGCGCAGGTCGTCCTCGCTGAACTCGGTGAAGAATCCCAGCTTGCCGAAGTTGACCCCGAGCAGGGGGACACCCAGGTCCACGAGCTTGCGGGCCACGGCCAGCAGTGTGCCGTCGCCGCCGAGCACGATGGCCAGATCGGCACCCCGGCTATCACCCCGGGCCGAATCAGAAACGGTATCCGACACCGTTTTTGTGGCCGGATCTCTCTTGGCGGTCAGAATCTGCCGGGCCTCCTGCTGCGTCCAGGTGCGCAGGTCCGGCTCGGCGACGATGTCGGCCCGCTCAGCGAGCCAGGGGCGCAGACGCACCAGCGCCTCGACCACCGGGGGTTTCTCGAGGTTGGCCAGCAGCAGCACCCGCAGCCGATCGCCGCCATCCCCGGCCTTCGAATTCGTCGCGTTCTGAGCCATGGCCGCCAGTCTATCGCCCCCGCCACAGGCTCACCATCGCAGGTCCGTCGTCGCGGCCCTGCGCTTTCCAGCCCCCGCCCGCAATTGCCGATATACCTCTCATAACCCTGGACAAGGACACATGCGCTGCCGCTTGGCCGGGGCGCGCCGCGTAGCGCGACCCCGTCCCTGACC
>CAZUUQ010000090.1:1432-7010 GCA_964622625.1 uncultured Phycisphaeraceae bacterium | reverse complement strand
CCTGACCCCACCCGACCCCAGCCCCCCGGAGCCTCCCCTTGCGCGGCCTGATCTTCGACGGCAGCAAACCCCGCTTCACGACGGACCTGCCCGAGCCGCAGCCGGCCCGCGGCGAGGCCCTCATCCGTCCCACGCGCATGGGCGTCTGCTCGACCGATCTGGAAATCTGCAAGGGGTACATGGGCTTCACCGGCGTGCTCGGCCACGAGTTCGTCGGCATCGTCGAGGCGGTGGGGGGCAAGGCCGACGCCGCCTGGGTCGGCAAGCGCGTGGTGGGCAACATCAACTGCGTGTGCGGCAAGTGCGACATGTGCCGCGGCGGGGTGAGCGAGCATTGCCGTCATCGCACCGTGCTGGGCATTGCCGGCCGCGACGGCTGCTTTGCCGAACGCTTCACGCTGCCGGTGCGCAACCTGCTGGAAGTACCCCAGGCTCTCGACGACGACCGGGCGGTGTTCACCGAACCTGTCGCGGCCGCATACCAGATCACGCGCCAGCTCACGATCGAGGGCCGGCCGTTCGTGACCATCCTCGGCGACGGCCGGCTCGGCCTGCTCTGCGCCCAGGTGCTCAGCAAACTCAACGCCACCGTCCGCCTCGTGGGCAAGCATGAAGCCAAGCTCGAACTGTGCGCTCGGTGGAAGATCAAGCACCGCCTGTTGAGCGATGTGGGCCTGCGGGCCGACCAGGACATCGTCGTGGACTGCACCGGCTCGCCCGACGGCCTGCGCACCGCGATGCGGATGGTCCGGCCGCGCGGCAAGATCGTATTGAAGACCACCGTCGCGCCCACCGCATCGTCGAAGGGTGAACCCGTCGATCTCGCGCCGCTGGTGGTCAACGAGATTCAGCTCATCGGCTCGCGCTGCGGCCCGATGCCCGAAGCGCTCTACGCCCTCGCGGCCGAGCAGATCGATGTGCTGCCGCTGATCTCCCGCCGCTTCAAGCTCGACAAGGCCCACGACGCGCTGAAACTCGCGGCCGCGAAACAGCCCGACGTGGTCAAGGTGCTGATCGAGGCGTGAGGTTCCGCGCAATCGCGCCTCGGCCCGCGTCACGGCCTGAAGTAGAGCCACACCGTCGCGACGGCGGCGACCACGCCGATCGACAGCATCACCGTCAGCACCGGCATGCTGCGGGCCGGCGCGTGGGCGGCTTCGATCTCGATGTCGCGCACGCCGGCGAAGGTCAGCTCGTCGGTCTGCTGCCGCGACGGCGCGGGCGTGGCCAGACTCACCACCACCAGCACGGCCGCGCATAGGACGAACAGGAACAGGGCGAAGTGCATGAAGTTCATGTCTGCGTACTGATGCAGCAGCCCGCCCTCGGTCAGCGCGGGTTTGTTCAACTCCAGCGCCAGTCTGCCCATGCCCAGGCAGAAGCCGGCGATCAGCGCGGTGATCGCGCCGTGCTGATTGATCCGCCGCCACAGCAGTCCCAGCAGGAAAACGGCCGTGATCGGCGGGGCGATGTAGGCCTGCACCGACTGCAGGTACTGGTACAGATGCCCGGAGATGTACTGCATGAAGGGAATCCACAGCAGGCCGGCCACCACCATGGCGACGGTGGCGATCTGCCCGACGATCACAAGGCGGCGCTCCGAGGCCTCGGGATGAATCTTGCGGTAGATGTCCCATGTCACGAGCGTGGAGCAGGAGTTGAAGACCGACGACAGCGAGCTCATCAGGGCGGCGAGCAGTCCGGCGATCACCAGGCCGCGCACGCCCCCGGGCAGCAGGTGACGGATCAACGTCGGCAGCGCCTCATCGGGTCGGCCCAGCTCCATCGCGCCCTGTTTGACCAGGCAGTAGGCGATCACACCGGGAATGACGAACAGGAACAGCGGCAGGACTTTGAGGTAGGCGGCGAAGACGGTGCCGCGTCGGGCCTGATCGACGTTGGCGGCGCTGAGCACGCGCTGCACGATGAACTGGTCGGTGCACCAGTACCACACGCCTACGATCGGCGCGCCCAGCAGGACGCCGGTCCACGGAAAGTCCGGATCGGTCATGGGTTTCCACATGCTCATCATGTCGGGCCCGGCCAGCTCGCGCATGGTCTCCCAGCCGCCGAGACGGTGCAGGCCGACGACGGTCACCGCCACGGCCCCGCCGATGAGCACGAACGCCTGGAGCATGTCGGTGTAGAGCACCGCCCGCAGGCCTCCGAAGACGGTGTAGATGCCCGTGGCCACGACGACGATCAGGGCGCCGGTCCAGAAGTCGATGCCCAGCAGCCCGGTGAAGACCACGCCGCCGGCGTAGATGGTCACGCTGATTTTCGTCAGGACATAGCCGACGATGGAGATCAGGGCCAGGTACCAGCGTGCGGCCGGGCTGTAGCGGCGTTCGAGGAACTCGGGCATGGTGTAGACGTTGGAGCGCAGGTAGAAGGGTACGAAGAGCCAGCCCAGGAGAAGCAGGACCAGCGAGGCCTGGATTTCATACTGCCCCAGGGCCACGCCGCTGGACGCGCCGGCTCCGGCCAGGCCGACCAGGTGCTCCGAGCCGATGTTTGAAGCGAACAGCGACGCGCCGATGATGAACCAGCCGACGTTGCGGCCGGCCAGGAAGTAGCCCGCCGCGGTTTTCCTTGTGGTGCGCGCGATCGCCGCGGCCCCGAAGGCGACGGCGAAGACCAGCACGAAGTAGCCGGCGATCACGATCCAGTCGAGCGGGGCCAGGAGGCTGGCGGGCTGGGTGCTGTCCATGCGAAGCTCCGTAACGGGTGTGACGGGTTGCCTTTGAAATGTCGCAGGTTGAGAAGTGTGCGGGCATTTTACGAGTTGCACGGGCGAAGCCAACCCCGGAGCCGCGGGGGTACAATGCGCCTAGCATGTCATGGAATCTCGATCCGCTGCCGGGTCGAGGCTTGCCGCGTCGTAGTCCGCGGGCCGCGGCCGACGCGCACGGACGTAGACCGCATCTCGCCTTATGCAAAGGAGCCTGTCATGCCCACCGCACAGATCCGACGCTATCTGGACGAGAACAACGTGCACTACGCGACGATCATGCACTCGCCGGCCTACACGGCCCAGGAGACGGCCGCGACCGTCCACGTGCCGGGCAAGGAGCTGGCCAAGACGGTGGTCGTGCTGCTGGACGGCCAGGCGGCGATGGCCGTGCTGCCGGCCACGCGCAAACTCGACCTGGACCTGTTGCGTCAGGCCAGCGGCGCCAAGAAAGTCGAGCTGGCCACGGAAGAGCAGTTCGCCCGCCTGTTTCCGGGTTGCGAGGTCGGGGCCATGCCGCCGTTCGGGAATCTGTACCACATGCCGGTCTACGTGGCTCAGACCTTGGCCGAGGACGAGCACATTGCCTTCAACGCCTGCTCGCACACGGAGTTGATCCGCATGGCCTACGCTGATTTTGAACGCCTGGTGCAGCCGAAGGTCGCACGTCTGGCGAAGTGAGCGGCGTAGGATTGCGCGAAATGACGCCGTCAGTCGGGCATGTGTCCGATGGTCGCTTGTCCTCGCAGACGCGCGCCGCGCTCGACCCGCAGCCCCGCGGCCGCCAGTTCGCCGTAGGTATCGCTGCCGGGACGAAGTTCAATCCGCCCGCCGACGCGGGCCTGACCGGCGAAGCGGCCTTCGCTGACCAGTTGCACACACAGCAGCCGTCCGCGCAGCTCCATGGCCGCGGGGATCACCACTTGTCCGATCACTTTCACATCGCCGTGGATCGAGGCGGTCAGTTCAAGATCGCCCGGCTCAATGGCGGCCGCACAGGTCGGACAGCGCACCGACAGGGCGCGGACGCTGATGTCGAACACGTGTTCGCACTGCGGGCACCAGACCTGCCGTGTCGCGGCCGGCTGTGGCGGACGCATCAGCACATCACGTCGCACCGGCGGACGCAGCATCACGCGCACTCCGAATCACCGCAGAGGCTCATCACGAGCCGCGACCGTCAAGGAGCGGTTCTGTTTGGCGGATCGCATCATCGACGCCGCTTCAGCGGCCGTTGCCGTGGCCGTTGCCCGCCGACATACGCAGGCCGCCCGCCCCGCCGCGGCCGCCTTGGCGCAGGGACGCCAGTTCGTCAGCCGACACGCGGGCATCGCCCGTCTTGCCGGTCGGCGTGTGTCCGAGCTGGCTGAGCACCTCCTGCTCGGCCGCGACCATCGCCTGTTCGTCGCAGACGATCTCGCCGCGGAAGCCCGCCCCTTCGTTGACCACGAAGCGGGTGGCGAACACCCGGCCGCGGACCTTGGAGCCCGGCAGAAGTTCAACTTCCTGCTGGCCGACCACGTCCGCCTCGACCTCGCCGGCGACGCGCACCGACTGGCCGACGACCGTTCCTGCCACGCGGGCGTTGGGGCCCAGGTCGAGCTGGCCGCTGACGCGCAGCACGCCGTTGATCTGGCCGTCAAACAGCGCGTCCTGCTCGATGTTCAGTTCACCGGTGATCTGCCAGCCCCGTCCGAGCTGGCGGGGTGTGTCATGCTGGTCGGCCATGTGCGGCTCCTTCCCGTAAGGCCCATAAGGCGTGCGTCGTCGGGCTGTGCGGCCCAGGACGCGACAAGGCAATGCGGCGATGAGCCGATAAGCATCGGCCCCGTTATCCAGTCGGACAGGGGGCAGGGGAAAATCCAAAGAATCAGTCCCGTCCGGGCCGCGGCTGTCGGAAGCGGATTTTCTCGGACCTGTACGGCGTTCGGGTTTGGCCGGCATCGTCGCCGCGGACTGCCGCGGTCGGGCAATTCGAGTTTCGTGGCGGCGGGGCACAAGGCATCGGCGTCGACTTGCCGATAGTGGCGATGTCCATGAGGTGCGCCGATCCGGCGGCATGCGATGGCGAATGCCGATGACGCATCGCTTGAACTGCCGGCCGACTCGGTTATGCTTTACGCCCCCGCGCCAGGCAGCCCGGCGGCAACGCGGCCGCCAAGGGCGGCGCGGCGACGACAACCGCATATTCCCCTGTAGCTCAATCGGTAGAGCGGCCGGCTGTTAACCGGCAGGTTGCTGGTTCGAGTCCAGCCGGGGGAGCTTAACGGGCGTTCTCGAAAGAGAGCGCCCGTTTTCGTTAACAGGCCCGCCGCCGAACCGCCTGCGGCCCCTCTCGCTTTAACCCGTTGCCCGCAAAGCGTTACGACGACCCTGTCGGCCCTGGCGGCGATATCGGTTCGTAGCCGTTACGTTCGGGGTTCGACTGCAACCTACCGGGTTGGGATCGGTGGCCTTCGCGGGGCGGCTCAAACTCTCGCGCTATCGCGTTAACATCGCCCGTTAGTTAACAGGCCCGTTGCGTTCGGACCCCGAACGAGACGTTTCGAACTTGCGCCCGAAAAACCGGTGATTGATCCTATCGCCGAGTCTTCTCCAACCCATCCAGCACCTCGACGGTCTGACGCACGACCTGCAAGGTTTTACCCTTGTGAGGGCTCTTGTGCACTGCATCGTTTCCGCAATCCCGCACCGCGTCGGCGGCGGCGGACTCCTCCTTCGTGAGCCTCTTGCCGTACAACGCCGTCTGTATTCGCCCCCAAAGGTTATGGTGCGAGTTCTTGCGCTTGTCCTTGCGACCTTGGTCTGTCGTCTTGTACCAGGCCCACCAGCTTTCAACATCGTCGC
>CAZUUQ010000090.1:1131-1421 GCA_964622625.1 uncultured Phycisphaeraceae bacterium | reverse complement strand
AATAACAGCGAGCGACACGTTGGAGAAAGTTCCTCGCGCGGTTGCATGGCTGCCGGTTCCTCAGTAGGAACAGCAAGTCGACGAACCGCTCCCGTGCACTCGAGAGCATCCCCATCGCTTCCCATGCGAACGCAATGCAGACATGCTCGTCCAGCAACTCAAAAGGCTTGCCGCCCTGAAAATCTCCCGCCTCGGCAAGTTCCTTCAGATGACGAATGCCATCCATTCCGGCCAAGTCCTGCACCCCCTCCAGAAGTGAATCGGCCGCCTTGCTGAACCGGTCCAACTGC
>CAZUUQ010000090.1:0-1121 GCA_964622625.1 uncultured Phycisphaeraceae bacterium | reverse complement strand
CTGCCTCGCGCTGCAAGTACTCCGCCCTGTCCTGCTCGTAGGAATCCAGGGCCGTTTCCATCTGGCACCACGCCGGGTACTCGTAGTTTCCCTTGTCGCTCATCGGCTTGAGCTCCTGTTCTTTCTGTGAAGCAGAGACGAATTATCGCAGTACGAACGTACCGCCGCCATAGCGCGACGGCTCCCGCCGCCGAGCAGGAAACGGTCCGGTCAGATGAGACACACAAGACATATACGCGGTAGGTAGTGAAGGAGGACGCTGTTAACGCGCAGCGTCGAGCCGCAACCGCCAGACAACTCACCGGCCGCGAAGCGGAGGTCGTTGTGGGCACCTGATCGAGGTACGCCCATGAACCGCAATGACCCCGCCGAAATGTCCATCGACCAGCGCCTGGACGAGATCGCCTGCCTTCTCGCCATCGGCTTTCTGCGGCTCAAGCGCCGCACCGGCTGGCTGCCGCCGACCACATCCGAGAGCGCGGAAAGTTCGAAACCCGCCGCCGATTCGACTTGCCATCTTTCCGAATCCTCGGCCCTGTGTGGTTAACGGCCAGATAGATCGGAGATGACATGGCAGAACGGTTGAACATCGCACGTGAGGTCGCCGCCTTGAAGCGGATGACGGTCAAGGAGCTGCGTGGCCGATACGCAGAAGTGTTCGGCGAGACCACGCGCTCCGGCAACAAGGACTGGCTCTGGAAGCGGATTGCCTGGCGGATGCAGGCCAACGCCGAGGGCGGGATCACCGAGCGGGCGCGACGCCGGGCCGAGGAGATCGCAAACGACGCGGACTTGCGCCTGCGGCGACCGCCGGACAAGCCCGCGCCGTCCCCGGCCTCGACGACGAAGACGGCCACGGTGGTTTTCGACCAGCCGACCGGCGAGCTGATGCCCGGCACGGTTCTGACCCGCCCGTACAAGGGCCGGACGATCACGGTCACCGTGCGTGACCCCCGGAACAGCTTCGAGTACGAAGGCGAGGTCTACCGCAGTTTGTCGGCGGTGGCCAAGGCGGTCACCGGCTCGCACTGGAGCGGCAATCTCTTCTTCGGCATCACCCCTGGAAAGCCGCGATAGGAGGCCATGACGCATGAAACGAACCGCTGAGAACAAGCAGACGA
>CAZUUQ010000089.1:0-11057 GCA_964622625.1 uncultured Phycisphaeraceae bacterium | reverse complement strand
ATACTTTTCTGAGCCGCGAACAGATGACCGCCGCCCTCACCGCCGCCGGCTTCACAGAGCCGCGAACCCGCCCCCTGACCCTCGGCATCGCGGCGCTGTATCGCGGGGTGCGGTGACGGCGTGCGCAAAACCGTTTCGCTCACCCGCCGGCGGCGAGGGGCAGTTCGGTCATGCGCAGGTTGGTGCAGCCGTAGGGCAGGAAGTCGGCGCGTTCGACGCGGCCGATGACGCGCAACGGGCTGAGCGGGGGCGGGGCGGGAGCGTTGTGTTCGACGGTCCAGGCGGGCAGGGCCTTGACCGGCACGCTGGCGCGCAGCGGGGCGCCCTGCGGTGAAAAGGGACAGTCGCCGAGGTCCACCTGCTCGATGCTGACCGAGCGTTCGAGCACTTCGGTGTGCGGGGCGATGGCCAGGGCGTAGTTCCACGGCGAGGCGGGCCGGGTGTGCCAGGTCGCGTGGGGCAGTTCGCCGCTGACCTGCTCCCAGTGGTCCTCGACGTTGAGGGCGAAGACCAGCGGGCCGCACAGCAGCGTGACCGACTCGTTGAAGCGGCGCTCGACGCGCCAGCGCATGGGCAGGACCAGCTCGATGGTGGTGCGGCCCTGCCATTGGCGTTCAATGCGGTGCATGCGGCCGGGGCCGGCGGGACGCGGCTCATCGTCTCCGACCTGCACCGTCGCGGCCGAGGCCCAGTGGGGAATGCGCAGTTCGATGGGGAACGTGACGGCAGCGGGCTGATCGACTTCGACGTGGATGGCGACGACGGCGTCGAAGGGATAGAGGGTTTCGACTTCGATCCTGACGGGTGTGTCGCCACATGTCGTGGTGATCGTACACGGCGCGTAAGCGAAGGCGGCCAGGCCGTCGTCGGGCGTCTTCATCCACAGGTGGCTGACGAACTTGGGCCAGCCCTGGTGCATGTTGGCCGTGCAGCAGCCGAAGTGCGTCTCCAGGCCGTACATGTTCGCGTCCGGGCCGTTGTTGGTGTAGAGCCGGTCCTCGAACTGGCCGCACTCGATCTGGTTGGGCTGCTGGACGTACTGGCGTGCCCACATGTCGGGCTTGAACGCGGCGGGCAGAGCGTTGAAGGCGATGCGTTCGAGGCGATCACCGAGGGCCGGCTCACCGAGGATGGACAGCAGGACTTCAAGGCTGAACATGGCTTCGATGACGGCACAGGTCTCGGTGCCCTGGCTGGGCATGTTGCCCGCCAGGTGCTCATCGCCGCTGAACAGGCCGTGGGCCTGGCCGTGATGGCGGTCGAGGGTGTCGAGCATCTGGTAGATAGCATCGCGGTCAGCCCGCTGGCTGGACTGCCGCGACCAGACGGCCGGCTGCTTGAGGCCCATGGCGTTGTTGACCACGTGGGTGGCGTGGTAGCCGTCGGGATCGTAGTCGGGGCCATCCTTGTCGGCCATGGCCTTGAGGCGGGCGGCGTCGATCTTGCCGGGGTACCTGAAGCGCTCGAAATTGGCCCGCCAGTCGAAGCCCTGGGCGTGCAGCTTCGCCGCGACATCGAGCAGCCAGCTTTCGCCGGTCAGGTCGTGCAGGCCATGCAGGCACCAGGCCAGGTCCATCCAGCGGTAGCGCACCCAGGACGAGAGCGGGTACTGGTCGATGAGCCGGCCGACGCCGCGTGCAGCCTTGAGCATGGCGTCGAGGACGCGCGTCTCGCCGGTGGCTTCGTGATACTGGCGCAGCACCTTGAGGATGATGGCCATGGGCCAGGCGTCGTATTTGTCCTTGGCGGGATTCGGGCCGCGCCTGGCCATGACGGGGCCGAGCCAGCCATCGGGCTGCTGGTGCTCGATGATGTGGCCGATCCAGCGATGAACTTTTTCGAGCAGGGCCACGTCGTCGAGCAGAAAGGCCAGGGGGACGAGTCCGTCGAGCCAGTAGGGCGCGCGTTCCCAGCCCTCCTTGTCGCCGCCGATCCAGCCGCTGTCGCGGATGTCGGGCCAGAACTCATCGAGGTGGCCGGTCAGGCCGTCGGCCTGGATGCGCAGTTGCCGCGCCAGCCAGCCTGCTGGCCTGATCGCTCCAAGGGGCAGGGGCGTGTAAGCCAGTGGAGCGAGGCTGGGCATCGCGGCATGCTCGCGGGTGAGGGCGGTTTCGCGTGACGGCGGCCTAGCATCGCCGGTTGCGAGGCGGTGTCAAGCGAAAGAGCACACCGTGCAACAAGCCACTTCAACACGAGCCGCGAGTGTGAGCGAGCGGTGCATTGAGCAGCGATGCAAAGATCCAAAGGCCCGCTCCCTCACGGTCGCGGCTCGTTGTCGACGCGGCGGGCGGCGCGTCAGTCGTACCGGAACACGCCCTTGCGCCAGGCGTAGACGAAGGCGATGATGCTGGTGAGCAGGAAGAAAAGGACGCGGCCCAGGAACAGGGGGCGCAGGTCGCTGTGCTCGGCCAGGCTGGAGAAAGTGGCGGCCCAGGGGTAGAGGAAGACGATCTCGACGTCGAAGAGCAGGAACGTGACGGCTACGAGGTAGTAGCGGACGTTGAAGCGGCGCTGCGTATCACCGATGGGATTGACGCCGGACTCGTAGACGATGCCCTTGACCGGCCCCTTGCGCGACGGGCCGATGATGTGCGTGAGCACGAGGTTGCCGAAGCCGAAGGCGATGGCCATCAGCAGCAGCAGGCCCAGGGGGGCGTAGTGGCTGAAGGGTTCGGCGGCGGCGAGGGCGGCGGTCACGGGTATCGGGAATATCGGGATCATGGGGCGGTAGTTTAACAGGTGGGGAGGTGAGAAAGGGAGTTGGGAACTGGGATTCAGGAGTTGGGGTTGGGGCGCGGCGGGCAGGCTCCGGCGACTCCATGCGATCTCGATCTTCTGGGCCTTCCATCCCCCGGCTGAGCCGGGGGGCTGATCCCTGATTCAATGCGGCATCGGGAACTGCTTGCACAGGGATTCGACTTCGCGGCGGATGGCGGCCAGGGCGTCCTCATTGCCGCGGGACTTGATGGCCCGGTCGATCAGGTCCGCCACCTGCTTCATCTGCGCTTCGCGCAGGCCGCGGGTGGTCAGGGCGGGCGTGCCCAGGCGCACGCCGCTGGTCTGGAACGGTGAGCGCTGCTCCCGCGAGACGGTGTTCTTGTTGGTGATGATGCCCGCCTGCTCCAGCCACAGCGCGGCCGCCTTGCCGGTCAGCTCGGCGTCAGTCCCGCGCAGGTCGATCAGCAGCAGGTGGTTGTCCGTGCCACGCGAGCTGAGACGGTAGCCGCGCGACGTCAGGTCATCGGCCAGCACTTTCGCGTTGGCGATCACCTGCTTCGCATACTCCTTGAACTGCGGCTTGAGGGCTTCGCCGAAGCAGACAGCCTTGCCGGCGATCACGTGCATCAGCGGCCCGCCCTGCGTGCCGGGGAAGACAGCCTTGTCGATCTTCGCCGCCAGGTCGGCGTCGTTGGTCAGGATCAGCCCGCCGCGCGGCCCGCGCAGGGTCTTGTGCGTCGTGGTGGTCACGACGTCGCAGTGCGGGAACGGCGAGGGATGCGCCCCGCCGGCCACCAGACCCGCGATGTGCGCGATGTCCGCCATCAGCAGCGCCCCGCAGGCGTCGGCCGCCTTGCGGAAGCGCGCGAAGTCGATTACCCGCGGATAGGCTGAGTAGCCGCACATCAGCAGCTTCGGCTTGTGCTCGCGGCAGAGCTGCTCGACCGCGTCGTAGTCAATGTGGCCGTAGTCCGGCCGCGACTCGTCGTAGACCAGCGGGTAGTGCACCGGCTTGAACCACTTGCCGGAGATGTTCACCGGCGAGCCGTGCGTCAGGTGCCCGCCGTCGGACAGCACCACCGAACAGTAGGTGTCGCCCGGCTCCAGCAGCGCGAAGAAGACCGCCAGGTTGGCCGACGCGCCCGAGTGCGGCTGGACGTTGGCGAACTGGCAGCCGAAGAGCTGCCTGGCCCGCTCGATCGCCAGCGACTCCACGTCGTCGTAGATTTCGCACCCGGAGTAGTACCGCTTGCCGGGGTAGCCCTCGCAGTACTTGTTGGTCAGGCACGAACCGACGGCGGCCAAGACGGCCGGCGAGGTGTGGTTCTCGCTGGCGATCATCTCCAGCGTCATGTCCTGACGCTGCTGTTCGCGGGCGATCAGCTCGGCGATAGCGGGATCGGCGGCGGCGAGCGACGGGGCTTGGACATCGACAGCGGTCATGAAGTCTTTCTCCGGGCTGTTGAAGTTCGTGCGCGTGAAGTTCGTGCGGGTCACGCCTGCGGCCGCGTCACGCCAGGGCAAGCATCCGCTTGATCGAAGCCCGCACCTGTGCCAGCGTCTGTTCGGCCGGCTGCTTTGCCAGTTCCGGCATGAACGGCTCAGCGGCGAGCGGACCATCATAGGCCAGTTGACGCAGGCAGCCAACGAACGTTTTCAGGTCAATCACACCCGTATCCGTCGGCAAAGCCCGCTCATTATCGATCTGCTCATCGGGCCCCCGGCCGGCGCGGGCATCGTTCACATGCACCACCACGATTTTGTCATTGTCCAGCAGCTTCAAGAGGTCGTCGCCGGTGGCCCCGGAGGTGTACCAGTGAAAGCTGTCCAGCAGCAGGCCCATGTTCGGCGTGCCGATCGCCTCGCACAGCTCGAGCATCTGCGGCATGGTGCGGGCGAAGGGATATTTGAAGGCGTCGGCCAGCGTTTTGGGCCCGACGAACTCCAGCCCCAGGCGGATGTTGAAGTCGGCCAGAATCTTCGCGGCCCCGGCCAGGCGGCGGCGGTGCTGCTCGAAGTTGGCTGCATAGTCCAGCTCGTTATGCCCCGGCAGCAGCCAAGTCGAGCAGCGCTGCACGCCCACTTCCGCCAGCAGCGGTGCCAGCGTCCGCAGCCCCGCGATGCCGCGCTCAAACGCCGCCTCATCCTTGCGGAACTCCACCGGCAGGCCGAAGCTGCCCCACTTCAGCCCGTGCTTCCGCCGGACGTCGTCAGCCGCCTTGCCGCTGCCCGCCTGCTGAATCTCCCCCACAGGCGGGTCGATGCCCTCGAAGCCGGCCGCCTTCGCCATCGCCGCCAGCCTATCGAACGCCACGCCGCCGATGCCCACGCAACCCGCTGACAGACTCGCATACATCCGCGTCATTCCTTTCTGCTGATTCTTCTGATGCACCGACCGCGCCGCTCAACGCCGCGGCGTCGCGCTCACGCGCCCGAACGCCCGGGCCGCCAGACGCACGCGCCCATCGCGGCACGAGCGTAACACACGGCCGAGCATATCCACTTGCTGCACCTGCCGCCCAGCCAGCGCCGGCCCCGTCACCACGGCCGCGACCGGTCGATCAGCCGGGTTGTACAAGTCCACTTCCAGCGCCCGCCCGCGCCGCCGCAGGCCCAGCACCAGCACCGATCGGCCCTGAACCGTCAGCCACGCCGCCTGCCCTTTCGCAACCTGCCGGAACAGGCGGGCTGGATCCACCAGCTCGCCGTCCTGATTGAAGTCCGTGGCCAGACGGTAAAGGGCCGCATCGCTCGGCGCAGCCCCGCCCGCGCGCAGGCCGCAGCGGAACGTCCACTGCCGCTCGCCGGCCTGATCGCGGACCGCCTCGGTCGGATTCACGCCCGTGCCCAGCAGCACCCAATCCACAAAACCTTCCGTGGTCAGCCGCCGCATGGGTTCGCGTCCGTCCACGCCGCCGGGCCGGGCCATGCCCGTCTGGTCGAACGCGAACAGCACATGCCGCCTGCCGCTGATCGCGGCCAGACACTGGCCGGCCGCGAAGACCGAACCCGTGACGCCGCACAGCGAATCGCCGCCGCGCGCCGCCGGACCGGGCGTGACGAACCCCCCGCCGCTCTCGCCGCGCCAGCGGGCCGACCGCCACGGCAGCCCCATGCGCCACAGCAGTTCGTACGCTCCCTTCGGCGGCACGCCGCGCACGTCCAGTTGCAGTTCCCACATGGCCGCGTCCCCCGGCCAGGGATGCAGAGCCGCGCGAACCGTGAATGGTCCGACGCGCCATTGACCGCGCAGACTGTGGCGACCGTCCTGTGATCGTGCGACCCAGCCGCCGCGTGCCGCCCGCGCTTTGCCTTCCATCACGCACATCGGCCACAACGCGGCGTTATCAAGCGGACACTGGCCCGGCTCACCGACAGCGACCGCGGCTGGGCGTGCCGCCCCGCGCCGCAGCTCCAACACCCGCGCCCCCAGGGCCGGTACGTCCGCCACCCACACCATCGCCTGGCCGCCTGCGCGACGCACCGGCACCACGGTGCCCGAGGCCGCATCCACCACATGAACGCCACGCCCGCCCCACGCGGTCGGCAGCGTGACCCGACAGGTTCGCCGCCACGCCAGGGTGTTGACCACCGCCGCGCGCTTCGATCGGGCCCGCGGCCGCGTCTGGCGGCGCAGACGCTCCACGTGTTTCTCGATGCGGTCCAGGCGGCCGCGACGGATGCTGTAGTTGAGTTCCCGCCCGCGGTCGTGGCTGCCGTTCCACGCGTGGTCCCCAAGCTGCACCAGTTCGGCCACCGCCTGCCGCAGCGCGTCGTCGGCGCCGCGCGGCCGGCGGGACAGCATCGCGTCGAGGCTGAGCATCGCCGTCACGTCGCGCTGGGCCCGGCGGAAACGGGCGTGCAGCGCCTGCGCCGCGGACATCCACAGCTCCCAGGACGCGCCGCTGTCCCCCCGCAACGTGACCACGCCCCGCCCCCGGCCGGGACGCGGCCGCGCCGCCGGACCGTAGTCGCGGCGGATGTGGTCGAAGAACTGCGGCCAGACCGCGTTGACCAGACGCGGATACTCCCAGCCCTGGCGGTTGTAGTCGGCCACGACGCGCATCTTGGCGGCCGCCAGCTCGTGCGTCCGGGCCATCAGGTCGCAGTACATGCCGAACAGCGGCATGGCGGTGGTTCCCTCATGGCGGCCGGACTCCTCGAATTGCGGCAGCCAACGGTCGTGGAGAAACGCGTTGGCCGACTCCACGCCCGCGAGGAGGTCCAGACCGTCGCTGTAGGCGGCGCAGGTCAAGGCCAGATGCATGAATCGTCCGGGCGCGACCTGCAGACGCGACACCAGCGGCAGCTTGCTCAGCACGCGCGTCCACGGCGCGCGGTAGGCCAGGATGCTCTTGCCCAGGCTCTCAAACCCGGCGCAGTGCAGCAGGTTGGCCAGGCCGTTGCTCCACGTCGGCGCCTCCATGTGGTAGGCGTCGCGCTGCAGATCGCGGTTGTCCAGCCCCGCGCGTTCGCACAGGCGGCGGTACGGCTCCAGCAGCAACGGATAAGCGGCCAGGTTGTACGCGGCGCAGTTGAGCTGGTTGGGTACGGGACTGACATACAGCCGCCCGTCGCGCACCGCCGCGTCGCCGGCACGGGCCACGGCCGCCGGAGCCTGGCGGTGGAATCGCTCAAGCTGGTAGTTGGTCGGCAGGTTGTAGCGGTTGTCGGACCCGGCCAGCACCTCGGCCCGCGTGGTGCGATAGTCGTCGCGGTCGAAGGTTGCGACATCGTCATAGGCCCACGTGTCGTCCACGCAGGCGTCGCTGAGCAGGTAGACCGTCCACGGCCGGAACGAGCCGATGGTGATGGCCGCCTCACATGCCCTCCGACCGTGACGGATGATGAGCCGGGCATCGGCATCGGCCGACAGCGGCCAGCGCAGGGGCGCGTGGATGCGGCAGGGCTGCGGATGCACCACCGGGCCGACGAAGAACCGCGTGGTTACGGCGGCGCGGCCGCTGCGCACTTCCGCGTCAAGGTATCCCAGCAGGCCGCGATTCTCGATCATCACCGTCAGCCATTGACAGAGCTGGCCGTCATGGCGCCCGAAGAAGCGCGTCTCCCAACACGCGGTGACCCTCAGCCCGCCGATGTCATTTTTTATGACCTCGAAACCGGCCATGGTGTGCGCCCCTTGTGCCGATGCGTTCTTCACCAGATTGCCGCAGATCGTTCGCGTGCCATGCCGCAAGCGACGGCGGCGTCGAGCGATTCGAAACGATGTGTTGGTTGTATCGCTCGGCCACCGCATCGCAAGCGCGGCAGTGACATCGCAGCCGCGCGAAACGGTTGAGCACCACACGGTTGAATGGGGAAACGGGACCGCTGATCGCCAGGCAAAGACATCGCCGAACGGCGGCGATGTCAGACGGTGGCAGTTTCGGCGGCTTCGCGATTCGCTTCGCCGTCACTTGAGGCGGGCGCCCCCGCCTCGGTTCCCGGCTCGGCGATAACCGATGCCAGGCCGCGGCGCCGATCGCGAAGGCGACGCTTCTTGCCCACGCGCTCACGCAGGTAGTAGAGCTTCGACCGCCGCACATGCCCGTGACGCTTGACCTCAATGGCCGCGATGCGCGGCGAGTGCAGCGGGAAGATGCGCTCCACGCCCTCGTTGGCCACGATTCGCCGCACGGTGACGGTGCGGTTGATGCCCGTGCCGCCCATGGCGATGACCACGCCGTTGAAGACCTGAATACGCTCTTTGGCGCCTTCAATGATGCGCACGTGCACATCAACGGTGTCGCCGATGTGCAGCAGGGGCAAGCCGTCTTTCAGTTGCCCGGCTTCGATATCCGCGAGAATCTGCTGACTCATGGCGTCACACTCTCGTAGGTTGGCTCGTCAGGGCTGGCGTTCGGTCCGGCCGCCGCGGGCGCCATTCCGCCGCCACGGCAAGCGAGCCCAGTACTATACCGAGCGCGGCCGGGCGTGTCGAACGGGGCAATTGCCGGGGCAAGCCGCCCTGACCGCCGGCCGCTTCGCCCCCTTGTCGCGGCGTTTCTGGCGTCAAAACACGATCGCGGCCGCGATGTCCACCAGGCGCTGGCGGTCGACGTCGCCCATGACGCACAGCCAGCGATCGCCGCTGCGGGTGACGACCATCTCCAGGTCGTTGAGCCGATGCGCCAGCAGCCGTCGGCCGTCGCGTTCGATCACCTCGCCCACTGGGCCGGCGAAATCGCGGGCGTGGGCGACCACGAGCGTGACCGGCAAGCCGTCGGCCTCCATCAATACGGCCGCGACCAGCCGGCCGCGCACTTCCGCCAGGCAGCAGGAGCGCACGTACAGCTCCCGTGTGGCCGCCAGGCCGGGAATCACCGGCGCGTCGGCCGCCTGGGCGGCGATGCGGCGGTTGGCCTCCTCGACATTCGGGGCCGCCAGCATCGCCAGTTCGCCGCGGACAAGCCGCTCGTGAAGCTGTGACAGTTCAAAAGGCTCAGCCTGCACCGGGCCGGCTGAGCGGTCGATCACGTAGAATGCGGCAAAGGCCAGCAGGAGCATGGCCGCGGTGGCCGCGATCCGCCGCGTCCAGACGGCGTGGGCCGTCCGCATGGTCGATGATTCACTCGACGCCAGCGCCGCGTCCAGTCGCCGTACGAGGCGCGACGTGTCCACCGGCGTCGCCGCCAGCCGTTGCAGGCGCAACCGCGTCGCGGTCGTCAGGTCGTCCTGCTGTCGCGGGTCGTGTTCACTCATGACACTGCTCCCGACGCTCGATCGATCCAGCCTCGCTCCCGCGCCACCTCAAACAGCAGATCGCGCAGCATCGCCCGGCCGCGATGCGCCCGTGACTTGACCGTACCCTCGGCGACCTCCAGTACCGCTGCCGCGTCACGGTGGTCGAGCTGTTCGACATCCACCAGCAGCAATGTCCAGCGGATCGCCTCGGGCAACTGCCTGAGGGCGGCGATGATTTCCGAATCGCCGAAACGTTCCATCAATTCCGCCGGCCGCGACCACGCGCCATCATGCATGCCGGTCGCAGCGGTTTCCTGTTCAGAGGCCGCGGGTTCGGCCATTCCATCGGCATCGAGTGAGAGAGCCTGCGCGTGGCGCTTCCCGCGACGGTGCAGGTCCACGTGCGTGCGGCGCAGGATGGTCAGCAGCCAGGCCCGCGCGTCGGTGCCGTCGGTGAAGCGATCGATGAATCGCAGGGCCCGCATGGCCGTCTCCTGGGCCAGATCCTCGGCCGCATGGGTGTCGCCCGTCAGGTAGCCGGCCGTGCGAAGCAGCAGCGGCAGATGCGGCCAGACGACGCGCCGAAACCGCTCCCGATCCGACTCCGGATGTCGTTGTCCAAGCCCTTCCGGGGACGGGGGCGTCATGCGTCCGCCTTTCCAAACGCGGGGAGGGGCTGGCGAGGTTCCATCATTGCCCCACGGCGACGGCAATCCATCGTAGCGACCCTTTTATCAGACTCCGTTTTCTTCGCGGCCATGGAACCCGGCACGATCCCGGCTGCGTTCTGGCCAATGACACCACCCAAGGAGTTGCCTTTATGCCACGCTGCACATCCCTGAACCACTCGATCATCAGCCTGTTCGTCGTCGCCTTCAGCGGCGCTGCCGTGGCGGCGGCTGCGTCGGATACCGACATCCCGGCTCCCGCGTACATCCCACCAGCCTACCCGCTGTCTACCTGCGTCGTCTCCGGCCAGCCGCTGGGCTCGATGGGCGAGCCGGTGGTCATTGACTACGAGGGCCGCGAGGTGTGGTTCTGCTGCGCCGGCTGTGAGCCGCAATTCCGCGCCGATCCGGGCAAGTACCTGGCGAAGATCGACGCGGCCGTCATTGCTGATCAGAAGCCGCGATATCCGTTGAGTCACTGCATGGTGATGCCCGATCGCTCGCTCGATGAGCAGACGCTGGATTACGTCCACGAGGGGCGGCTTGTGCGACTGTGCTGTGAGATGTGCAAGGATGGATTCAGCGCAGATCCGCAGGCATACATCGACACGCTCAATCGGGCGGTGATTGAAGCCCAGGAGCCGACGTACCCACTGACGACGTGCGTGGTCAGCGGCGACGAACTGGACCCGCAGCAGGCTGTGGACGTGGTGGTCGGCGACCGCCTGGTGCGCCTGTGCTGCCCCGGCTGCATGGACACTCTCAAGGCCGACCCGGCCGCGTATCTCAAGAAGCTGGACCCGTAAGGCGCCGCCCACACCATCGAGAAGCACGTGCTCCCGAAATCCCCCCAGCATGCGATGGATGCTCCCTCGTCCCCGGCGCATGGCGCACTGGTGATCAGCGTGGTCTCGGTGCTGCTGATCACGGCTTGCGCCGGGCCGACGCAGCGGCACGCATTTGACCGCTGGATGCAGCGGGACCGTG
>CAZUUQ010000088.1:5888-11609 GCA_964622625.1 uncultured Phycisphaeraceae bacterium | reverse complement strand
TGTCAGCTCCCGGAGGTCCGCGAGGATCAGGATGCGGCGTTGTCGTGGATCGAAAGATATGCGCATCTGGCGGCGGACGAAGGCGCGTGCCTCGTCTGTTTTCCCGAGTGCTATCTGCAGGGGTACCTGACGGACGAGCACACGGCACGACGCCACGCGATTGATCTGAACTCCGCTGCGTTTGCCGCGGTGCTCAGCCGGCTTGCCGGCGCGAAGCCCACGCTGGTTGTCGGCATGATTGAGTCCCACACGGGACAGCTTTTCAACACCGCCGTTGTGGTCGCGGGAGGCCGCCTGGTCGGTCGGTACCGCAAAATCCACCTTCTTGCCGGCGAAAGCATTTTTCACCCAGGCGCCGCCTGCCCCGCATTCGAGGCGGCGGGGTTGACCTTCGGCATCAACATCTGCTCCGACACGCGGATCGCGGGACCCGCCGCCGCCGTCGCCCGGCAGGGAGCGAAGCTGATCTGCTGCCCGTCGAACAACATGATGCAACGTGAGAAGGCCGAGAAATGGAAGGATCGCCACAATCCATCCCGCGCCCGGCGAGCGAGAGAGACGGGACTCTGGCTGATTTCATCAGACGTCACCGGTGAGCGCGACGGCCGTATTGCCCTCGGCCCCACGGCCGTCATCGATCCTCGCGGTTGCGTTGTAGCGCAAGTCCCTCTGCGCAAGGTTGGCATAGTCGTTGCGGAAGTTGTATGAGGATTTACGGGAGAGACGGTAACTGTGCGCCGGCGGCGCAATCTTCCCGCGCCAAGGCGTCGATGAAATTGGACTCGAAACACGGATCAAGATTCAGTTCGATGACCGCCAGCCCGCGGGCCACGCGGGCCAGTTCAGCAAGACTCTTGCGGTCCAGCAGCGTCAGGTACGCGCCGCCGAGAGATGTGTTGCCGACGACCTCGACCTGATCCGGCTCAAAACCGGGCAGCAGGCCGCCGGTGATGGCGATGACGATGTCGATGTGCATGCCGAAGCCGCCAGCCAGGTGAAGACGCTCGACGTCGCGCGGCCGCAGGTCGGCGCTTTGCAGCAGCGTGGTGATGCCGGCTGCGATCGCCGCCTTGGCCTGAAGCAGCGCGGCGAGGTCGGTTTCGGTGACGACGATCGGTCGCCTGCTCTGGCCGTGGGTGAAGACGAAGGCGCGGCCGTAACCCTCATCGTCGGCGATGAGATGCTCGGCCGCGCCTGGGGGTGGATCGGGGTTGAACCGACCGACCGGCAGCAGCAGACCGCTAAATCGCTAGGGCTCAATCGGCAATGATCCGCACCTTCGCCTGGCGAAGCGTGGTTTGGTGTCAGCAACGGTCTGGGGGGGCCAGACGTTGCTGGAGGTCGGCTTTCAATTCGGCAACCTTGTCGTGCAGCAGGCGCATGGCCTTGTCGGGTCCCAGTGCGATCAGTTCATCGGCTGGGATCGGATGGCCGTAGATGACGCCCAAGCGACCTCCGAAGCGCGGGCGCTTGCGGCCGCGCGGCCAGGCATCCAAGGTGCCGGCCACCGCCACCGGCAGAACGGTCGGGCGGGCACGCTTGATCAGCAGCATGGTGCCGGGGGCGAAGTCCCGCATCCGCCCGTCTTCGCTGCGCGAGCCTTCGGGAAAAATCAGCAGAGCCTGGTCGGCCTTGAGCGCCTCGATGCACGCGCGCATGGCCTTCAGATCGGACGATCCCTGATCGACAGGTATCGAATTGAACTGACGCAGCAACCAGCCGAACAGCGGATGGCGGAACAGCGTCGCCCGCGCCATCGAGCACCAGTGCCGGTGCCACGCGCCGATGCCGACCAGCACGGGATCGATAAACGATTCGTGGTTGCAGACCAGCAGCAGTGAGCCATGACGCGGTACACGGTCGCGCTCCCAGGCGCGGAAGCGATACAACCCGCGCACCAGCAGCCAGAGCATGGTGCGGAAGAGAATCCAGAGCGATCGCCGTTGGAGACCCTGGTAGGGCTGCGCTGGAGCCGGAGCATCGCTCATGGCCGGCGTTGCTCCGTCCCCACGGCCGCAGTGCCGGGGCAGCCCGATTCCAGACGTCGGCGCACGTGGCCCTCCAGGGCGTCGAGCACCTGCTCAATGCTCATGGACGACGTATCCAGGCGGATGGCGTCCTGCGGGCACACCAGCGGGCCATCCTTTCGCGTGGTGTCACGATGGTCGCGGGCAAGGATGCCGGCCAGGATCTCATCGATATCGACGTTTTTGCCGGCCGCTCGGAGCTGGTCGACCCGCCGCTGCGCCCGCACCCGCGGGTCGGCATCGAGGAAGAACTTGACCTGGGCGTCGGGGAAGACAACCGAGCCCTGATCGCGGCCCTCGCTGACCAGCCGCGGATGTTCGCGGCCGACGTGGCGCTGGGCTTCAACCAGAACTTCGCGCACCGGGCCCAGGGCGGAGACGACGCTGGCCGCCTCCGACACCACAGGCTCGCGGATGCGATCGCTGACGTCCTGTCCGTCCACGCGCAAGATCGGCGGCTGCCGCGTCCAGTCAAAATCGACGCGCGTGCGTCGGGCGACGGCAATCACAGCATCGGGCGAGCGATGCACATCGATGCCGGCATCCAGGCACGCCAGGGCCACGCCGCGGTACATCGCGCCGGTGTCCAGCACGTCCAGCCCCAGCCTCTGGGCCAGACGCTGGGCCATGGTGGACTTGCCTGAGCCGGCCGGTCCGTCGATGGTGATGATCCGCACGTGCATGGCGGGAGGATTGTACGGGAAAGGCGGGGAAGTCAGGGACCGAGGGACGGAGGGCAGAAAGAGGGTCGGGAGAAGGCCCAGGCATGGCATGCCTAGGCTTGCGGGATGGGATGGCGGGGATGGTGCGCTGCTCAGTTGACATTGGGGCCGGCGGCGTAGCGCGGCTTGAGGAAGAAGTAATACATCTTCCCCACCGCCGCCTGGCGACCAGCCAGTTCCTCGGCCGCGGGGCCGACGCCCATGTAGATGTCGGCCCGGCCGGGTGCGCGGATCGCTCCGCCGGTGTCCTGGTCGAACATCCACTGCGAGTAGGCGCGCGTGCCGCCGCCGGTGGTCGGCACTTGGGTCACCGCCAGCACCACGCCGCCGCGCGGGAAGATGGCCTTGTCGGTGGCCAGCGAACGCCAAGGGGTGACGGCGAAGCCCAGTGAGCCGGCCGGCCAGTTCCCCCCGTCGTAGATGGTGAAGAAGACGAAGCGGTCGTTGCGCTGGATGTAGGCGTCCAGCTCCTGCGGCCGCTGCGCGAAATACTGCCGGATGGCCGGCAGGCTGACCTGATCGCGGGTCATTTTGCCGTCGGCCACGAGCATTTCGCCGAGGCTGCTGTACTCGCGGCCGTTGGTGCCGGCGTAGCCGATGTACATCACCGTGCCGTCGCGCAGGTGCAGCCGGGCCGAGCCGTTGACCTGAATGATGTAGGCATCCAGGCGGGTGCGCAGCCAGACGAGTTCCTGTCCGGCCAGGCCGAGGGCGGCCGGGTTGCGTTCGATCTGCTGGCGTGTGGGGTACGGCTCGATTCCTCCGGCGGGCAGGCTGCGGCCCATCACCTGGCCGGTGGCGGGGTCGGACACCAGGTCGGTCGGCCGCTTGTAGAGCGGATAGCGGAACTCGGCGGTCTGCTGGCGCGAAGCTTCGAAAATCGGCGAGTAGTAGCCGGTGAAAAGGACTTCGCCCTGGCCGTTCCAGCCGACGCTCATGTAGCAGTCGAACTGCTCGGACAGACGCTGGCGGAAGAAGTTGTAGTCGGGGCTGGCGGCGAGCAGAGCCTCGAAGGCGGCAACGCTCTGGGCGGCCTGAGGGTGGGTGATGCCTTCGACGGGGAAGAAGCGAACGGTGGACTGTTTGGCGAACCATGCGCGGCTGCGGGCGGCGGCGTCGAGCAGGCCGGTGTCGCGGGCGGTGAAGGCTGCCTGCATGTCCGGCCAGCGCGACGGATCCTCAATCTTGACGAGAGCAGCGGCTCCCGGCGGCAGCGGGCGGCTGTAGTCCGGTCCGGCCGGCTTGGCCTTGCACCCCGATAGCAGCAGCACGACGCCCAGCACGCTGCACCCGACCCCTTTCGAGACGACCGACCGCACGCTCGTGACCGTATGCATGGTTGCTCCCTGATCCGCACCGCGTCCGCCAGTCCGTCATCGGCCTGCGGGAACGCAGCGACAGTGGCCGTTATTGTATGCTGCGCGGCGAACAAGCTGAAAACCGGCGGCCGACCGCGGTGACATGGGAAGCACGCATGTTCATCCAATCCCTGTTCGACCCCAATCAACGGCTCTTCTACGTGAGCTGGGTCATCACGGTGATCTTCAGCATCACGCTGCACGAACTGGCCCACGGACTGATGGCCCTGCGCCGCGGCGACACCACGCCGCGCGACCTGGACCGCATGACAATCAACCCGCTGGTGCACATGGGGCCGTTCTCGCTGGTGGCGTTGTTTGTGCTGGGCATCGCCTGGGGCCAGATGCCGATCGATCCGTCGCGGCTGCGCGGCAAGTACGGCGAGGCGATCGTCGCGGCGGCCGGCCCGGCGACGAACCTGCTGCTGGCGTTTCTCGGCCTGACCGCCCTGGGCCTGTGGCACCGCCTGGGCCCGGAGCCGGACACGGCTTTTCTGGCCAATCTGCAGGTGTTTCTGTGGGTGTTCGGCGCAGCGAACTTCGTGCTGTGCCTGTTCAACCTGCTGCCCCTGCCGCCGCTGGACGGCTCGCGGATCGTGGCCAATCTGCACCGCGGCTATGCGATGTTCATCTCCGACCCGGCCCACCAGGGCACGCTGATGTTCGCCTTCGCGATGGTGTTCGTGTTCGGCTCGGGCATCTTCGCGCTGGCCACCCGCTGGGCCGACGCCTGGGTGCGCCTCATCGCCACGTCCTGATAACACCGGTCAAGTCGCCGCCCGTTTCTGCCGACGGTAGCGGTTATAGCGTCTGCGCTATTGGGAGCCGCACCGTGAACCCTACCGGCTATCACTCCATGTCGTCGCATCGGCCGACGGCCTTGCTGATTGTGCTCGCGCTTGCGGCGGTGACACGGCTGGGGGTTTTTGCCTGGGGACCGGCCGGCGACGTGGGGCGGGCGATGGAGCCGGACTCACATCGGTACATGGAACTGGCGGACAATCTGGCGACGCATGACACCTTCGGGAAGGTGGGGGAAGACGGCATCGTGCACGTCGGCCTGGCGGAAATTCAGGCGCGGCACGGGCAGCTTCCGCCGGTCTTGACGCCAACCGGGCTGCGGCCCGAGGTGTTTCGCACGCCGGGTTACCCGCTGCTGATTGCGGCGGTGCAGTGGCTGGGGCATCCGCTGCATGCGGTGCTGGTGCTGCAGTGCGCGATGTCGGTGCTCGGCGTGTGGCTGGTGTACGCGCTGGGACTTCGCCTGCTGGAATCGCGGCCGGCGGCGCTGGCGGCCGCGGTGATTGTGGCGCTGCATCCGGCTGAGTGGATCGCGCCCAACAGCCTGCTGGCCGAGACGCTCTTCACCACGCTGCTGCTGGCGGGCGTGTATGTCCTGGTGCGACACGACCGGCACACAACGGGCGCGGCCATCGGCGGGCTGCTGTTCGGCCTGGCGGCGCTGGTGCGGCCTGTGGGCGTGTTTCTGGGAATCGCGGCCACCATGTGGCAGATGGTCGCCAGCCCCACGCGGCGAGGCCTGACGTGTGCCGCCCTGCTGCTGACCATGAGCCTGCTGCCCGCGGTTGCGTGGATGGCCCGCAATCAGCACGT
>CAZUUQ010000088.1:1418-5788 GCA_964622625.1 uncultured Phycisphaeraceae bacterium | reverse complement strand
CACAGCACCATCAAGTTCTTCACAGATCACTCGCTGGGCACGCTATACGAGCGGCTCGGCCTCGTCTGGCAGCCCACAGGCCTGCGCGACCGGCTGCTGCGCGGCGAAGTGAACCTGCGTGACGCGGACGATCGCGCGGACCTGGCGCGCGTCGCTTCAGCCGGGGGATGGATGGGCGTCAACGCCCTGTTGACGGCGGGCATGGTCATCGGCTTGGTACGGCTTACATGGGCCGGTCGCTGGCGAACCGCCCTGCTGCTGGGCGGCATGGCAGCCTACTTCGTGCTGGCAACGCAGACCAACGGGCTGGAGCGATTTCGCTGGCCGGTGCTGGGGCTGCAGGCGTTGATTGTGGCCTCGGCGCTGTTCGTTCGTTCCAAGGCCGCGGACAGCGGCTTACCGGACGCGGCGGGTAATCGCGATGACGCCCCGCAACCGATCCAGTGCCTGCGGACGGCCGCGTGACGCAGTGCCAGCGGGGTCGTAACCCCCTTAAGCCGAACCCGCATCGTGCCGACTTTAACGGTTGTAGCGGCTTGACCGATCCGGCCCGCCGGGCGGGGCGCGGTCGCCCAGGGAACGCTCTGTCATGAAGCATCTGCTGTTTCTAGCCGCGATCACAACCCTCAGCGGCATCGGCGCGCTCTATCACCCCTTCTGGGGCGTGCTGCTGTATTACCTGCTGGCGGTGTTGCGGCCGCAGTATCTGTGGAACTGGTCGCTGCCCGTGGACGTGCGCTGGTCGCTGATCGCGGCGGCGATCGCCGTGGCGGGCACGCTGCTCGCCCTGCCGCGGGTCATCAAGACCGCACGACTCAACGCGTTCATCGTCCTGACGGGCATCTTCTCGCTGCTGCTGCTGCTGAGCTATCTGACGGCTTCGGAATCGGCGACGGCCGGTGCCTACGGCACCGAGTACGCCAAGATTCTTTTTCTGGCCCTGCTGGCGGCAATGGTCATCGACCAGCTCTGGCAGGTGCGCGTGCTGGCCCTGACCGTCATGCTGACGATCGGGTACATCGCTTACGAAGTGAACTACCTCTACTTCTTTGACGGCCGGCTGGACATCTACCGCTACGGGTTCGGCGGCCTGGACAACAACGGCGCGGGCCTGCTGCTGGCGATGGGCGTGCCGCTGGCATACACCGTGGGGCTGGCGGCGCAGAAACGGTGGCAGCGATTCGGCTGCTGGCTGCTGGGCATCTTCATGATCCATGCAGTGATGATGAGCTACTCGCGTGGCGCGATGGTGGCGGCGCTGGCCGGCGCGGCGTGGCTGCTGTGGCACCATCGGCCGCGGATGCAGGCGCTGGCGGCGGCGGGCGTCGTGGGCCTGATCGTGCTTACCCTCGCCGGCGCGGAGATCCGCGAGCGCTTCTTTTCGACCACGCGCTTCGAGGCCGACCGCAGCGCCCAGTCGCGTCTGGACAGTTGGGCGGCCGGCTGGCGGATCGCGTGGGATCGACCCATCTTCGGACAGGGTATCCGCAACTCGCGTTACCTGTCGCAAAATTTCGGAGCCGATTCCTTCGGCCGCACCATTCACAGCCAGTACATCCAGGTCGCGGCCGACTCGGGCATTCCCGCGATGCTGACGTTCGTCGGTCTGCTGGCCGTATCGCTGGCGAGTCTGCACCGCGGCCACCGCATGTGCCGCGAGCGGATCGACGATCCGACATCGGCGTGTCCGCCTGAAGATTTCGATGCCGACTCGGCCGACAGGATGCGCGAGTTGCACCTGACGGCTGCCATCAGCCTCGGCTGTGCCGCCAGCCTCGTGATTTATGCCGTCGGCGCGCTGTTCCTGTCGCTGGAACTTTTCGAACTGCCCTGGCTGCTGATGGTGATGGCCATCCTCCTGCCGACGCTGCTGAGCCGACGATTGGAGGAACTGGACGATGCCGCCAAGACCGTCCGCAATCAGTCCGCTCCGGTCGAGCACCGCACATCGCCGCATCAGCCCCTGACGCCACTGAAGCCGCGCTCGCTGCCATCACACGGATAACATTTCATGACCAGCCTCAGCCTCACACTGGAAAGTCAACTCGCCCGCTCGGTGCGCTTCACCGAGCGGCTCAGGCAGCGTCCGTTGCGCAACCGCCCGGTGCGTCAGGCGGTGCACGGCCTGGACTTCCTGGCCCGCGGCGTGTTCCACGTCTGGCGCAACCGCCGCTACCTCACATTGCGCAAGCTGATGAACATGGCCCTGGTCAATGCGCAGTTCCGACTCAAGACGCAACGCGTCGTCGGCCTGCCCTATCGCATGAAGATCGAGTCCACCAACATCTGCAACACGCACTGCCAGCTCTGCCCCACCGGCATCGGCCTCGAAGGCCGGCCCAAGGGCAAGATGGATTTCGAGAAGTTCAAAAGCCTGATTGACCAGCTTAAATGCTCGCTCTATGTGCTCGACCTGTCGATGTGGGGCGATCCGCTGATCGTACCCGACATCTACAAGATGGTTCGTTACGCCCACGACGCGGGCATCTGGACCTACCTCAGCTCGAACCTGCACGCGTTCAAGCCCGGCCCCCGGAGGGGACAGGCACAGGATCAGGCCGAGGCACTGGTGCAAAGCGGGCTGGACATGCTCACCTGCTCGCTGCACGGCGCGTCGCAGGCGACCTACGCCCATTATCAGCCGGGCAAAGACCTCGACACGGCGGTCGAGAAAATCCGCCACCTCGTGGCGACGCGCGATCGTCTCGGCTCGGCGACACCAGCCATCCAGCTCAACTTCGTCGTCACCCGCCACAACGAACACGAGAAGGCCGCGTTCCAGAAGCTGGCGGACGACTTGGGCTGCAAGGCGGTGTTCTCCATGCCATCGCTGAACATCCGCTTCCTCGGCCACGACAAGCAGCTCGTGCCGCTGGGTCTGGCACCCGACGTGCTGGCCCGCAAGCGCCTCGAACACCTGCGCAACTGGCTGCCGAGCGACAGGACCTACGTGCTCGACGCCTACCAGAAGATGCTCGACGGCGAGTTCAAGACCGATGCGTGGAATGGGCGCAAGGCTTTCGACTGCTCCTGGCCGTGGCAGGCCAGCGTTATCAACTGGGACGGCAATGTGTCATTGTGCTGCGGCAGCTTCGACCCGGCCGAGGACATGGGCAACGTCTTTGAGACGCCCTTCCGCAAGCTCTGGAACGGCCGGCCGTACCGCCTGGCGCGGCGAAGCTTCCGCAAACCCGTGGCGCACGGCGATCTGAAGACCACCCCCTGCGCCACCTGTCCGGGGTTCATGGTGTAAGGACAATCACCCCCTCAGGAATCAGCCGTGTCGCACACGTTTGTTGATGATTCATCGCTCCCCCGTCTCAGTCGCCCGCGGCCGATGGTTCTGCACGCGCGCGTCGTGGCGGGCAGCGGCGGCGGGCCGGACAAGACCATCCTGCGCTCGGCCCGCTATGCCCACACGCATGGGTTGCGCATGGGGGCGGTCTATCTGCACCCACGCGGCGACGACGGCATCGAAACACTGCGCCGCCGGGCCGCCGCACTGCACTGCCCGCTCTGGACCATCGCCGAGGCCGGCCCGCTGGATTTGCGCGTGCTGCGTTCGCTGCTCGATCTGTGCCGTCGCCAGCACGTCACCATCTGGCACGCCCACGACTACAAGTCGAACCTGCTGGGGCTGCTGCTGCGGCCGCTGTGGCCGATGCGGCTGGTGACCACCGCCCATGGTTGGACAGGTGAGACATGGCGCACGCGCGCGTACCGCCGCCTGGACCTGTGGGCCATGCACCACTACGAGCAGGTGATCGCCGTCAGCCCGCTGCTGGCCCGCCAATGCCTTGACGCGGGCGTCGCGGCCGAGCGGTTGCACCACGTGCCCAACGCGATTGATGTGGGCGAATACCAGCGCCGGCGCACCGCGGCCGAGGCCCGGCAGCGTCTGGGGATCGCGCCGGCTCGCCTGGTGATCGGCGTCATCGGGCGTCTGAGCATCGAGAAGGGTGTGGATCGCGCCCTGCACTGTCTGGCGACGCTGTATCGGCGCTATCCGCATGTGGAACTGCACGTGATCGGCGACGGCCCGCGGCATGCCGCGCTCGAAGCGCTCGCCCGCGAGCTGCACGTCGCGCCGGCTGTGCGCTTCTGGGGTTGGCAGGCTGAGCCGAGGCGCTTCTATGAAGCGATGGACATGCTGCTGCTGCCCAGCCACACCGAAGGCGCGCCCAATGCCGTGCTGGAGGCGATGGCCATGGGCGTGCCCGTTGCGGCGACCGATGTGGGCGCGGTGCGTGAGATGCTCGACGACGGCCGCTGCGGCGTGGTGCTGCCCGTGTCGGATGTGTCGCGCTGGGCGGACCTGATCGCGCCGCTGCTGGTCAGCGCCGACCGCCGCCAGGTGCTTGCCCAGCGCG
>CAZUUQ010000088.1:0-1318 GCA_964622625.1 uncultured Phycisphaeraceae bacterium | reverse complement strand
GCGGCGTCACGGCCACAACCTGCTGCGCTGGTCGCTGGCGGTCGTGTTCATCTGGTTCGGCATGCTCAAGCCTTTCGGGCACAGTGAAGCCAACGATCTGATCGCCGCGACGGTCTACTGGGCCTTTGACCCGCCGATGTTTATCGTCATCCTCGGCTGGTGGGAGGTGCTCATCGGCGTGTGTCTGCTCTGGCGTCCGCTGATCCGCGTCGCACTGTTTCTGTTGGCGCTGCAGATGGGAGGCACGTTTCTGCCGCTGGTGCTCGTCCCGGAGGCGACGTGGAATCACATCCCCTGGGCGCCGACGCTGGCGGGCCAGTACATCATCAAGAATCTGGTCATCATCGCCGCCGCCATCGCCGTCGGCGGCACCGTGCGGCCACTGAGCAAGCGCGGGAGAAACGGGGGCGGGAGTTATTCCTCGCACCCTGCGATACGGAAATGACCTCATCCCATCCTTTGTCAGATGGTGGACTCGGTGACGCGGAGGACTTCCTCGACGGTGGTGTTGCCCTGGGCGACTTTCTGGAAGCCGTCTTCGCGCAGCGTCGTCATGCCTCGCTCGACGCACAGACGGCGGAATTCGGTGACGTTGGGGTTGCCGGCAATCTTGTCGCGCAGGAAGTCGTCGAGGATCAGCAGCTCGTACAGGCCCACGCGGCCGGCGTAACCGGTGCTGCGGCATTTGTCACAGCCTTCGCCGTGCCAGACCTCGTCCATGGCCACGCCGTGTCGGGCCAGATGCCTGGCCTCGTGCTCCGTCGGCCGCACCTGCTTCTTGCAGTGCTCACAGACGCGGCGCACGAGGCGCTGAGCCAGGATGCCGTTGAGGGCCGCGCCGATGAGGAACGGCTCGACGCCGATGTTGATCAGCCGCGTCACGGAACTGGGCGCGTCGTTGGTGTGCAGGGTCGAGAGCACGAGGTGTCCGGTCATCGACGCCTGAATCGCGATGCGGGCCGTCTCCGAGTCGCGGATTTCGCCGACCATCACCACGTCCGGGTCCTGACGCAGCAGCGATCGCAGGGCGGCGGCAAAGCTCATGCCGATGCGCTCGTGCGTCTGCACCTGGTTGATGCCGCCCAGGTGGTATTCGACAGGATCCTCGACCGTCGAGATATTCAGGCGCTCGCGGTCCATCTTGTTGAGTGAGGCATAGAGCGTGGTGGTCTTGCCCGATCCGGTCGGTCCCGTAACCAGGATGATGCCGTGCGGCTGCACGATCTGGTTGCGCCAAATCGTCAGCGTGTCCTCGTTCATTCCGAGCTGTTCCAAATCGACCTGGATCGAACGCGTATCGAGGATGCGCAGCACCGCC